>JAQBVM010000202.1 GCA_027623095.1 Verrucomicrobiota bacterium
ATGTCAGCACAATCCCCAAATCCCTTTCCAAGCCCTCGTCAAGCACCGCTCCAAATAAAAAGACCGTGCGCGTGGAGCGCTCGCGAGAAAAATTAGTTCAATGACGCGGATTGACGCGAGACGGTCGTTTTCGAACCGGCCACAAGTTGGAATTCAGGAACCGAGGCCGCAATAAACTCTTTCATCCGATTGTATGTGGCTTCCACCTGATCGGATTCACAAAAAGTGTAGTAGGCGACGTACGCCCATCGAGGCAACACTCCCGTTGTCACAAGGTCTTTCGCCATCCACCACATTCGTTCTCCGTGCAGCGCGGTCAGCCGTTGATCCGAAACGAACCAATAGACAAACACGGCGCGTAATTCGGTGACCCTGCCGTCCTCAAGTCTGAACTTCTTCTCAGGCGAAATCAGCCGCATAACGGAAAGATCGTATGGATGCGGACTCGATATCGGAATTGAAAGCTCGTCCGACCGTTCGATTCCCCAACCTTGTCCCTCGAGACACACCTGCGGTTTATGGATGCTTGTCCTGTCAGTTCCCATGAGCACGACACTGATATCGATCCAATCGCTGGAGGGATTCTTGTAATGCCGCCGACCGTAAGTCGTATCATTCGGAAGCCACTTACGTTCCTCCAAAGCAACGGGAAGCGGCGACGAAGCGTAATCAAGCACCTGATGCGGCAGATCCACCGTTTCGTGCCCCACAATGTTGGTCTGAGTATCATACACAGGACTCGCAATGAGCTTTAAGCCCGGAGCCCCCAACTTGCGCCCAGCCTGCAGGCGGTTCATGAACACAGCCGTACCGCCGGTGAACCCAAAAACCACGATGAAAACAAGCCACTTCTGCTTATTCATGCCGGTTTTGCCTCCATCGAAACACGCCTTGCTGCTCCTCGCTTTGTCTCAACTTCATCTCTCAGCAAATATCCGATTCCAAGCATGCATGCAATCGCAATAGCGAACGTCACAAAACCAAGTTTCGTCTCGACAAAGACACCCGCCTCGTTGCCAAAAGCATCTGCGGTAACGATCACAAGAGTCAGACGCACGATATTCCCAACGATCGCAATTGGCACGGCGGAACCGATAATCAAACATCGTTTCAAGTTCGTTTTGAATGTCAGGAACCCGTAAATAATCGTGATGATCAGAAGCGCGGTCAGGCTGCGCAGCCCGCTGCAAGCCGCCGCGACGTCATACTGATATCCCTCGGAGAATATATACGTTCCGTCGCTCATCACCGATATTCCCAAGACGATGTGCGCGAAACCGACGGATGCCTTCGCCACGAGTAATCGCAACGGCAACGTGATGGGGTCGCTCAACGTTCCAAACGGCACACAAAACGCCAGCAGAAACATCGGAAAGAAAGTGGCGTGCAGCCAGTGCCGCCCCCACACCAAACCGGTCAATCCATACACACCCACGCAGTAGGCAATGATGGAGATTCTGGTCTGTTGAACCATGAAACCGAGCACGTGAAGCACGAGAGCCCCGAGAACGAGTCCCAATGCAGGCCACCAGAGGCGCTTCGGAGCAGCCAGCAATTCGTCGTGTTTCCACCACAGAAGCCCCAAAACAACCAGCGGAATCAGCTTCCCATGCCCATCTTCAGCAGCCGTATCGTGAACAAAATATGCCCAGTGAAACATCGAGGGAGTATCCACCCATCCAAAGACCGCGTTACCCCAGAATTGAAATAGCGCAGACCAAACAGCAAGCAGTCCGAAAAACAGACCTTTGTCTGGTATTCCCCGCCAAAATCTCGGGAAATCCGCACGAAACTCTTCGAGCAGGGTCGGGTTCGCTTTCTTCTTTTCAGTCATTCAATAATTCGCTTGTAACCTGATCAGACACTCTTCCGCGAGTTCAGACTCAATTAATCTCCACGCCAGGCATTGAAATCTTTTCCGCGCGCCGCGTTTAGTTAGCCCCGCTGCTCACTTGGTCGTAAATCCACCGATACGTCTTTTCAATGCCGTCCCGCAATTTTGTCGCTGGTTCCCATCTCAAATGTTTCTTGATCAGAGTATTATCGCTATTCCGACCGTTGACACCCTTTGGTGCTTTCAAGTTGTAGTTCCTCTTGAGTTTTATTTCACCGATCTTTTCCACGATATCGACCAATTGATTGATCGTCACCAACTCGCTACTCCCTAAATTGATCGGCTCAAGAATCTCGCTCGCCAAAATCCGTTGAGACCCATCTATGCAGTCGTCGATATACATGAAACTTCGGGTCTGATTCCCGTCTCCCCAAATTTCAATTTCCCTTTTTCCCGATAACTTGGCCTGAATGACTTTCCGGCAAATCGCTGCTGGCGCTTTTTCGCGGCCTCCATCAAATGTTCCATGAGGCCCATAGACATTGTGATACCGCGCAACTCGCGTCACGATTCCGAAATCTTCCCGGAAATGCCGGCACATACGCTCGCTGAACAGCTTTTCCCACCCATACCCGTCCTCCGGCATCGCCGGATATGCGTCGGTCTCTTTCAGCGCAATCACATCGGCGGATGTCTGTTTGTCCGCCGCATAAACGCATGCGGATGAGGAGTAGAAGAACCGCTCGACATTATGCTTCTGCGCGGCGAGGAGCAGATGGGTGTTGATAAGCACCGACAGCATGCACAGCGCTCTATTGTTCTCGATGAAACCCATTCCTCCCATGTCCGCAGCTAAATTAAAGACGATCCGAACATCCCTAGTCGCTCGCTCGCAAGCAGTTCGATCCTGAAGATCCAAACGAAGGTTTTCAATCTCAGGAACATGCTGGTGCCATTCTTTGAACGGCTTGAGATCCACACCCCGGATATCTTGATACCCTTGCTTTAACAGATCAGCGACCAAGTGTCCTCCGATGAAACCACCCGCGCCACAAACAAGAATCTTGTCGGATATTGCTTCCATAATTTTCGTACCGCTTATTCCAAAACAGGGCGAAGAAGCTAATGCCCGCCTCACTTACTCTTCAAGCCGATATTTTCTCAGGCGCGTTAACTGCAAAAACACCCGGCCCAAGAATAACGGATTATTGCGGAGATACCGCCTCCAAAGCCGCTTCGGCTCCTGATAAAGCCTGAAGAACCATTCTAAACCACTCCGTTGCATCCATTTAGGAGCCTGCCGGACGCGGCCGGTATGAAAATCGAAAGCAGCGCCGACCCCGATCATCAAAGTCACATCGAGCTTGCCAAGATAATCAGCCATGAAACGCTCTTGCTTTGGTGTGCTCAATCCCACCCATAGAATGTCGGGCTTCGTGTCGGACACCAAATCTTGGAGCACGTTCTCCTCCGACTCGTTTAGAGGCCGGAACGGCGGCGTGTAGCATCCGGGGATCTGCACTCCGGGAAATCGAGATTCCATGGATGCCTTCAGAGATTCGGCAACACCCGGCGCACCGCCAAAAAGGAAATGCCTGCACGCCCGGTTCTGGCTCCAACGAAAAACCTCCAGCATCAAATCCGGTCCATAAACTCGGTCCATATCTCGGAAACCACCCAGCTTTCCCATCCAGACCATCGGCATTCCGTCGGGAGTACAAAGGAATGCCGCGTTGAGAATCTTCCGAAATTCCGGGTCTGATTGGGCTTCGCTAACTCCATGAACTCCCGTTACACAGATGTAGCCCTTTTTCCGATTCTCAATAGCGTCGCCAACCGCAGCGATTGACGCCGCCAAATCGAGAGCGCTGATCCCAACTCCCAATACGTTCACTCGATGAACGCCGCGCGGGAGATCCGCCGAACGTGGTTCTTCAGAATTAATCGGCATTTCGAAGACAATCCGTGAGAGCCATATCGAAACGTCGCCCGGGATGATGCATTGAGGCCCTGATGTCGCTCATTTAGGCGCTACTTCTCTCGGACCCGCTTTTTCTCGGAATCGTAGTCGTAAAATGGTTCACGAAACAGGTAGAGCAACCAATGCAACAGACTGGCCAGCGGCGAACGATAGCCGAGCCATGCCAGGAACGAGCTGTTAAAACACGCCAAACCTGGCAGGTCGGTCCAAGCCCGGCGCAAATAGAACTTTTCTTTCAGGAATGGCTCAATGGCCTGATTGAGCCGAACCTCTTCGTATGGAACCCACCATCCTCGACTTTTGAAGTATTCCAAATATCGAACGTGCCGTTCATCAATTTGCATCAAGCGGCAGCAGACACGATCCGCCGCTACCAGATCGTTTGCCACAATCAGCCAATCGAGACGGATAGGATCTCCCCGCATCGGCCCGCTCCCGTTCAGACCGTACCGTCCGTCGATGATCGAATAAGCATTCGGCAATCGTTTGCATACTTCGAAAATGACCTCCGCAAAATAAGGGTGCAACTTCAGCCGCTCGCTCGGTTCCTGAATGCAACCCCACTGGTTCTTAATCGACATCGACACAAGCGTGTTCATGTGAATCTTCGGAACCGGCAACGTGATGAACGCATCAATCTCGTTCAACAGCAACCTCGGAAGCGGAATCGATAACCGCCGAAAACCCTTTCGAATCCGAATGATTTCGGCCTCCGTGAAGCTAATATTCACAATGCGCGCCCCTGCCTCCTTGGCGAGCTGCTGAATTCCCATCTTGCGAAAAACTTCGTCGATCGAAAACCGGTTGTATCCGCCGCTGTCGGCCTCGCCGATAATGACCTTGTATCCTTTTTCAACAAGCACCCCAGTCACCGCTTTAAGGCACTCAAAAGATGTCATCACTCCAGGGTGGTAGGTTGGAAAGGTCAGATTAGGTTTTAAAAACACAGTTGAACCACTCGGCACGTTCCGAAAGAAACTCGTCCATTCCAACCCGGACTCGACGACAGTCGCATAGCTATCCTCCAGCCGTTCCAGATAAACTGCCGGTGATGACTGAGAACCGAAAACTGGAGTTGAAGCTCTGAGCGGGTTTTGGGCCTCATCCCGATGTTTGTCCGAGTGATTCATAAGCGATGATCCAATGCGTCTCGATAAATGCTTTCGAAGCGGGACAACATCTGTTCGATCGAAAAATTGCCTTCAAGCCGATCGCGACCGGCACAGCCCATTCTCTTCCGAAGATCTGAGTCGCGCAACAAAACGGTGAGCTTTTCGGCCAAAACCTCAGGATCGCCCGGCGAAACCAGAAAACCGGTCAATCCATCTTCCACTTGATCCAGGGAGCCACCGATCGCCGTCGCAATAACAGGTAGCTTCATTGCCATCGCCTCCAGCACGACGCCGCCGAACGGTTCCGGTTGGGCGGAAGGAAGCACAAATACATCCATCGCTGCATAAGCGGGACGGACATCCGTCAATTCTCCAGCAAAAACAACCTCTTCATCCAACTTCAGCTCCCGGACCAAGCCGCGCAGTTTCGCCAAATGGTCCTCGTTTCCCGGAAAGGGCGAACCGACGATCAAATACTTCGCCTGCACCCCCTGCTCTTTCACAAGCAAAGCAGCCTTAATTAGCGTTTCTTGACCTTTTCGAACCAGTTTTATCCGTCCAACACAACCCACCACTGGAAGATCGCCTATCCGATAACGATCTCGAATTACGTCACCTTCCTTTGGGTCGATCTCAGGAAATTCCTCCAATGGCACTCCGTTATGAACCACCGCCACATTGGACGCGCGTCCAAATTGCGCCGCAATCGGATTCGAAACCGCCAGAACTTTTTCCGAAAGCCGGGTGATGTATAACCGGTAGAGTTTCCATAACGCGCGAAACTCCAAAAAACTGTCCCTCACATGCCAAAGGTGAGGCACTCCGGCAAACCAAGCCGCCAAGGCGGGAGAAGGCATCACGCCGGTATTCGTGTGGACCAGCTCGATTCGCCGTGACCGAATCAAACGCCACAGCCGAAAAACCGAGATCGGAAATCCGAAAAAAAAGCGAACCAATCTCATCGATCGAAATACCGAACGATCAATCACCGATAGCCAGGGGTCCACAATCACCTCAACTTTCAGTTCTACGATCCGTTCTTTCAGCGGCCCTTCCTCCGGCAACACGACGGTCGGCAGGAACCCTCGCGCGCGCATCCGCGGCAACAACCTCAACAGCGAACGGCTGGCACCGTAAATGTCGGCGCTGTTGTGAACATAGAGTATTCGGTGCGTTCGCCGATCGCTCACAAGTAAAGGGGGGCCTCCCGTCACGAAAATGATCGGAGACGTTTCCACGCGCCCTTGAACTTTGCGCGCATCAAATTTAACGCCCGCCCGAAACGGGTGTCCGAATAGACAAGGTTCGCGCTGCCGGGCGTTCTCCGATTCAGACTCAGGACTTTGTCAATTGGATGCACAGGAACGAGCGCTCCGATCTGCTCCATGAAAATCCCATCCGCGTGGCTCGCGTCCTCCTTGTCTTCGGAATGAAACCGGTCTGTGCCATAAACATCCTTAAATCGTTTCAAGATCTCGAAAGTGTGGCAGAACTGCAAATAATCAACCTTGCAATCGAGCTTCTTGCCTCCGCAAGATTTTCCCGCGAGCCGATCAGCAGTCCGTTTCCCAACGACGCGGGTCGTGCCGTCCCGCTCCAGAACACCAATGTTCTGGGATGCGTACATCGCTTGAGGTTCGCGATTGTGATCGCTGTAGAACTTCCAAAATGTCTCAAACGCCTCCGGATAGAGGAGGTCGTCGTCACAGAGGTAAAGGATCAGCTCTCCGGTGAGCGATCCTTCGTTCAGGATCTGATTAAAGCACCACGACGCCATGTTTGTTCGGCGAGCTAGTTCCGGCGTTTCGCCCGAGGCCCTCACTTGAAATCGGTCGTCACGAATAAAATCATAGCAGCCTTGTTCCAGAAGCACACCGCTGTCCACGACGACCGCTTCCCAATTAGTGTGCGTCTGGGCACGCACGCTCTCAATCGCCTCTCGAACGAGGTCCGGCTTATTGTGGGAAACGATGATAATGCTGAGGTCTGGCATTCTAATTCACCATTCCCCTCACCCTGCCCCTCCCCATGAACTTGATATTGCTGCGGGTCACAGACCCGCGCTCCGGAGCGCGCCTCTGTGAGGCGCAGCAGTTCAGGGGTTCACAGCGCAAAAATCTTTGTGGAAATCTCTCCCCGGGGAAGAGGGCCGGGGTGCGGGGACACCGCACTTCAAATCCGCCAATCGCCACCGACTTAGCTTCCATTTGCCGGATCTCCCAGAAGTTTTCTGCGCAATCGGATCTTTGCCATCGCTTCGACATTACGCCTCTGTTCCAAGCCGAATTTCCGTTCCACAAGATCGAGATACGGTCCATGAGAAAAATACTTCTGCCAGGCGTCATCGCGAAACCGCAAGACCTCAGCCGACGAACAGTGTTTCGTGGGCAGCGGCTGAGACTCATACGAAAGAAACGCATACCCAGCATGCGAATCCGGCAACGCCCAGCCGTTCTCGCGAGCGGTCCGATGGAGCGGGCTCCCCGGCAATGCTTGGCATGGATACATATTTGCCATCTCCGTGTTCAGCTCGAGCGCCAGATCCAGTGTCTGTTGCATCGTCTCGATCGTATCATCGGGAAAGCCAAAGATATAGTTGGAGATTATGTTCATCCCGCTGGCCTGAATCGCCTTGGCCACCTGGCGAATATTAATCTCTTGAAACGAGCCTTTTGAAACTTCCTTCCGAATCGTCTGGCTTGCCGCCTCGACCCCAAGCGCCAGCCAATTAATCCCGGCCCGCTGAAAAAGGTCCAGATACTGGGGCCGAACAGTGTCGATTCGCGAGTAAGACCACATTCGGAACTGATGTTTTCTTTCCACCAGCGAAGTGAGCAGCGGCTCATAGTATCTCTTGTTCAGGAAGAACATTTCATCCGAAATACGGATGGTTTCGACTCCAAGTTCGGCGAGTTTATCGAATTCCCTGACCATGAACTCGGGCGGCCAAAAGCGCATGTTTGGGGAATTCGACGCCACAATCCCATCACTGTTGTCTTCGCGATTTAAAATGTTGATCATGCAGAAATCGCACTTGAAGGTGCAACCGAGCGACGTGTAGATCGCGGCAAACGGAGTGCGCAAATTGTGATTGAACTCGGCATGCCAAAAATGCGCCCGGTAAAGATCGAGCGGTTTCTCACGATAGGGAAGCAGATCCCACGCATAGCCGGGCAAATCGATGTCCAAGCGGTCTTGCGGCACGACGCGTTCTGGCGGATTCAAGACCGGCGCGCCTTCGTGCTTGAATCCCACTCCCCGGATCTTATCAAGACCCGACTGCAAATCTGTTTTTAACAAATTGTGCAGCGCATACACACCCTCGTTCAGCAGGACCAGATCCACGCTCGGTTCCGTCAGGACCTCGAGAGGAAGCGCGCTGACGTGGGAACCCACAAAACACGTGACCACCTCAGGCGCAGCGTCTTTGAGATCTCGGCAAAGAACGGTCGCGCCAATTATGTTCGTAGTGCCTGAATTCGGATTCTGTCCGTACACGACGAAACAAACCAATCGCGCCTTGGCGTCGAGAACTCTTCGGACCGCATCCGCAGTGCTCAACCGTTCGGCTCCACAATCGAGAATGGCTGCTCCAAATCCTTTGGCACGGCAGCTCTGCGCGAGCAGCAAGCACCACGTGGGTGGTTCAATGGCGGCGTACGTCAGACTCAAATCCTGATACGCCTGCAAAGACGAGTCAGCGTGAACGAATAAAACATCGAGCGGCCTGTTCATTTCGGGTTCAGTCAGTCCTCACAGTGCCTTAAGGTTACTCCGGAAATGGAAGGGTGAGGCTTCCGCCGAACCCTGGAATCCACCGCAGAATGGGTTCGACAGGAGTCTCACCCTCCCGGAGAATAGAAGGAACGTGCGGCAATTCTGCGCCTTCATTTTCTGTTCTCATATTCCGAGTCTAATTCCGTAATCGATTCAGAATCTCGCACAATCGGACGATTTTCTCGCGCTCCAAGTCCGGATAATTTCCGATATAATAACCGTAAAAATGGACATGATCGACGTTCGGATACTTCTCAAATTCCAGGTCTCCAACCCACTTCCGGGCATACGGCTGCCTTAACTGATTGCCACCACCCGCCGTGCCGCGCCGGAACTCGACCTTCGCGGCTTTTAGCGCCATTTCCACTTTCTCACGAAACCGGGGGTCGGCCTTTTTGAGAACGAGCGTGAACGCGTAGTTACAGCTCCCCTCGAGATCAAAGTCGGTGCGATACCAGGCAGGATCAAGATGGTCGAGAAATGTTCGCAGATTCTCCCTTCGAATTGCATTGTTCGGATCTAGACGAGACAATTGCGATCTGCCAATGACAGCATTGATCTCAGTGCTTCGAACATTGTATGCTGGAAACGCGAAAATAAAATCCTGATTCAGATCGGGATGTTTTTCCCGATAATTCCTCTTCACGGCTTCGGAATTGGACTCCCGCACCATTCCATGCGACCGAAACATCCTCGCCGTTTCATAAAACGCAGTATCGCTCGTCGAGATCATCCCTCCTTCGATCGTGCTCATGTGATGCGCGTAATAAAACGAGAAATTCGAAACGCGTCCAAATGTGCCAAGTTTTCGATCACCCCAGGTCGCTCCATGCGCCTCGCAAACGTCTTCGATTAACAGGATGTTCCGCCGCTCTAGTTCGTCCACAAGGCCCTGCGTCAAACCGTTATACCCAAGCACATGAGTCAGGAATACAGCTTTGGTCTGAGGCGTTAGCTTGCGGATAACTTCCTCGTTGTCCATGCCCAACGTTTTCGGATTGATATCCACAAACACCGGCTTGAAACCGCATTGCAAGACGGATGCGATATCTGACACCCAGGTCAGCGTCGGCACAATGATCTCGCCCACGCCGTAGAGCTCGCGCCAAACAGCCATCGTCACCAGATTTGCCGAAGCGCCCGAGTTGACGAAAACGCTGTGCTTCACCCCCAACCACTCGGACCATTCGCTCTCGAACGCGCGCACTTGTTCCGATTGCGTCAATATTGGATTGTCCTGCCGCAAGAAACAAATTACCGCATCCAAATCAGCGCGTGTGATGTTGTTCCGCATGAGCGGCCAGTCGAGAGTCGATTCAACCGTCTGAACGTGCTGTGTCATTGCTAAAACGGCCCCTTGAATTCAATCGACTGCAGGTCTTTCCTTTCTTCCGGCATCCATTCCTTGGAAGCACCGTTGACCATCGAGTGCGCCGCAGCCGCGATCGTCCGCGCGTTCGGGTAGTAAAGGTCTTCCAAAGGCGGTGTCGTTGGGCACGTGACCGAAGCAAATCCCATGCGCTTCACACGAATGTCGCGGACGCCCTGAAGCGCTTCGACAACTTGCGCCGCAATCTCCGCCGAAGCCCCGCAGGTCGTCCATCCATTATCAACCACAAACAATCTCCCAGTCTTGCGAACGGATTCGACGATCGTCTCGATGTCGAGCGGATTCAACCAAATCGGATCGATGACCTCCGCGCCAATGCCCGTTTCCGCCAGATAGTGATGCGCCCGCAGGCATTCCACCTGCATATAGGAAATACCGACCAACGTCACATCCGTGCCTTTCGCCGTGATGCGAGCTTTTCCCGGTGGAACCGTGTAGAGCGCCTCCGGGACCGGACCCTTTTGAAAATGCAAAATCCGATGTTCCACGTACATAACAGGGTTGTCGTCCCGAATCGCGGCGATCAAACATCCCTTTGCATCGTAGGGAGTCGTCGGCGCGGCGACCTTCAATCCGGGAACGTGCATGAAAAATGAATAAAGCCCCTGGGAATGCTGAGCGCCCTGGCCCCAACTCTTTCCAATCATCGAACGGACCACCATCGGAATGCTCACTTTGCCGCCAAACATATAACGGCTCTTCGCAGCGACATTTACCAACTGATTCATCGCAAGCATTAAGAAATCCATTCGGATATGGACATGGATCGGACGCAATCCCGCCAAAGCCATCCCAATCGCCGCTCCCGTCATCGCATCTTCGGACAACGGCGTTCCAAACACGCGTTCGGCACCAAACTTGGAAAGCAAACCTTTGGCTGTTCCTTGAATGGCCTTCGGATCGTCCACGTCCAGGCCAAAAACCAAAACAGACTCGTCCCGCTCCATTTCCTGGTCGGCAGCCTCGCGAATCGCTTCGGTATATTGCAACATCCGTTCCATAGACTTCCTACTTAAACACGTCTGTGAACAACTCCGATTCCTCAGGGAACGGGTCGGCATCAGCACAGGCAAAGGCGTCGGCAATCTCCGCATCAACCGCGTCCTCGATCGCCCTTTTTTCCTTCTCCCCCAGAAGCGCCCCAATCTTTATCACTTGATCATTCCGTATCCAGGGTTCCGCCTCGTCCTTGGACCGATACCCGAGCTGGTAATCTTCGTTTGGGCCGACGTGCTCTTTCCATCGATACGTCATGCACTCGAGGAAATGCGGACCTATGGCACCGTTCGCAATCAAGTCCACGGCGTTCTTCACCCGCTCAAAAATGCGAATCGTATCGTTATCCTCGATTCGCTCCGCAGGCATCCCAACGACCCGGGCTCGTTCGCAAATATTCAATGCTGGATGCCTGAGCCGCTGATGCGTATGTATCGCGTACCCGTTGTTTTCACAGATGAAAATGATCGGCAACTTTTTCAGCGCGGCAAAGTTCAAACTCTCTTGGAATACACCTTCATCCGTTCCACCGTCACCGAGGAAACTCACAACCAGCCGGTTCTCGCGGCGGTATTTGATTGCATACGCGTAACCAACAGCATTGGGAATCGTGGTTCCCACAACGGCGGATGTGCCCAACACTCCCGCCTCCAAATCAATCAAATGCATCGAACCTCCCTTGCCTCGGGCCGCTCCGGTCGCTTTCCCGTAGAGTTCGGCAATCATCGCCTTGAGATTCCCACCCTTGGCAAGAAAAAGCGCGTGGCTGCGGTACGTGCCGAACACAACATCGTCAGGCCGCAACGCTTCACACACGCCAACCGACACTGCCTCCTGGCCGATCGACAAATGAACCGGGCTCTTGATCTTGTCCGTCGGGTAAACCTCGGCTATGCGCTCCTCAACCCGGCGGATCCGATACAAAGATCTATAGAACTTCTCGTACATGGTGCTTGCTGCTCCAACTCTCGGAGGAAAAGTAAACGGCGTCCTATGGAAACCGCAAATCCAACATCCGGAATGGCCGCATACCCTAGAAGTGTGCCGCCGTCCCCGTCAAGCATGCGCAACATGCAAACCGGGTTCAAATACCGTTCTCACCCGGAAGCTCGCGAAACGCCGCAATCTCCTGCCGATCGCGCAGTCTTTCCTGCTCTTCGAAATCCTCCTCGCGATCCGCGAAGATGATTTGGCTCCCGCCGAATTCGAACTCAAACGGCACGTGGATGAGCTCTTTCAGCGTTGCCAGCACGTCCGAACGCCGTTCAAATGGGACAAACAGGAGGAGAAAGCCGCCACCGCCCGCGCCCAAAAGCTTTCCTCCCAAAGCGCCCGCGGAACGCGCCCTTTCATAAAATTGATCCACTCGGGAATTGGAAACGCGATCGCTCAAACTTCGTTTGGCCTCCCAGGAACGATGCAATAGTCTGCCGAAATCTTTCAGATCGCCGCCCTTCAAAATCATCAAACCCTCACTGACAAATCCGGAAATCGTCCGTAATCGGTCCCTTGTGTCATCCATTCCGTTCACATACGTCGCCGCAATATCCGACGCCGTTCGCTTGATGCCCGTGTAAAAGAGCATCAAATTCATCCGCAACTCCTTCAGCCGCGACCGAGACAGATTCATGGGAGTGACCTCCACGCCGCCACTCATGAGAAACTGAATCTGATTGACCCCGCCATACGCGGCACATACCTGATCCTGGGATCCAACCGTCTCCTTCAGGACATCCTGCTCGATGTAAATGCTCTCCTTTGCCAGCCGATGCTTGTCGGCAGCTCCGCCTCTGAGCGCATACAAAGCATTCAACAAACCGACCGAAAAAGCCGAACTCGATCCCATGCCACTGCGCCCGGGAAGATCCCCATCGTGATGAATTTCCAGACCCCGCTCGAACTTGAGAAATTCTAGAATCGCGCGCACAGCGGGATGCGCGATCTCGTTCACTGATTTGCAGTCTTCGATTCTTGAATAAACGACCCGAAAGCGGTGCTCGAAAAATGGCGGCAAGTAGCGGCACGTCAGATAGCAGTACTTATTGATGGTAGCCGCAAGTACCGCCCCTCCATGGTGGCGGTACCAAGCGGGGTAATCCGTTCCACCGCCAAATAGCGATATCCGATACGGTGTTCTGCTAATGATCATTTATCAAGGCTGTGAACGGCAGGGTTCGTCGCCGCGCGCATGGCCGAACCTTGGCGCAAAACCGGACGCCTGGCAAGGCGCGCAATAAAGCGCGCTGTGGGCGCATCTCCGAATGAGGTCGGTTGTCGGAGATCATGGTGGGGCGACAGTCCCTGGAGCCCTAATTTTCCCTCGCGGGACAGACCCTGCAAATAGGGAGCACTGGAACCGCCGGACAGGTTGGCGCTTCCGTGTTTCCCCTGCGCCTTTGGGTTTCAGATCTTCGCTTCGAGGTTGAGCAGAGCTCCAGAGACTGTCGCCCCACCGTTA
>JAQBVM010000203.1 GCA_027623095.1 Verrucomicrobiota bacterium
TTCAACTGATACTACAGTCAGCCTAACTTAGCCTTTAATCAATAATAAATCACGCGTGAATGGTGAAAAACGACACACAGCTAACGATATTCGATACCACCATGGTATCATATAGGCACGGATCAGGCGTTAAATATTACGGTATAAAGCCGTGTAGAGGCGTATTTATTGGGCATCTTCCAGCGTAAACGAAAGAAAGACGCGCCCGTGAGCCAAGTCTCAGCGGAATACCTGGCTGAACTTCGGGGGCTGGAGTACGCTGAGGATTTCACGTTGCCGGAGCAGGCTGCCAAATTGGCCAAGGTCTACGAGCACACTCTTTCAGGGGGTTCCTTCGAGGTCCGAAAGACAATGTCTGGCCGGACTAGGTACTCCCCGGTCGTTGCTGTATTCGATGATTTCCCGTCCGAATCCCAAGTCCTCGATGCTGTCTACGAATGCTACGGAGGAGGCCGCTACTCGATTTATCTGGAAGGCCAGCCGGGATCGATCAAGTCTTTCGATTTCCCAGGCCGATCCAAGTTCCATGCTGATGGGGCTCCACCAAAAACAGCGAGGCAAGAGCTTCAAGACCTGTCGGCAAGGTACGCTTCGGAGTTCTTAGAGAAAGAGATCAACAGCGGCTCTGGATTAGGGCATCTTCTCCAGCGGGCACTGGTCGCGAAGACCTACGGCATCGAACTGCCGGAGTCCCCGCCAGAGCCTACTCAAGATGAGCAGTGGCTCGCTGAGTACCTGGAGGACAACCCTGAAGCCAAAGATGCCGTTGTCGAGGCCAAGCTCCGGAAGCGAGGGGTAAAGCTACCCGAGACGAAGACCGAGATTGATCAGTTGATTGACCAGGCTAATCAGATGGCCGACCTCGAAGAAGCCCTGGCCAAATACAAGCACGCCGGAGAACCGGAGCCGAACCTCGCACGGGATGCCCTCCAAGCGTTCGCTGCGGTCGCTCGAGATCTGGTTGGACGGTTAATCGACCCGAAGGCCGCACAAACCCAGATCCCGGGCGAACCATCAACGCCGGTCCCCCAGCCGGACGCGGCCAATGGTTCTCAGGCAGCGCAGAAACAAACGGGGTTGGGGACAGCACCGGCATCGGAGCCGCCACCTCAGTCAACGCCGTCCTCGGGACCACCTCGGGGTCCCGCATCACCACTGGACCGGCCGGGGACTGTTGAGCAGCCAACCCTAGCGGACCAGGAAACAGAGGACATAGGAAAGCAGACCGGACCGCAGACCCAAGGGCAAGCTCTGCCGACCCCTACGGACCCGGCTACCATGCGCTCTATCTCCGCAGCCCTCCGGAAAGAGTTTGCGGGCAGTGTGGACTGGACGGACTTGGAGCAAGGCATCAACGGAGACCCTGCGGGTTACGTGGAGCATCTTCGTGATAAGGCTCAGGAACAGGGCACAGGCCATGGCGTGGTGCTTGGCTGCCTCCTAGACCAAGAATCATTCCTGGAGGTCCTAAACGAAGCCGTCGGACGGCTGCGGGATGAGCCGGGTCGCGGTGAGGAGTACGAGACCGCCGTCCTGGTCTTGAAACACCTGAGTGAGACCGAGGGAGGGAAGCGGTGGCTGGAGGAGGCCCACACCGCTGCCAAGGCCGTGTTCGACGAAGTCTTCAGCAGAGGGTCCGAGGAACATTATCCGGAACCGACTAGCTTCGGAGAGGAGCCGGAGGAAGCTGAGCCTCCTCTCTTAATTTGATGGGCCGACGTACGGCAAAATCAGGGCCGCTAGGGGTGCGAGAAACCGCCATAAACCCCGACCCCTAAGGGCGGGCACCTGGAGTCCTGGCTGGGTGGGTTTCCCGACGCTGAACGCAACGGGATAGGCGTTCTGTAGCCAGTGGCAGTGTCCCTTTCGCTATCTGTTAAGAAGTTAGGCAACCGTCTGTTTTTGATGAGCGTCTTGGCTCGATCAAGTCGCTTCAGTCAGCATAGCTCTCTGCCAATGGTGGAGACGGAGTAGAGTTGAACTCTGCCTGAAGCACGGGTTGGTGGTGTTGGTTGCGGCAAGTTGGTTGGGGAAGCTCGAAAATGGTCTTGCCCCCGGTCTTTGTCATGGGGGGCCCGACGGAGTCCGGGGCAAATCCTGAATGAGTTTATACACGTCTCCTACGGTGGAGGCGGACTCGAACCGGTAGGCCATTTCGTCCTCTATGATGATTCCAAGGCGGTCTTCCAGATTTGAGACAAGTACAACGATGTCTAGTGAATCCATTTCAAGCCGCGTCAGTCCGAGCCCGAAGAATATCTGGTCAGTCTCGAGTGGGAAGACACTTAAGAACGCCTCGCGTATCCCCGACCATAGGTGCGGATCAATATCGAGCGGCTCGCCAGTGGGTTCAAGGGACAATTCTTCATCCATTGGAACCCAAGACGGCCAACGTATCGGCCGAGTATGGGGTCGGACCGCTTTGACGATGTCATCAACACTGGTCGGCCCCAATGCCATTTCGACATAATCGTTTAAGCTGATGGACAGGTTGTCGTGCGGAGATAGGACGATGTCCCAGATGGGTTCGAGGTCCGGCCTACGGACGTTTCTGAGGAGAAGGCGAGCAGGCCGTTTTACCTCGTCAGACCGGGCATTCGACCCCGCTAGAATGGCAAGAATTTTCGGGATGCTGTGCTTCGGAGTTGGCGGTAGGATAGGAATCCAAGGACCCGGATTAGGTTGGTACTCGAGGCTTCCCGTTCTACGGAAGCGAAAAGGTGCGTTGGCAGCTGGAGCCTTGAAGATGATTCGCAGGCTGCCACTTGAGTAGTACCATTCGGAACGCCTTTGACGGGTCGGAATAGCGTACAACCCTCTCATTATTGCCTCGCTGGGAATCTTACTATTTCGATTGATGCTAACATATGCCGAAATATGCTCACTGCAGACCCACGAATACGATTTGCCGAAACCCTATTCAATCTTCACCCGACCTTTATTCCGACTCAGGCTTTGTATCTGGACCTTGAAGGAAGAAAGAACGGCATGGAGGATGTCCTGAGCCTATATTGGCCAGTCCTGCCTGGTAAACAGAGATTCTCTTGGATCAAAAGGACCGAATCGTCCGAGATCAAGTTTCCGGTACTAGGGGCGCACCTCGAGTCGACTGGGGCCGTGGCAGCAAAATGGATCGTTGTGTATTCCGGAGGCGGCGAAAACCCCGACGAGCGGGAACGCTTGGTAGATCTGTTGGATAAAAATCCGTTCCCGAACAGTGAATGGATTAACATGCTAAATGTTGTACAACATTGCAGAGAGCTCACACAATCCATCAGAGACCACCGCCACGTTTGGTACGGACGAGATCAGATTCGAGTTAGATATTCTCTGGAAGCGCTCGAATGGGAATTCGGCATCGAAAGGCCAATCAGCATCCGGAGCCACAGTAACCGTTACCGCGACTTGGATGGCGAGTTCGGGCGGATGGAAGTCCTGTCTGCTACCAAGGGCTCGATAACAGGAACGGCGACCAAAGATGAAGAACGATCCTTACGAGACTATTGCAAAGCAGACGTTAGGAACATGTACGAGATCGCCTACGCCAGCGAGCAATTGTTGTTTTCCCGGAGCCAGCGTCGGGAACGCCGCCAGCTAAATGCTTAGCGCCGGTTGTGTCTTGATCAAGCAACCGGTTCCTATCGTTACGTCTCGTCTGTAACTGATGAACTCCGGTGCCCAATGGATTCCGGTGACGATGGGGACCACCGAATGGGATACCAGCGTCCAGCCCATCCGCGAACCCCGGCAAGAATCAGACGGCTTGGCTATCGCTGATCGTCACTGTTAAGTTCTTTGGCGGAGCATCGCCTAGCAGCCATTTTTGAACGTATATGGTGCCAATGGCCGGGGGCTTGCCGCTCGCATCTTCTTGATAGCGAATCGTGTTCTTCGTCTCCCGTTCCAGGGTGAATGTAAGTTTCTGCTCATCCATGTTGGCTCCCTCTCCACAACAATCTTGCTGATCCTGCGTCGCCATTATCATATCTGGCGCGTGGTATCGCATGTCCCGGCTTGGATATTTTCTGAAGCGGATCCCATGATTAAGACAGCATTGGGGCTGGATTAAGTGAGGGTCCCGCTGTGTTTCCAAAGTCTACCAATTCTCTGCCTGGGAGCCACCTCCGTTCTTTTGCCTCGTCGATCGATTCAGCCAGGTCGCCGTTGAACACCTCGGCGGGTGTCCGGTAACCCAAGGCCTGATGTGGCCTCTCAGTGTTGTAGAAGCGGAAGTAGGCGTCGATCCCAGCCTTGGCTTCCCGTCCGCCTGAGTAGGCCTTCAGATAGACCTCTTCATACTTCACCGTCCGCCACAGCCTTTCAACGAATATATTGTCGCCGTACCGGCCCTTCCCGTCCATGCTGATTAGAACCCCGTGCTGCTGCAAGAGCCCGGTGAAGCCCTCGCCGGTGAACTGGCTGCCTTGGTCGGTGTTGAAGACCACAGGCGTTCCCTTGCCCAGCGCCACCTGCAATGCCTCGACCCTCTGGGCCGTTGGCTGGACGTTTGACCTGGTCAGAGCTCACCATATGAAACGATTAAACCTCCGTCCTCTCCGGCCAACTTCGGTCTTTACCCATCCCTGGCAACGTGCTGAAATGATAAACCGAACCAGGTAACCGATGTGCTAAGATTCGATGCTAGTTGCATCTTTTCAGGTACACAGGACGAAAAATTGACCCAACAGACCCGGGAACCCCTCGGAATCGAGGCGCAACTCTGGTCGGCCGCTGACACGCTCCGCGGCAATGTTGACGCGTCCGAGTACAAGCACGTGGTATTGGGCCTCTTATTCCTGAAGTACATCTCCGACGCCTTCGAGGAACTCCACACCAAGCTACAGCAGGAATCCGGTGCTGACCCAGAGGACCGGGACGAGTACACGGCAGAGAACGTGTTCTGGGTCCCCGTAGAGGCCCGGTGGTCGAAGCTCCAAGGAGATGCCCGGCAACCCACCATCGGCACCACCGTGGACAACGCCATGCTGGCCATCGAGCGGGAGAACCAGTCCCTGCGCGGGGTACTCCCCCGTGACTACGGACGCGAGGCCCTGGACAAGCGTAGGCTGGGAGAATTGGTGGACTTGGTGACTAACATCCGTGTTGGAGACGCCGATTCCCGCTCCAAGGATGTGCTGGGCCGGGTCTATGAGTATTTCCTGGGCCGTTTCGCCGCCCTGGAGGGCAGAGGGGCCGGTGAGTTCTACACCCCCACCCACATCGTGCGGCTACTCGTCGCGATGCTTGAACCCTTCAAGGGCCGCGTGTTTGATCCCTGCTGTGGCTCCGGCGGCATGTTCGTGCAGTCGGAGCGGTTCGTTGAGGAACACGGCGGCAGAAGACAGCGATTTGGAAGAAGTCTACAACACGGAACGCCATCTGCTCTACGTGGCCTGCACACGCGCCCGCGACTACCTTCTGTTGACCAGCGTCGATCCGGCGTCTGAGTTTCTCGATGATCTTAGGATCTAGCAGCACGTGAGATTCGAGCAATTTGAAACTTTAACATGAGCAATGCGCGCCCTAGAACTTTTGACGCAGCCAAAGCTAATTAACTCCAAACCTGGTCGGACGACATTGACTTCTAGTGGAGACGAACTATGCCGACTTACCGCTTCGTACATGCAGCAGACCTTCATCTGGATAGCCCTTTCAAGGGATTGAAACGAGTCGCCCCTCGTATCGCAGAGGTGTTGCGGAAATCTACGTTCGACGCGTTCGACGCGGTCATAGACCTCTGCATTATTGAGGAAGTTGACGCTTTGCTCGTGGCAGGTGATGTATTCGACTCCGCCGACAGGAGCTTGGCGGCTCAGCTGAGGTTTGTGGATGGATTAAGAAAGCTGGAGACGGCTGGAATCCAAAGTTTCGTATGCCACGGCAACCATGACCCTTTGGACGCATGGCAGTCTCAGGTTTCATTCCCAGACAGCTGCTATCGGTTTGGATCAACTGTTACATCGAGCGAGTTACGACCTGGAGATCCGAAATCACCCTTGGTGTATGGATACAGTTATCCGACCAGAGAAGTCCGGGAGAACGTCATTCCAGAATTCGAGAAGGTCATCCAAGCCGGAAGATTTTCGATTGGATTACTCCACGCGAATGTCGGAGCCGACACTGGACATGAGTCTTATGCTCCATGCACCTTAGAAGACCTGAACAGGCTTCCGATTCGGTACTGGGCATTGGGCCATGTACACACCCGTCAGGAGATTAACCTCACCAACGGATTGGCTGTGTATCCCGGCAATACTCAAGGACGTCATGCCAACGAAACAGGGGAGAGAGGCGTCTATCTGGTGACCATTTCCGAGAACGGTGAAATTGGTGGTTCTTTCCGTCCGGTCGACATCGTGCGATGGGATCAAATAGATCTGGATATCGCCGACTTCGACGGAATTGATTCGTTTGAACGGGAAATCGACCGGCAGATAGACGCGGCATTGGAGCGATCTGATGGCCGTAACCTTGTATACCGAGTCCACCTGTCAGGTCGTGGGCCGCTACACAGCTTGGTCAAACAAGAGGAATACCTAGGGGAATTGGCCACCATGCTCAACGACGATAGGTCGGGGCGAGATCCCTTCGCTTATTGCGATAGAGTAAGCGCGAACACTCGTCAAGAAATCAACCGTGAAGATCTGCTCGAACGGGAAGATTTCACTGGAGATTTGCTGCGTTTCTTTGATGATTCACGTGGTAACGAAGGCGTCACCCGGGAACTGCAAGAATCATTGAATCAACTGTACCAACATCGAAGGCTTCGCAAATTTATTTCCAATCGACTTCCACAGGGAGATGAGTTAGCTGCTCTGATGGATGAAGCTGAATCCCTATGCCTCGATCTCCTAATCGGCGAGGGTATCGATGAGAATTGAGAAACTGTTCATTGACGGATTCGGTCATTTTGCTCAATCGGAGTTTGGCCCATTCAATGCTCCAATTACTATCTTCTATGGAGAGAACGAAGCTGGCAAATCAACCATTCTTGCGTTCATTCGGACGATTCTGTTCGGGTTCCCAACTCGAGGTCGTGACGAATTCTATCCAGCGTTAAGAGGTGGCAGGCACGGCGGGCATATTGTCATTGTTGACGATGATGGGACACGGTACTCAATCGAAAGGTTCGCGGCGGCTAGGGGAGGGAATCTCAGCGTAAAAGATGAGGAAGGAAATTCCTACGGCGAAACCAAGTTGCGAGAACTGGTTGGACATTCGTCGAAAGAATTGTTCGAGAACGTGTTCGCTTTCGGATTGGACGAACTTCAGGAGATGAAATCGTTGGACAACGAAGAAGTCCAAGGCCGAATCTATAGCGCCGGACTTGGTGTCACTGATCTGCCGAAGGTCGTAAGGGAGATAGAGAGGCTCCAGGGAGGCATATATCGCCCTGGTGGGAATTTGGGTAGCACCCAATCGGTGGCCCAGGTCCTTTCGGAACTCGAAGAGGTTGAGGCCGAGCTATCCATACATTATCAGGATGCCCCTCGGTACGCTGAACTGATTGATCGGATTGAGCAGACCAAAGATGAGATTGGCACTCTGCAGGAGAACCGTACCGATATCAACGGCAATTTAGACCATCAACGTAAATTGCTTACCGTTCGAGATGACCTGATGGAGATTGGTATCTTGGAGGACAAACTATTGAAGTTGCCGCAGACTTTCCAGTTCCCTCAGGAAGGAGTTTCCAGGCTGGAAAGCCTTCTGGAACAGGTAGCCAAATTGGAGGAAGTTGAGCTTCAAGCTGCAGCGAGTGTTGAGAAACTGCAAGAAGTGGTTGCCAGTCCACTGGCCGAAGGAGATCTGCTGGAAGATTCCGCAAATATTCGGAAAGCCATGTCGGAGCGTGCTCGCCTGAGCGCCGCTGTGCAGGACCTGCCAGAACGTCAATCAGAGGCCAATCAACAAGAGGTGGAGGTGAACAGATTTCTAAAGGATTTGGGCCCTGGGTGGGACCCCGCCCGTCTAGAGGCGTTTGACGTCTCACTTCCCTCCAGAGACAAGGTCAATCAAGAGAAGAAGAAAGCATCCGAGATTCGTCAGTCACTTACAAACCGGCAGACTGAGAAAGAATCTGCCGAAAGGGAGATGCAAACAGCTAGTGAGGTGGTCAAACGGGCGGCACTCGAACTGGAGCAGGCCGGCCCATCAGACTACGATGAAGCCGAGTTGGCGAAGCGTCGTGGTGCGATAACCGTAGCGCGCAACGGATTGGCTCGAATTTCGGAGTCCAACCAACGGCGTTCAGGTCTTGGAGCCGCAGGAACTAATGGCTCCGGCGTTAACAGCGGAATGCTACTTTTGGTGTCATCGCTAATATTGTTCATTGTTGGAATCGGATTATTGGCCTGGGGTATCGGTGGCGATGGTGGAAATCCCGCGGTCACGATTGCAATCTTGTCTCTGGCTGTCGGGCTGGGATTGGCTGTGCTGAGATTCCTCAGCAAACTGCCCCTTGTAAGCTCAGTCCCGGTGGACGGCTTGGAATCAGAAATGGCGGAATTGGAAAGCGACTTATCCGACGCTCGAAAGATACTCGGTCTGCCCTCTCTCGATTTCACTAAACTTGGGGTTCTTGGAGAAGAGTTGGAGGCGAGCAGCCAAAAGTTGGTCAAGATACAAAACCTGGAACGCACCCACCGCGACGCTTTGCTAGATTTAGACCGCCGAAGCCAAGACCTTGAGCGGGCAACCGCCGTGGTTGCTGATTTGGATGCAGAGGTAGCTCAGGCCGAACAGGCTTGGAAAGCATGGTTGAAAGGGCGCGACCTAGTCGAGACGATGTCTCTCGATGGGGTCCTGGACCTGTTTACTCGGGTGGAAACTGCTCGTGTTAGCCTTTCAAACAAACTGGAACGCCAGGGTAGGGTATCGGCGATTGAACAGGATATTGTTGAGATATCGGAACTGGTTGCACCACTTGCGATGAATCACGGGATTTCGATTGACATCGAACTTCCAACCACATTGATACCAGCAATCGATGAATTGTCGAATCGACTTGAATCGGCCCGATTGGCATTGAGTACCCTCGAGGCGAATCGTGCATCGCTGACAGAATCGGAAGAACGGCTGGAGCAAGAACGGCGCCGATTGGAGGTCGTTCGCAGTGATCTAAAAGAATTGATGCTTCTCGTCGGGACCGAAGACGCTGAAGAGTTCCGTCGACTCGGTTCGATCGACCATGAAATTCAGAGCTGCCGAAATGACCTGGATGGACACGCGACTGCCATCCGACTGTTATTTGGACCAGCGGCTGACCAAGAGGCGCTTCGTGAGGATATTGGAGGTCGCAGTTCCTTGGCCCTTGAGGAGAGTATTGATGAAACACAGCGATCTCTGGCTGAGGTGGAAGAAAATCGCGATGGTCTGCGAAAGGAACTGACCCTGGCCGAAAGAGAATTAGCAGAATTGGGTGCTTCGGATGAAGCATCAGAGCTGATGGCGAGACGAGAGACTCTTGTTGAGGAGCTGAGTGAGCTGGGGTCCCAGTGGTCGAAATACTCTTTGGCTCTGGAAATGCTTCAGAAGGCGCGTGACCGCCACGAAAAGGACCGTCAACCTCAGGTCATTCAATCTGCGTCTGAGTTCTTCAGGAGCGTGACGGGAGGCCGGTACCAAGGTCTCCGAGCTCCTGCAGGGGAAAGTGTAATCAATGCCGTAACTGACGCCGGGGTGGAAAGGAAATCCTCCCAATTGAGTCGGGGAACCAAAGAGCAAATGTACTTGGCCATAAGGTTCGGGTTGGTCCGAGAATTCAGTCAGCACATGACTTCTTTACCGGTAATCGTGGATGATGCGCTTGTCAATAGCGATCCGCGCCGGGCTCGCGCAGCCTCTGAGGGTTTCGCCAACGTGGCTGAAACGAACCAAGTCCTGGTCTTCACCTGCCACCCTGCTCTCGTAGAGCTGTTCCAAAAGGCAACCAAGGACGCTGAGGTCTACAATCTTGAATCTTTGACCCAGCACTAATAATGGTTTTTAGGAAGGGGAGTATCCCCAAATTTGTAACCAAAGCTAATCCTGGTGCAATCAGCAATCGGGAGGAAGCGTCACAGTGCCAAAAGTAATTTGTCCAACGTGTTCAAGGACTTTCCGCACCCAGACTGGGTTCCAGTGGCACCTACGGCACCAGCATCGGGGAGTCGGCAAGGGATTGTCGTCGGCAGGGCAAGAACCACCGATTCGCTCGTCCAATCCCAGAGTAGATCCAACTCCGATTCCGATTCCAATTCCAATTCCAATTCCTACACTGGAAAAACTCGACCGTTCCCCCAGTCAAGTACCTCTGAAATCTGAACCACCAACAACGCCAGTATTTAATGTCAATGATCGGGTGAAATTAAAGGTTGATGGAAGAATCGGTATAGTCGTCGAAAATCTTCCAGGTGCTCAATATCAGGTTTTTCTGTCTGCCGATGACCAGCCAATCGTTGCAGAAAATGCTCTAGAAACAATCCAGACAGAACACAAATTTGTCGATGGGCGAAACTTCCTACGCGACCTGCTCCTTTTCAAATTACGAAGGCCTTTGAGCGACACCCTTTACTCCTATTCAGCCTCTCGAACGAATTTCGAAGTCTATCAATTTAAGCCGGTTGTCAAATTCGTCAACAATCCGACAAACCGAATATTAATCGCAGATGAAGTTGGCCTCGGAAAGACTATCGAAGCATGTCTGATTTATTTGGAGTTGAAGGCGCGAGTGCAGGGAAATTTACCTAGGGTGTTAATCGTGTGCCCCGCCGGACTAACTAGAAAGTGGAGAGATGAGCTCTATTCGAGATTTGGTGAGCAGTTCGATATTCTTGATGGAAACCTATTGGACCAATTCTTCGGTAGGTGGGAGTTAGATCGGTCGGGAGCGACTTTAAAGGGAATCTGCTCTTTAGAACGATTGCGTCGCGAGCAGGTGGTTCAAAAAATCACTGATCTGAACGTTGAATTCGACTTAGTAATCGTTGATGAAGCACATCACATGCGAAACCCTGAGGCAAGGAGTTTTGATCTGGGGGAATTGCTATCGGCTCGCTCAGACGCTTTGGTCTTGTTGACCGCCACTCCGGTGCAATTAAGGGCGTTAGACCTCTTTTACCTGTTGAATATCATGGAACCCGGAGAATTTGAGAGCCCCGAGCTCTTCGAGCAACAATTGGAGCCAAATCGCTTCTTGAATCGGGCGATTAAGGCGGCGTCAGGCGATCCTCCTGAGATTTCTCAGTCCATTGCTGAATTGAATCGGATACCTAGTTTCATCAAGGGTAATCCTTATTTCGTCGAAGCTATCGGGTTGCTCAACGGGTTAGATAAAAAAGGAGGAGCGGCTCTGAGGAGTGATTTGGTGCTGGCGCTACGAAGTTTGCATAAACTAAATACCCTCTCACACATCTTCAATCGATCAAGAAGAGCAGAAATCGGAGGTGGTTCCACTAGAGTAGCTAACGTCGTTTCTGTGGATTTAAGCGAATTGGAGCGGCGAATATACGACACTGCGCTGAACTTTGCACGGGCAAAGATCCAGCGTCGCAACACTGTGTTTCCGTTAGGGCTTATACAAATTGAAAGACAGATCGCAAGCTCCATTGGGGCTTACAAAATCATTGTCGATGATTTCGCCCGTGGCAATCGTACTGCGATCGAAATCGACGAGAGCAGCGATGATTTGGACTCGACGTCGGTAATTGAAACCGATGATGTGTACGAATTGGCTGGCGAATTACAGTCTCTTTACCGCCAGCTTGGAGACCGCGACAGTAAATTCGAAAAGTTCCACGAAGAGCTCAATCGTTTATCTCGAGACCACAAAAAAATCATAGTATTCTCCTTCTTCAAGAGAACCTTGGAGTATTTACGAAGACGATTGCGGGATGTTGGATATTCGGTTGAGGTTATTCATGGAGACATCTCACCTCTGAATAGACAGCCAATTTTGGAGGAGTTTCAACACAATCCCGATAAACACATACTGTTGTCTTCAGAAGTCGGGGCGGAGGGTCAGGATTTTCAGTTTTGTGACGTAATAGTCAATTATGACCTGCCCTGGAATCCGATGAGGGTCGAACAGCGCATCGGCAGAATCGATCGCTATGGACAAGCGAGCGATCAGGTCACGGTCGTTTCGTTCTTTTTGCAGGGAACGATTGAAGAGCGAATCTTGATGCGGTTGTACGACCGTATCGGTATTTTCAAAGAATCAATTGGCGAGTTAGAGCCGATTCTCGGCGAAATCGTAAAAGAGCTGTCGTACGAGGCTGTAAGCAAAGACCTTTCGCCTCAACAACAGGCCCAGTTGTTAGAACAGCATCTGAGGTCTTTAGAACATAAAAAAAGCGATTTGAGAGAATTTGAGAACAATCGAATCGAACTAATTGGGCATGACCAAATATTTTCGAACGAAGTGGAAGAAAGCATTACCAGCGGTCGGTATGTCTCGGCGAACGAAATTAGCTCGTTATGTTTAGCGTTCCTCTCCAAACGGTGCCCAGGGACGCGGCTTGAGCCTTTGAAGAGCGATGACAAAAGATTTTGGAAATTTGTACCCGATGTAGTTTTCAAAACTGAATTAGACCGTTTTTTGGGCCGTCCCGGTTCGAGAGGAGGAGCTGTAGATCGGGAGTTTCACCAGAAGGTTCTGGATGGAAGTGCGCGGGGCGTACCAATGACATTCGATAGCGATATGGCCCACCAAAGGCACCTTCTTCAATTCGTTAACATCTGGCACCCCCTAGCCCGCATGGCTACGGAGTTTTTCAACGGGCAAGACTTATCGCAACCTGAGCAGCGCGTAGTTCGGACCCGTTTTTCTACCGCCAATCCCGAATTGCATGGGGATTACAGAGTGTTCTTGTTTTCTATTGCGTCGGAGGGCGTCGTAGCGACCCACGAGTTGGTTTCCGTCATGGTCGACGAGCAAGGAGAAATATCTAGACCGGCATCAGTGGGCTTTCTAAAGGCTCTGCAGGACGCACCATCTTTTGAGCCGATGGGCCAAAGTTCGCAGTTGTCGCCTGATGAATTCGATCGAGCAAAACGGCTGGCTCACCAGCATATGGGGGATGTGCGTACCGAGAAGGAAGAATCATCCCGACAACGAAACGAGGCGCTGCTGCAAGTAAGAAAATCTGCAATAGAGAGAACCTACGAATCGAAAATCCGCCGAGCCCAGAATAGATTGGAAAGAGCGCAAGACCAACGGATCATTCGTATGCACCAAGGCGAAATCCGAAACCTCGGCGCAAGGCTTTCTTTCGCCCTCGAAGAACTGGAAGCCCGCAAAGAGGTTTCGGTTACTTACGAAACGGTCGCCTTTGGCGAGGTGCAGATCAGAGCCCATTCCGAGTTTTTTATGGAAGACGACGAAGAACTAGATTGTTAACGGAGACGACGCTGAACAGCCTTTGTCGTTTTTGTAAGACTGAGGTGGACCCCATCAGTAGGACAGGTTTAGTGCAATGTTAAGTGAGAGTCCCGCCGTCGTTCCAGGGTCTGCCAATGCTCTACTTGT
>JAQBVM010000204.1 GCA_027623095.1 Verrucomicrobiota bacterium
GGCAAGACAAAACCCTTTCTCCCATTCACTTTTTTCGGGGTTTTAAAAAATTAGGCGAGGATCAGGGAGCAATTCTCATTTTGAGCTGTACGTAGTCCCGGCTTCAGCCGTCCACCGCGAAAAACCGGCTAAAGCCGGGACTACGAGCGGGGCGCGAATCGAACCTGCCGCCAAAATGAGAATCACTGAGGCGTGTCGCCTCCTCCTTTCGATTTGTCCAAAATGTGTCCTATCGTCAATCGCACCGGTCGCGGACCCCCAAGCGGATCTGGATCGCCGGCCGCAACACCGCACATCTGGCATGTGTAGCCATTGCGTTCGAGAACCCAAGCCCTTGTTTCTTTCGAGATTCCCCGCTTAAACGCCGGGACGCGGTCTGTCGTTTCCAGCAGGTATTGACCAGGTTTTAAATCTATTCGGTCTTTGTGTGAAAGAATCTGATAGCCTTCTTCATTGCGCAGTTCGCGAACACGACGCGCCCATTCTGATGCACCTCCGCTTGCCTGTTGATATATCTCGCGATTCCACGACGCGGCCAATGTTCGCGAGCAAGTAATTTAGAATTCGCTCTTTAGAGCCGGAGTCTTTCTTGGATGGCATAACGTATTCGCTCCTTGCAGATTTTGGCGTATTCGGGATTTAGTTCGATCAAGATTGCATTGCGCCCTAGTTCCTGAGCGACTTCGCCGGATCGTTCCCGATCCCCCAAACGGGTCGAGCACGGTATCCTGCGGCCGGCTACCGAGAAGAATACAGCGCCGAGCGAGTTCGCGTGGGAATGCCGCAGGATGTCCTTTGCCACTGATGTCTGGTCCGAGTATCCAGCAATTGCGCAGGTTCGCACCGGTCGCTTCCCTAACGCCGTCTGGATCGTAATAATAATTTGGCGCTTTCGACATGAAGAAAACTTCCTCAGTCGCGCTCGTTGGTCTGTTTTTAACGCTCTCTGGCATCGCTGTTTTTTTGAGCCATGTTATTTTTGACCTAAGCACCCAGCCGTCTGCCTGCAACGCAAATGCAACTCGCCAAGGCAAACCCATCAAATCCCGGTCTTTCAAGCCCCAGCAGTTCGGCACTTTACAGTTTCGCCTTTGGATTAACTTCTTAGTGTTGCCAACGATGGCGTTAGGGCCACAATTGCCTGTGCCGCCGTTGCGGGCGTATCCGTCGCCGACATTAAGCCAAAGCGTTCCGTCTTTGCGCAGCACACGCCGGACTTCCTGGAATATCTCTACGAGGTTCTGAACGTATTGGTCGGGCGATGGTTCTGCCCCGATTTGTGAGGTGTGCGCATAATCACGCAACCCCCAATACGGGGGCGAAGTGACGCAACACTGGACGGACTCAGCGGGAAGCGATGGAAGCAGCGTTCGGCTGTCTCCGTTGAGTATCTGCAATTCTGGAGTGCCCAGTCCTACCCCATCCTCTTTAAGTTCGCTGTGAGACGACTTCATCTTTTTCGCTTTTTGGAATCGGCCACGATCGACGCTCGAACTGCGGTCTCTGGCGAGACGACGGGAGGAATCTCCAAGACGGCTGTGAACTCATCCTCTAAGCCATCCCGACAACTCCAAGCATAACATTGTTTGGCCTTCAGGTGGTTCAGCAAATCAAACACTTCAACGACACCGTCCCAAACGGTCTGTCCCCGAAACGTCTCCAAAACAGGAACGGACTCGACGTGTTTCGAGCCCGCGCCATGCAACTGGTGAATCACCAACTGCAGCCTTACGATGTATTCCTTATTCGCCACAGCGTTCGACAAGTTCAGCAACGGTCCATGCGCTTGATTCAACACCGGCCTCTTGTGCTGGCGCGCAACGGATCGTTCGATGAACCTCGCGGAAGTTGTAATACGCGAAGTGAAGCGCAATTGCAGCTTTGAAATTCACCAACTTTTTGTTGAACGCACTTGTCCGCCTGGAGAGTCAGCGGCAATGCATTCGAACGGTGTGGTTCTGTTTCTCGACGTGTGACGCGCAAATCAAATCGACGTTTGGAATTCCCGTAATAACAGTCTTCTCAGCTTTCACGACTTCGGCAGGGCTATACCGAGTCGCAGCTTCCTTGAAGTTCCCGAAATGTTCGACGAAGAAGGTTTTTACTAATTGCCCGTAATCCACTTCGCAACCAAACCCACGTTCCACAGCGCCAACGTATGCCGCAAGCCCGTCTGATGAAATCTGCACGCGATTCTTCTCTCGGCTGGCCAAGTCTTCCATGAATTCGCGAGCATGGTAGGCATCGCGCTTGCCAACGACGAATGAAGGAATCAACTTCGCTGGGTAGAGGAATCTTCGAAGTAGATTGAAAGATCGTTCGAAAAGAGTAATCTCGTTCAACGATATGGCTGAAGCCAAAGAATCATCAGCAAAACCGGGTGGAAAGAAACTGGTTATTATCCTGATTAGTGTTGTCGCCGTCTTGGGTGCCGCGGCGGGTTGGTTTTTGACGAGACCGAAATCAGCGCCAGCGCAAGAGGTAACGAATGTGGCGGATCCCGAGTCCCATGGCACTGCCGCGGAGAAGCCGAAAGAGACGCCCAAAGAGAAGCCGAAACCTAACTACCAAAGGGAAGAGCGGCAGTTGCTTCCAGGAGAAATCCCCGGAGGCGGGATTGTCGTGCCATTGACCCGCGATGCGATCGCCTTTCACAGATTCAAGATTCGAGGCGCGACGGAAACATGCTGTATAATGATCGCCGAACTGGATCGGATCGCCGAAAAACTGACGCAGGTTGCCGAAGCGGATCGAATCGTCGTTAATCTGTCCGAATCGAATGGGAAAGGAATTGTTGTCATGGAGATTGGAATGCATGTGCGGCATGAGGATACTATTCGGCTAATCAACGAGCGAAAACATCTCATTTTCGACCGGATCTCCACAATTGTATCGAAGAAGACTCAAGCCGAGGCGAACCGAGGCGAATTCAAAAACAAAATCGAGAAAGAGCTTCTAATAGAAATCAATTCTATTCTCGGCGGGCGGCCGGTCTCTAAGCTTGTTTTTTTTCGCTTTCGCCTGAGTTAGATCCACTCAAGGCGTCCTTTCGACGAGACTTTGCCAATCCGGTTTGCTGACGTTTCGCAGATGCCGTGCCTCATAGACCTGCCTCAACAGTCTTGCTGACGCCAAGAACCCCACAAAGAATCTAGGTCCACGATCCACGCCAAATGAACCGAATTGAACTAACCCGGGTAGAACGCGACCTATCTGGAAGAATTCGATCCGCCGGAAAGGCGATCGTTGATGTCCTCGATATCGTTCGCATCGTAGAGCGACCTGGAATCACAACGATCGTGCTCAAAGCGTGCGAACTGCAGGTAAGCGAGAGTTTCAGCGAAATTGACCGCTTGATGACGCTATCCAGAAATAGACGCCTTCGATGAAATTCTAACCTTCCGCAAATTCGGTTGCGGTTCCGTCTCTTTTCTAGTCTCGCGACTCGCGACGTTTTTCGCCGGTGTGCCGTAACAAGAAGGCTTGCAAGCCCGACAAATCGTCCGCGTTGATCAAATCCACATCCGCATCCAGGAGTTCCTTCCACATGCGAACAGAGTCCGGTGTGCTCCAAAAGCGCACTCGGCGCCCCTCTTGGCGCGCGAGACGAACCATCTCTTTCAATTTCGCGCGTTCAGATTCGGAAAACTCGCCAATACCACGCCATTGGAACAGACTGCTCCAGTTGTTGCTGATCAGAGGGATTATCCTATTTGAAACTTCGTTCCCCAGATCGCCTATCCGCCCGTCGATGGCGGCGTATCGCATCGGTTCCTGAGACAACGTCTTGATCGGGCGATTTCCGGAAATCACGACTGTGATCGCTCGTTCCACAGCACCCGTATCACTGAATGACGTGAGCAGGTCGATATAGTTTCCCAAAACGCTCCGGAGCGCCGCGTAGGTGGTTTCCGCCTCAGACTTGAAATCAATCAGCAGAGTTACCGAAGGACCTCCACGGAAAACGCGGCCTCCGTTTGCGTTTGCCCTGGCGCGAAGCGGGTCCAAATAAAGCGCTTGCAGAGTTCTATCCTCACGGACCTGATTCAAGTCGTGCGCAACCAAGAGCTTCCCATTCACCAGATGAACGTCGGCTTCGACACTGCAAAATCCATGGTCCAGCGCATCCAACAAAGGACGTTTATGTTCGTAGTCGTTGTGCGCATGCGCCCGGACAAGGGGTATTGCGCCCGATTCAGGCTCCGCGCCAAAAACGCTCACCGGAGAAACCAGACTAACGCTGAGAAGGAAGACTAAAGATTTTGATAGTGTTTTCATAATCTGAACCCGAGCGAGCGATTTCACGTGCCGAAACTCATGACGAACTAGTAACGAGATGAGTATTGTGTCAGGCGTTTCGTATCAAGAAATGAATTCGGATGCCCTCGGCGATTCAAAGCGCCACCCGGACAGAATAATTGGCCGCAGTGCTGGACCGTCGATTCTGTGGAGGCGGAGCAATAAGCGATCGGACTGTTCTGATTCGAATCCGCTAGCTGCCACGCTCTGCGCCTTTTTCAGATAAGTGTCGAAATCCGCAATATCGAATCACCTGCAAGAATGTGCCGCAAAACGCACAGTTGACTTCAATTACGAATCTTTCTAATCTTCGCGAAATCCCAATAAGATCGAACAACCATTTGATCCCAAACTTATGCAAAGAAAAAAGAGTATTTCTATTTGGACTCGGTTTCCCGGAGACCGGTACCTTAAGGCTTTCACGCTGATCGAACTGCTGGTGGTGATTGCGATTATCGCGATTTTGGCCGGCATGCTTCTTCCCGCGCTCTCGAAAGCCAAGGACAAGGCTCAGTTGACCCTCGACCTGAACAACGTCAAACAAATCCTTTTAGCGAGCCACATGTACGCGGGAGATAATGAAGATCACGTGACCCATCCTACTTGGGGGGGAGATCTTTCCGGTCCAGACGGATGGGCCTACGCGACCGCAAATAACGGACGAATTCCAGGCGGACCGGCTAGTGCCAGAAGCGCGGCAGGCTCCGATGTTAATTCTGTCGCGTTCAGCAATCAGTTGGCATTCTTCAGAATTGGCCAGCTTGGTCCGTTCTTAAGCACGCACGAAGTGATGTGGTGCCCTAAAGACGTTGCGACACGGGGCTCCGGGCCATTAAAGACTCTCTGGCTGGCTCGGCCGGTCAAAGTGACTTCTTACTGCATGAATGGGACAATTGGGGGTTATGTTGGAAACAAAGGCAGCGCGCCGCCCAGCGGACAAACGTACAAGATCACTGACTTCCTCTCGACAGATTGGCAATTATGGGAACAGAACGAAAGCGCCGCATTTTATTTTAATGATGCCGGCAATAACCCGACTTCTATTGGTGAGACGCTTTCGCTCCGTCATTCGGGTACAACTGCATGGTGGACCCTTCCAATCGCGGCACCGGGAAACCTATCTGGCGGCGCTGTGGTGGGAGCGTTTGGCGGGTCCGCTCAGATGGTTAAATGGAACAAGGCCGCCGATCTCGTTAAACAAAGAATTCCGCCTCCAAACGATATCCTGAACGGACCACGTTATCGCTAGCCGTCAGACCGATTCAGGGACCATGAATAAATTTATCACTCGTTTCGCAAGTCTGGCAGCAATTCTCTGCGGTGTCTGTTTAGGCTCAGCCTGCGGGAATAAAGAGGGGCCAAGCTCGGCTGAAGATATTTCAGAGTCGCCGGCTGGGGGGTTGCCCGGTGCCGATGTCGTAATGGCTGCAATAAGTGAAGGAGACTACAAAAAAGCCATCTCTTCCCTTGCAAAGATTGCACGGGAGGCTCGTCCCGAACAGAAAGTCGATTTCATGGTTCTGAAGCGCGAGGTCAACATGAAGCTCCTCGAAGCGGCTGAAAAAGATCCGAAAGCAAATGAGGCATTAGAAGCTATGCGGGTAATGTCCATGGGCCGTTGATAAAGCCCGCCCTCGATCACATTTCATCAACAAGCGTCCACTCAAACAAGTGGACGCTTTTTTTTGGTTGCTCGCTGTTTTCAATGGAATAGGTCGTTGGGAAATTCACGGAAAAAGTACCAAGACGCAATAAGCCGGAATTCGTGTCGTCCTTCCTCCGTGAAACGAGAGAGGGCCGAGATGTTCCATATGAATCGCTGCCAACATGAAAAGCATCTGCTGCCAAAGAAATTGACGAGATTTCGATGAACGCGGCAGCGTCTTGGACTGCGGTGACGAGCGGAGCGATTCACCGCTTTCTCGCCGGCGAGTCCGAAGGCCCGGGAGAGTTCCAGACAACTTGGTTCCATGTCAAAAGCGGTAACTGCGCAGGCTTCGTTACCGCACTCCAAAACCTGGCGGAAAATTTGACGAAACCCTGAGTCTCCTTGCGAATGGCCGGAGAATGGATCGCCCACACCCTTCTTAAGTCGGCGCGTCCTCTCCGGCGGAAATCTGGAGGGTCGGTCTGTCCTCATTCGAAGATGCGCCCATTCAATTCTCCGACGCCCGCCCCTTCAGGGCGTTGGAGCACCTGTCACTGTTCCGGGGGCAGCACTCGCGGGCTCGCTCGCCCCCGGCTGACCTCCGGTGCTCCTTTGGAGCCACTTCCCCCATATCACAGATTCACTCCACGGAAAATAGCGAGAAACTTTTTTTTCAATAACCGCATCATCCGGGATTATCACGTCACTCCCGCAATCGCACGTCCCGATCGTCGCGCCGACGGGCCAATCGCGCAAATTCGTCTTGCATTCCCCCTAAATCATTCCACTTAACGAGCGAATGAACCGGAAGCGATTGATCCGCTGATTCGGATACCGCCTTATTCCACTCACTCCAAAGCTCACGGTAAGCCGGCGCGCGCGCATCGAGCGGAATTGTGTAGTCGTAGGCCTTCGCAAGCAGATTCCATTTGCTTCTCAGCGAACGTTCCGCCACACAACGAATAGCGGCATAGGGATCATCCAAAAGCACGGCGAGGACAGGCGGAATCCAAGATTTCCCGGAAGCCTCAAGTGCGGGTTCCCATGCCAAATGCCACGCTATGAGAGCCCGCTGGCCCGCGTCTCCGGTTAGCGCCTGGAGAACTGAATCCGCCACGGATGATTGATCCTCGGCAAGCTCCGGAATGCGATGCGCATACCACTCCTTGAGTTGACCAGCCGTCCACTCAAGCGTCTTATCCAAGTGGCAAAGATTGCACGCGTTCGGACGTCCTGTCGCAATCTGGTCCGCAACGCTTGGACTGCTCACCTGGTGACTCCGAATCGCCGTTAGAACTCCGTACGTCGTATGAGGCATATGACAGTTGTAACACTCTGACCCGCTGGATCCGGGCCGGTGGCGCGAGTGAGAGGTCAGCAACGATTCGTCACGAAATTGTTCATGACATTGGGTGCAAGCGGCATTGTCCTTGCGATTGCGGGCAAGCAAGTCGGCGGGCTCGCTTTTGTGGAGCGAATGACAAGACAAACAGGAAAACTGCCCTCCTGAATAGCAGGGCGATTCGATCAAGCCGTTATACTCGCGCCCGCTCACTCGGATCATTCCGTCCCGCCAGAAAAAGTCTTCGAAGAGATCCGGATGTTTTTCGATAACCCCCTTGAGCCAGGGCTGCTTTTCAATCTGCGCGGGACGGATAACCGGAGTGGAGGTTTCCAAGTCATCGCCGGGACGAAAGCTAAAGCCGTGTTCCGGCCACCCCTCAGCGCTATCCCACCATTTCATTGAATGACAAAAACCGCAGACCTGCGAAGCGCGCGCCGGAGAGAGCCGTTCCGGATGCACGATCTCCAAAGGCTCATTCTTAGGCCGGTTTTCCTCGGGAATTCCTCGCAGCTCCCGTTGCCTGACAACGTGCTTTTCTCCCGGACCGTGGCAGGCTTCGCACGAAATCCCCAGTTCAGCCACTTGAGTCTGCCAATTCAGGCTCGCGCGATCCAGGTTGGGCTCTGACCCTGTCGCGTGACATCGGGCGCATACGAAATTCCATGTCTCCGGCTTTAAGTCCACCGAGGGCGGCCGGAGAAACGTCGAATTTCTCGGGACCCAGCGTTTCTCTGGAATCAGCCATGTGAATGGAAATCCGATCTGGCAGTTTCCCATTCCATTCGGAATCCAAAAAACTTGCATGTGATGCGAACCCGTTACCAATCCCATTCGGACATCCACGGGTTCGGGAGCAGATTCACCCGGCTCCGGTGGAATGGCGCGTTCCATATGCACCCAATATTCGTCGTCCTTTTTGCTCAACACAAACCGCGTGGCTCCGGACGTGAGCGACACATTATTGAAATCAGCCTTCACCGAATCTGAGGAGGCAAACTGAGTCATGGTTCGGTGGTAGGTACGGTGCCAGCTTGAGAATTGCTGTTCATGACACAAACGGCAGCTTTCGGAACCGAAATACCCAGCGGGTCCACCCTCGCGTGGGAGACTCGAGGCAAACTCCGCCTCTTGGACCACCTCATTGATTTGAGTCATTCCAGTAACGGTTTGACCCCCTTCATCGCGGATGCTCTCAGTGTTCTTGGAACAGCCTGCGAACGAAAGCAGACCCGCCACACACACAAATATCCTTGCATTGTTCTTCATCGAGACCGTCCTTTGTCGCTGATCGAAAAGCGCTGCAACTGCGTGCGCGCTACGGCGTCTTCTGGATTGAGGCTCAACGCGATCCGGAAATGAACCAGCGCTTCGTCAACACGCTGAAGCTGAAGCAAGGTCAGTCCTAATCCATCGTGAGCTTTGAAATGTTCCGGGCTGGAACGAATCACCGTCTCGAATGCAGTCCTCGCATCCTCCCACCGTTCCGCGTGATAAAGCGTTAGACCCAAATAATAACGTGCTTCAACAAAGTCAGGTTGAAGTTCGATCGCGGCCTGAAAATGGCTCAGGGATTCCTCAATTCTACCGAGAGGACCGAGCACTTTACCCAAACCGAAATGGGAAAGCGGATCCCCTGGATCCGCTTTGAGCTGGTTCTCGTAGTAGGCCGCAGTTTCCTGAAAACTCAACATTCGATTGGCACTTTGCAACGCCGGGAGGTCGCTTGCGCGGCCAGGCAGGACCTGAAGCCACAACTCACCCATCTCATCAACCGATTGGGGGCCAAAAACGACCCGCTGAGGCGGCGAATGAGGATTCCGCGGATTATCCGATGAATTGTCGTACGTGTAACGCATGGAAATCACTGACCCTTTTGGCAGAAAAATCGGCTGCGCGAACCGATACTCGTCCTGCCAATTAAAATCCCAGTTCTTGATCAGTAACAACCATTCCTTGCTTCCATCCGGCAGGATTGCGAATCCCTCGATCTGCCTGCCCAGATAATGCAAGTGCGGCAGCACAGCGAGCACATCCACATCCGACGGCAAGTTAAAGGAACGTTCGACGACATAGTTATTCTCACCCGCAGGTATGTCGATGAGTTGCGAGAGCAGTCCAATTCGGCATGCCGTTTTGGTTGGAGGTTGTTCCGTGAAATAGAGACCGATGGCAGGCTGGATCAGCTCCGGCTTGCCGGTGCGCTGCATATGAATCTGGAGAACGATGTCCGTTCCATTTTCCAGGACCCAAGCGAGACCGTCGGGCTCCCGTTTCGGAAATCGGCCCGGCACCCATGTGATCATATGGCCCTCTGGAAATTTTGCGGGCACCGTCATTCCCGAAAAACCAGGTTCGTTATCTTGCGCGTCCATGTGCCGTGACTGCAATGTTGAATCCAGGAGGATTCGAACATGATGCACACTTCTACTTTTTGGTTTAAACTCAAGAGCGCGCACAAAACGTGTCTTGTTCAACGGTGCTGGAATGACGAAGTTGCGATATACGTCCAGTCCATCGGGTGAGAGCATGTACGGCTCCTCCAATTGAACCACCAGGTCCGGTTCACCCAGTTGCCACCCTTCGGCAAGCTCAGGCAGGGCAGGCAGATGAGCGGGATTACCTTCCACTGCGCCCGCTGCAAGCCATTCTTCAAAGGTCTCGATCTGTTCCTTTGAAAGACTCCGAGCATCTTCGAACACACCGTAGCCAGGCTCCGGCAACCATGGCGGCATATAGCGATTCCGAGTCAACTCAACGATTTGCGATGCGCGCTTCACGACACTCTTGTAGTCCAGCAATCCGAAAGGCGCCGATTGGCCAGGACGATGGCACGGAACACAATGTTGAAAGACTATAGGCGCGACATCCCGGTTAAAAGTCACCGGACCGGATAAACGCACATCGTTTGTACGATGCTGGCTAGGCGGTGCGCAACTGATCCAAACCGCAGCACCTAGAACTAGTAGTGCTTGAGGAGCGGACAACACGACGACTGATCGTGGGGCGTTCGTCATTTGATGATTGAGGAACCGCCTTGAACTTAGAAAAGAGGCTCGGCGTTTGCGAGGCTTTTCAGTCAGATTCGATTTCGTCCGAAGTCTGAAACTCGCCTGGTTTCCATTGGAAAGAAGCGTTTTAAGACAAGCCTTTAGGATTCGACCGTATCCGGCGTTTCATCCGTATCTTCCTTATCCTCACTGATCACCGGAGCAATTGCCTGCAACGTATCGCCTGGGTCAAGATTCACAAGCTTGACACCCTGCGTGTTTCGACCGACCTCTCGCAAATCGTTCATGCCAATTCGAACCATCTGACCCCGTTCCGTAATTAACATGATCTCATCGAAGTCATGGACGGTCAAAGCGCCGACGACGACCCCAGTTTTCTGGGTCGTTTTCATCGTGATGATGCCCTTTCCCGCGCGCGTTTGAAGCCGGTACTCTTCGAATACGGTCCTCTTCCCAATCCCATTTTCTCCCGCCACCAACAGGCTCGCGTCCGAACTAACAACCGCCAATGCGACAACTGAGTCCTTGTTTGCCAATGCGATTCCGCGGACACCCCCTGCCGGCCGGCCCATACAGCGGACATCCTCCTCCGAAAACCGAATACTTTTGCCGTCTTGCGTGATCAGCACTACTTGATCCGTGCCATTTGTCAATTTGACTTCAATGAGCGTGTCATCCTTATCAATCGAAATCGCAATAATCCCCCCGCGCCGGACATTCGCAAAGTCGGCAAGCGCGGTTTTCTTGACGGTTCCGTTCTTGGTGGCGAAGAAAAGGAATTCAGGCTGATTCCAAGTAATATCCTCCCTGTTCGGGCCCAGCTTGGCAATCACGCGGATCAACGCCGCGATCGACTCGCCGGACTGAAGTTCGAGGACGTTGGCAATACTCCTTCCTTTGGCCACCCTTCCCATGTCCGGAATCTCATGGACGCGTTCAACATAGACTCTGCCCGTGTTCGTGAAAAACATCAGGTAGTCATGAGTGCTAGCGGTAAAAAGATGCTGGATAAAGTCCTGGGAATCGCCGCCATCCGACACCGTATTTTCCCGAGTTGTCATTCCGATCACGCCTTTTCCACCCCGTCTTTGAGCTCGGTACGAACTAACATTCGTTCTCTTGATAAGCCCGCTGTGGGTAATCGTGATAATGACGCCCTCGTTGGCGATAAGGTCTTCGATTGCAATATCGCCTTCATCGGGAACCAGCTCGGTGAGCCGCGGAGTGGCGTGTTTTTCCCGAATAGCCCCGAGCTCTTCCTTGATGATCGAAAAGACCCTGGATTCCTTCGCCAGAATATCGAGTAGATCTTTGATCTTTTCCATCAGCTCCGTGTACTCGGCTTTGATTTTATCCCGTTCCAACCCGGTCAACTGGTACAAACGCAGTTCAAGAATTGAGTTTGTCTGCGCTTCACTAAACGAATAGCGGCCATTCAGCAGGCGTGCCTCGCTCCGGATGAGGATTCCGAACTGTTCCACCTGAGCTCTGGAAAAATCAAACGCAAGAAGCCTCACTTTCGCCTCTTCCCGATTTGAAGACGTGCGGATAATTCGAATAAACTCGTCTAGATTTGCCAGGGCGATTAGGTATCCCTCCAATTGCTCCGCCCGAGCTTCGGCCTTCTTTAGATCGAACCGAGTGCGGCGAATAATCACTTCTCGCCGATGCTCGATATAGCAATTGATCAACTCCTTTAAGTTAAGCGTCTTTGGCCGTCGATGGTCAATTGCGAGAGAATTTACAGCGAAACTCGTCTCGAGAGAGGTGTGCTTGTAGAGATTATTGATAATCACCTTCGCAAGAGCATCACGCTTAATTTCGATCACGACCCGCGTGTTTTCGTCCGATTCGTCCCGCACTGCCGTGATATCCTTGAATTCCTTGATATTCCCCTCATTGACCAATTGAGCGATCCGTTCAACAAGCGTCGCCCGGTTCACATTGTAGGGGATCTCGGTAACAATAATTTGTTCGCGCCCGTTTTTTAACTGCTCGACTCCAATCGTGCCGCGGACTTTGACACTTCCTCGGCCCGTTGTGAAATAGTTCAAGATACCCTCAAGCCCGCAGACCATGCATCCCGTGGGAAAATCCGGCCCTTTGATGAACTTCATCAGGCCGGAAATCGTGATATCCGGCGAATCGATTTGCGCGCAGATGCCGTCAATGACTTCACCCAAATTGTGGGGCGCCATGTTCGTTGCCATTCCCACCGCAATCCCGGTCCCTCCATTCACCAGGAGATTCGGAAACGCCGCAGGCAAGACGACCGGCTCGGAATGCTCCTCGTCGTAGGTTGGAATGTAATCGACCGTCTCCTTGTCCAGGTCAATCATCAAGACTGCCCCAAGATGAGTCAAGCGCGCCTCGGTGTATCGCATCGCCGCGGGCGGATCGGCCTCCACCGACCCGAAGTTGCCCTGGCCATCCACCAACCTCTCGCGCATTGCCCAAGGTTGAGCCATATGCACCAGCGTTGGGTAAATCGCCTGATCGCCGTGAGGATGATACTTACCCATTGTCTCACCCACAATCCGGGCACATTTGAGGTGTCTGCGATTTGGCTGAAGGCTCAAATCATGAAACATCGCATACAAAAGGCGCCGTTGAGAAGGCTTCAGCCCATCTCGAACGTCGGGAAGAGCGCGCGAAATGATCACCGACATCGAGTAGTCCAAGAACGAGTTCTTAATCTCGTCCGCGACATTGATCTTCGCCACTTTCTCGTTGGGGGCGTAAAGTGGAACAGCCGCATGAGGCGGGGTATTAGGTTGCGTTGAATCGGGCATAGAAAGAAATCAAGACAAATGATGCAGAGCGTTGGGCAACCGGCGGGTCAAATTCGATCGTCGCTGAACGAAGAAACAAGCTTTCACCGTTCGAAAGCCAAACCGCGATCGTGTCAAACGAGATTGCTGTTTACCCATATATTCCATGTGAACGCGAGCACCCAAACTAAACGTCGAGGTTTCTCACATTCAGCGCGTTGTCCTCGATGAATTGGCGGCGCGGTTCGACAACGTCACCCATCAATTTGGTAAACATTTCTTCAGCTTCCAC
>JAQBVM010000205.1 GCA_027623095.1 Verrucomicrobiota bacterium
TCGGCAAAATCTCGATTTCACGCGCATTTCACTCGGTAAAAGATCACCCGCCTCACAATCACTTTGGAAGCAGATTCCCCAGATTCTCACTCTGAACGAATTGACGATGCTCGCGGCGCTTTCCCTCTGGATTTGGATTGGAACCCGAATCATTGTCTTCTTGCGCGCAACTCGCAGCAAATCAATACGATTCATTAGGATGTCAGCGGGCGCCTCCGCGGCGGTGGTTGGCATTTGGTTGAGCTGCGGAGTGCTTGCCAGAATCACACGCCCGTCCGCGGTCGCCGTGGCGCCAGAGGTAGTCGTCCGCTTTGGCCCTCTCGAAGAATCGCCCGGTCACTACACCGTGAGTGAAGGCACGGAGTTGTTTATTCTAGAACGAAAGCGCGACTGGCTGCAGGTCCGGGACAACATGCGCAGAACCGGCTGGGTTCAAGAGGATCGGCTGATAATTATTCCGCGCATTTAGACCTGCGGTCATACACCCTATGCGCGGATAACGAGCATTTCCTCTGTTTGGCTTGCATTGGCCCGTGAAAAATCAAAAGCTTTTCTCAGAAAGGTCTGTTTTTCCTTACCAGAAACTCACCGTTCTTTTTGAAGATATGAGATGAGATCCGCCACTTCTTAAGGACGCAATCCGGACTCGAGTTCTTTCGGCATTTAAGAAAGATCGGACGAAATCTACTTTTCAATACCCCGGCGCGGGAAGGCGGTTTCATTGCCGCCGGGGCTCTGCAATGAGTTGACCCCGTTTCCGTTCCTCGTTTCCGTTTCAGAAAGAGCGCTTCCGCGTCTTTGGGTCTTACTTCTTTTCCCGGAGGCGTAAATCTCTTGTCAAACTTATGGCCAAGCGAGCGCGGGGACGAAAGAGAATCCCCATCCAAGACAAACAAATTCTCTCGTTCTCTCAACACGACCGCCGTGATATCCTTATTCGTCACTTTCGCGACGAGTTGAACTTCGGTTTCGTGAAGTCTGACAGGTGCCAGAGCTACGCCGTGGCCCGTCCAGCGAGACCTACGGAATCCTGGGCCGCATTCGCAAGGACCGTTGGGATGCGGCGTTCAACAGGCAAGAGTTCTTCCTTGCCAGTGGGCTGCTCAATAAAGCGATCGAGGCCTACCTCAATGGTTTTGATGCGGATTGGCGCGACGCCTATCCCGGCATCAACGCGCTGACACTGATTGAGATTAAGGATCCGCAGGATCCCCGGCGAGAAAAGCTCATTCCGGTCGTAACGTACGCGGTCGAGCGGCGGATGGCGGCAGGCAAACCGGACTATTGGGATCACGTCGCCCGGATGGAGCTTGCCGTGTTGACCAAGGACCAGATCACGGCGATTGACGCGCTGACAAATGCTCTCGCCGCGGCGCGCGAGATTTGGGAGCTTGAAAGCACGGCACGTAATTTGGGCTTCATCCGCCGGGCGCGATTGATGAGGAATGAGGTCGTTTCGTGGGCTAATCAAGCTGAGGGGGTGCTATTGGAACGAGCCAATAATTGGGCGGCCAAGGGCAAACGCACCCCACCTTAATAAGGCGATTAGAGGGCCTGGCTCTGGCTCTGGCGAGATTCCCGAGGAACAGCTTCCGCGGTTTGTCGATCGGCCCATTCGCGGCCCGCAATTGTTTGGTTCCCACGAACTCGAATCGGATCTATTAAACTTGCGCATTCCTCCCGAATGCCAGGCGGGGCGGCGGCGCTACGCCGCCCCGGTCCCGCGTCTGCGTGGTAGCGCAGAATTGATTTCGTCGTCCACAAGCGCTGGGGTGAATCGATTCGAACGTTTTCGAATTTGGTCCAGACAATAATTGCGGGTTGTGCGGAGAATCCACGCCCGCGTGTTGAACAAATTGACCTTTGGCAGACTTCCCCACAGGCGCAGCAACACTTCTTGCGTCGCATCCTCGGCATCGGCCCCGTTTCCCAGCAGCGCTTTCGCGTACCGGTAGATCTCATCACTGTGCCTTCGGCACAAAATCTTGAACTCCACTTCACGGATCATTCGTTCACGGGATACAACGAAACCCAAGTGAATATTGTTACAGCAATCGTTCAACGCTCAGAGATTTTGGTGTCGCCGAAACATCTTCGCGCAGAGCGGATCTTGAATTTGCGGTCGTTGGCCGCAGTCTGCTGAACAGTCTCCACATCGAATACACGCCATTCGTTCCTACCCCGGGCAATGTGGAAGTGAGTCGATCGGTTTACGCAAAGATGACCCTGCGATTCTGAGGCGAGGCGCAGCCGCCGCTCAGGAAAATAGCTGGGATTTGGCCTTGCATTACGCGCGCGTTTTCATACCTCTCTATTTTCCACAGTCCACCAATCGTTAACCATGAAAAGACGTCATTTCATTCAAGATCTAGCCAAGGCGGCCGCCACTGTGTCCACTGTATCCGCCCTCTCCTCCCGCCGGGTGAGCGGGGCCAATGAGCGTGTCAACGTCGGTTTGATCGGCTGCGGTGGCCGCGGACGGCTCGTGTCCCGGTTAATGCGGGAGGCTCCGAACGTCGATTTTGTCGCTGTCGCGGATGTCTATGAACCCTCGGCCTCCTCGGCAAAGGAATGGGCGGGACCAATGGCCCGATCGTTCGGTGATTTCCGAAAGATTTTGGAAATGAAAGATGTGGATGCCGTTTTGGTCGCGACACCCGATCACTGGCACGCAATCCCGACGGTTCTGGCCTGCCAAGCCGGGAAGGATGTTTATGTGGAAAAGCCTTTGAGTCTCACGATTCGGGAAGGGCGAGCGATGATCGAGGCCGCTCGGCGGTACAGTCGGGTGGTTCAAACCGGCATGCAACACCGTTCCGCGCCGCACTACCGCGAGGTCGAGGAGATCGTTCAAAGCGGCGAGATTGGAGAGGTGCATTTCGTCCATGTCTGCAACTACTCGACGGTTTACATGAGCCAAACACCTTCCGCAGACTCCGAACCACCCGAGGGACTGGATTGGGACATGTATCTGGGTCCCTCTCCCGAAGTTCCCTACAACCGGCTCCGTTTCCGCGTTTACCGACGGTTCTATGATTACTCTGGCGGATTCATTACAGACTTCGGCGCCCACCGGCTGGATTCCGTTCATCAGATCATGCGCGACGACAAACCGCTGTCAGCGATGGGAGTCGGCGGTTTGTACGGAAGCCAAGGAATTGTCGATACTCCCAACGTCCTTCATGTGACGTACGAGTACAAGAACTGGACGCTGAGTTATGAGGGAATTCAGATCAACGGCTTTGGCACCGGACCTCGAATTCCGGCAGGACGCAAACCTTACGGTGCCTCGGGCGATTTCGACCGTCCTCACGGCGAGGCTTTTTATGGAACCAAGGGCACCCTTTTTTCGGATCGCGTGGGATACGAAGTTTACCCCATGGGCAGCGGAAACGCTGCGAAACCAAGATCCGTAGCGGGCCGAGATTGCACCGACTTGCACACCCAAAACTTCATTGAATGCGTCCGTTCTCGCAAACCTCCGGTCGCAGATGTTGAGATTGGACACAAATCCACTGTTGTCCCTTTGCTGGGAAATATCTCTTACCGAATCGGGGGCCGCAAAATTCATTGGGATGCCGACCGAGAAATCATTATAAACGATGCCGAAGCTTCATCGCTTCTCAGCCGGCAGGCCCGCTCCCCCTGGAACTTGATCTGAACACCTTACTGCGATTCGGCACTCATACTTATTGAAGGAACAATTCTCTCCGAAGGGCCTCTCACACGTTGGAATGGCCGGACGCACTCTTGTTAAAACGATCAGTTTGAGCGAGTGTGGTCCGCGTCCGATTCGGCGCGCCTATGAATTTGCGTAAACCCAGCTCGATCCAATGTGTATTCCGGAGCCCGGGATTTACGCTGGTCGAACTCCTCGTGGTCATCGCAATCATTGCACTTCTAGCGTCGCTGCTCTTGCCAGCTTTGACCGCCGCAAAAGGTTCCGCTCGTTCCGCGAATTGCAAAAGCAATCAGCGGCAGATCGGTCTTGCTCTCCAAATGTACCTCAACGAGAGCGCGTTCTACCCGCTTTTGGCGACCGTCTTGAGCGACGCCAAACCTCAGGGCGCGAAATGGTACGACGATCTCCTGCCGTACATCGATCAACGATGGACCAACAAAGTGTTCGCGTGTCCCAGTTTCCGTGGCGGTGTTTGGGATGGACGCATAGAAGACGAACTTTTTTATCTCTCAGGCGGAAGTTATGGCTACAATGTCGGCACTGCGGACCAGAAACAGGTTCAGAAATTCGGACTTGCCGGGAGATTCAACGGTCCAGGAAATATGACGCAGATCGCAATCCCCGAGGCGGAGGTAAAGGTTCCCGCGGACATGATCGCGATCGGCGACTCGTTCGCAATCGTTTCACAAAATAGCCGGCTGCTATTGGCCGGTATCGAAACTTTGTCCAGGCGGTTGTTCGTGCAGGGAACTTTTTCGACCGACGACAACACAGAAGTGGAAGAGGCCTCCCTTCGAGAAGCAAGAGATCGGCACAAACAAAAGCTGAATGTTTCGTTTAGCGACGGGCACGTTGAAGCGATCGATTACCGCAGTCTTTTCCTGGATCTCAGCCCGGACGTCTTGAAACGGTGGCACTCCGACAATCTTCCCCACGCGGAGTTCTTTCGTTGAGCGATGCCGCGAGGCGATCGGACAATCATTTTGGGAACTGAGCTACCGGGCGAGAGTTAACGCGACAGCACCCACGACCGCGATGAGGCCTCCGAGCAATGAACGGGCGCTCGGGCGCTCCCCTTCGATAAAACGAGCGAACGGGATCACGACCAAGGGTGTGATCGCAACGATCGGAAGAACGAGACCCGTCGGCGTTGTTGCCAGCGCCCATTGATAACATCCCACGCCCAATGTCGGACCGCTGAGCGAATTCACCAGAATCCAAGGCGCGGCCACTCTCAGCGGCCCCCGGCCAGATACCGTCTTCGCAAGCGAGGATTTGTCCCCGACTAATTTCCAGCTCGCACGGCGCCTGACCAGGATGAGAAACACGCCCGCTAAAACCCATCCGGCGATAATGCGCTGATATGCCGCCGTTAACCCATCGATCTCCTGTGCCGCGGATTCAGCGATAAGATACGCCTTGCGGCTCACGACGGCGCCCATCCCTTGGCCCAACGCCGCAATTATTCCATAAACAATTCCACTCCAGAAGACGCGACGGGACAGATCAAGGTGTTTCCCAGGAGCCAAAGCAAGCGAGACTCCGGCCAAAATGGTAACACTGGAGGCGATCTGAGCCGCCGTAAGTGTGGTGCCGATCCATAGCCATTCTGTAACCGCCGCGAACGGCGCTGCCACGCAATGAACCAACAACGTCGATAAACGTGAACCAATCCGAGGCAACGCTTGGTATAGCGCTAAATCGCCAATTCCGAAACCGATGAAGCCGCTTAGCAGGAAAACTGGGAAAGCGTCTCCATCAAGCCCGCCCCCAAAGCCATGCGCCCAGAATCCTAGAAAAAGCATCGCGAGCGTAATCCTCCAAAAGTTCGCTTCCACTCCACCCAAAAGCTTTGCCATGCGATTCGCGCTCACTGCGGAAATCGAGAACAAAACCGTTGTCAGAAATGCCGGCAACATGCCTCCGAGTGTGTCGAGGGCCACAATCTTGTCACGCAAAAGAATGAGAACCGCAATTGGGATTGCCCGAAAAACGAGCACGGCTATCCTGAATGCGTGGTTTGTGATCTGGCTATCATCGTACCTGTTTATAATGAAGGAGATAACGTCCTTCCCCTTGCAAAAGAGCTAGCGGACGTATTCGCGAAGGGTTCGAGCAGATACGAAGTCGTTTTCGTGGATGACGGCAGCACCGATTCGACCTGGGCCAGGATACGAGAAGCGCGGGACGGCAATCGGTGCATCCGTGGAATCCGTCATCTCAGGAACGCCGGTCAAAGCGCCGCACTCTGGACTGGACTTAAAGCCACCCGCGCGCCGCTCGTGGCAACCCTGGATGGCGATCTTCAAAACGACCCAGCGGATATTCCGAATCTCTTGTCCGAGCTCGATCGGTGTGATTTCGTCTGCGGCATCCGAGAAAAACGGCAAGACAGCGAGCTGCGCCGCATCTCGTCGCGAGTCGCGCGCGAAGCTCGCAAGCTCGTCCTGGGGGTCGATTTTGCGGACTCCGGATGCGCGTTGAGAGTCTTCAAGCGGCAAGTTTTGGAATCCATCGTTCCCTTCAATGGAATGCACCGCTTCTTGCCAATCCTGATTCACGGAGGCGGTTTCCGCACCCGTGAAGTTCCGGTTCGACACCGCCCCAGAGTTGCCGGTGTTTCAAAGTACGGAATCGCGAACCGGCTCTTCCGGGGGATTCTAGATCTGATGGCGGTCGCATGGTATCAAAAGAGGCGATTAGGATACGTGGAATTCGAAATTCTGGGTGAAGATTCAGAGGAATAAGATTTCCACTCTCCTCGGTTGCTCTCAAAAGCAGGAAAAAATGGATGAACCTATAAGCAGCACCGAATCGCTCTCAATTGGCTCAAAGTTAGCAGTTGTCATTCACGACATTGCTTTCGGCGGTGAGGGAGTCGCTCGGATTGAAGATTTTGTCATTTTTATCCCATTTGTGGCGCTGGGCGAGGAAGTCGAGGTTGAAATTGTGGAAAAGAAGAAGCGGTTTGCGCGCGCAAAACTGATCCGCGTCATCGCTCCTTCGACGGATCGTGTCACTCCCGAATGCCGATATTTTGGAGAGTGCGGCGGCTGTCAATACCAGCACATTGACTATGAGGCGCAGCTTCGAATTAAGTGGAAACAAGTCGCGGACCTTTTCACCCGCATAGGCCGCGAATCCCAAGCGGTGATCGAGCCGGTAGCACCCTGCCCAAGGCCTTACGGATACCGAAATCGCATCATGATCCGAAGCCAATGGGACAAGTTCAAGCAAGGTCTCAACATCGGGTTCATTCGCGCGGACAACCGGCTCGTCGTCGATGTGGAGGAATGCAAGATCGCCGAACCGGGGCTACAGCAAGAAATCCTGCGCGTGAGAAACCATCCTCCACCCAAAGGCGGCATCAAAATTACAATCCGAGTGCCTCCGGATGATTGGGAGCTGCCTCCCGATTCTTTCTTCCAGAACAATTTCCACCTGTTGCCCGCGCTGGTGGATACGGTTCGGCAAGCGGTCCTCCGCAGTGGAATTCGATTCCTCATTGATGCCTACTGCGGCGTCGGTTTTTTCAGTGTCGAACTGGCCGATCTTGTCGAACGGTTTGCAGGCGTTGAATTGGACCTCCGGGCGATTCAGGCGGCTCGAAAAAACGCGAAACGCCGAAACCGCTCCAACGGAGAGTACTTGGCAGGAAGGACGGAGGATTTGTTGCCGAACTTGTTAAGCGGATTCCCTTCCAGGCAAACCGCCGTGATTCTCGACCCACCCCGCAAAGGATGCGATGCCGAAATCATCAAGGTCCTGCGCGAGGTCCGTCCCACACAACTGATTTATGTCTCCTGCCATCCAGCCACGCTCGCCAGAGACATCGCTCTGCTCTGCGCCGGCGGAGTGTTTCGATTAGATCGAGTGAAGCCGCTTGATATGTTCCCCCAGACTCAGCATGTGGAATGCGTCGCCGATCTCCGGCTTTCGGAGGAATTAGGGGATTTAAACTAAACTTGCCAAGAGTCGGATCATCGTTTCAACTCGCTGGCAACCTCGACCTATGCACGACAAGCAAAATACGCAATTCGGATTTGTACAATCGGCATTCCCCTGGATGGTCGCCACCGGAGCGTTGATTGTGTATCTGGCAACATTGATTCCTTGGTTAACGCTGGCTAATCTGGCGTTCGTCGCCAAAGTCACCGGCTTGGATTGGAGTCCCCCATTAACGTCGCCGCTTTTCTTCTTTCTCACCTATCCGATTCGAGTGATGCCCGCCGCCTGGCAACCGATGCTGCTGAACGGGTTTGCGGCGCTTTGCTCCGCGGTCACTCTCGGCTTGCTGGTTCGCTCGGTAGCCTTGCTCCCACACGATCGAACCCACGCGCAACGACTGCGGGAACGCAGCGAATACTCAGTCCTGACTATTCCTCTCGCGTGGATCCCTCCTTTGTTTGCAGCTCTCGTTTGCGGATTGCAAATGACATTCTGGGAACACTCAATTGCGGCGACCGGAGAATCGCTGAATCTACTTGTTTTCGCGTACGTCATCCGCTGCTTGCTGGAGTTTCGGGTCGATCAAAACGAATCCTGGCTCCGGCGTTTTGCGTTTGTATATGGACTGGGAGTCACGAACAACTGGGCGATGATCGGTTTTTTTCCGTGCTTCCTGATCGCGATCCTGTGGATTCGAGGTATTGGACTCCTTCAGTTCCGCACTTTTCTAACGATTCTCGCGTGCGGATTAGCAGGTCTGCTTCTCTATTTTTTCCTGCCCCTTCTATGGCTTTGGTCCGACGCTTCCGGAGCCGGTTTCTGGGAAACGTTCCGGGCGCAAATTGCGAATCAAAAAGCATTTCTCTTGGGAGAAGGATTACGGAGCCGGGCTCTTATTCTATCGCTAACCTCGATTCTACCAATCCTGATAATCGGAATTCGATGGCCATCCAGTTTCGGGGATACAAGCGCCGCTGGAGCTGTCCTCACGAATGCCATGTTTCGCATCATCCACATCGTGTTTCTGGGTGTCTGCTTATGGGTGGCGTTTGATCAAAGATTCAGCCCGCGCGCATTGGGACGAAGCATTGGCGTTCCGTTTCTGACATTCTACTACCTCGGAGCGCTTAGTGTTGGTTACTTCAGTGGCTACCTGCTGCTCATTTTTGGAGAGAGCAAGATGAAAACGTCAAGACGGCGTTCCTCGGGGAACCCCGCGTTGAGTCGAGTGATCTCCGGTCTTGTTCTGCTCGCTTTTGTTGGAGTTCCTGCAGGTCTGATTGCCAAGAACTTTAAAACCATTTGGAATCAGAAACAGCCATTACTCGAACAATTCGCCGAATCCGCAGCCACCGCGCTGCCCGCCGAAGGAGCATTTGTGCTGAGCGATGATTTCTACGGTTCCGACCTGCTGGTGTTGCAGGCGTATTTGCAGAAAAACGGTAACGGTGATCAGCATGTTTTGGTTCACACGCGCTCTCTCACGGTTCCGGAATATCACCGCCGGCTTGCCAAGAGATTCCCGAACCGATTCCCAAACACGCTGGAAGGCGAGGCAACCGGCGAATCCGTGGAGGACGCGGCCTTGCTCAAGCTCATGTTGGATCTCTCCCGGAGCAATAAGATTTTCTATCTTCACCCGAGTTTTGGATTCTATTTTGAACGCTTCTTTTCGGAGCCCCACGGATTGGTACAGGAACTAAAGCGTTATGGAACCAACCAAGTCCTGCCTCCCGCACCGAGCGCCCAAGAAACCGATGCCAACCAGCAATTCTGGACTAGCCATGAAGCATCCCTGAAAACGGTTCAAGCGCTCTCCGAAACCGAGTTTAACGACGCCCTCTTTCTCGGCCGGTACTACTCGAGGGCCTTGAATCACTGGGGCGTTGAGCTTCAGCGAAGCAAACGAATGGTTGACGCGGCAAAATGGTTTCAGGCCGCGGTAAACCTGAACACAAACAATCAGCCTGCGATCGTCAACCTCGGGTACAATCGAATTCTCCGAAACCCCGAAATCTCGGCTCCACCGACTCCAAGAACGGCCGAGGAAAGGTTTGGAATCTACCGGGATTGGGAAACGCTCCTTGGTTACAATGGCCCGTTTGATCATCCTGATTATCTGCTCCAACTTGGCGAGATTCTCAGTCAGCAGGGTCTCTACCGCCAAGCGGCAATTGACTTGGATCGCGCTGTCGCCCTGGAATCAACGAACTTATTGGCGCGTTTCGCTCTGGCGACGAATTACCTGCAGGGGGGCCTTCCAGACAGAGCACTGGAGGTTGCTAACGAGATTCGAAATTCGAATCTATTTACCGTGAATGCTGACACGGAGACAGGTCTATTCCGATTAGAGGCGTCTGCTCAATACTCCAAATCGAACCTCGCCGAGTCTGAGCGAATTCTGGTTGACGGTGCCTTGAAATACACGAATCGGACCGAAATCCTTGATGCGCTGGTCATGTTTTACGGGCAGACAAAGCGTTACTCGAACGCGCTCGATACTATCGAAAGAATTCTCACGATCTCAAACGACGACCCGCAAGCTTTGATCAATCAAGCCACGATCCATTTTAACACGCAGGCATACCAAAAAGCTCTCGAATCGCTCGACCGAGTCTTGCGCAAAGACGCCCAGAACGTCCTGGCGCTGCTTTACAAGGTCTTTATCCTCATCGAAACCAAAGACCACGCGAATGCCCTGGCAGAAGTTGAAAAGATCCTCGCATTCTCCAAGGAAAAACCAGAGGCGTTGCTCTACAAAGGCGTGATCCTGATACAAAAGAAAGACTATACGGGAGCCATCAAACCGCTCAACCGTGTTCTGGAATTGCAACCTGATAATTTGAACGCCCTTCAAAACCTGGCGATTGCGAACCTCCAGCTAGGAAACCTGGAGGAGGCCAAACGCGACTATTTGCGACTTCAGGGCATGCGACCGACAGATTTTGAGCCCTACTACTTCCTGGGCGAGATCGCATACAAAAAGAAAAGCACCGACGACGCGATCAAGTTTTACGAGTACTATCTCAAATACTCGGATGCCCCGGAACTGCCCCCGGAACTGCTCGCGGAGCGCAATCTCGTCTCTGGCCGTCTCGCGGAACTGAAACGCACACGCAAGTGAACGCGGATGCGCGTCACCCATATCATCACGCGCCTGATTGTTGGAGGCGCTCAAGAAAACACGATTGCGTCGGTGCTGGGCCTTCGAGAACTGCCGGGCATGGATATCAACCTCATTTCAGGCCCTACGACCGGCCCAGAGGGCTCTCTCGAACACATGGCGGCAGCCGTTCCCGGATTGCTGACACTCATTCCCGAACTGGTCCGGCAGATTAGTCCGTTCAAGGACGCCCGCGCATTCATCCACCTGGCAAGAATCCTCCGGAAGCAGCGTCCGGCGATCGTCCACACTCATAGTGGGAAAGCTGGGATTTTGGGACGTCTCGCAGCTCGCTCGACTCGCGTTCCCACAATTATTCACACGATCCACGGACCATCCTTCGGGGACTTTCAAGGGTGGCTTCCAAACAAGATATTCCGAACCGCGGAACGACTCGCGGGAGGTTGCACGGACCATTTTGTAACCGTGGCCAACGCGATGCGCGATCAATACGTCGAGGCCGGCATTGGACGGGCTGACCAATACACAAGGATCTGGAGCGGTTTTCCACTCACCCCGTTTCTCTCCGCTCACAACGATCTGTCTCTCCGAGCGCGGCTTGGGATTGCTCCGTCCGATTTTGTGGTCGGAAAAATCGCCCGTTTGTTTCAACTAAAGGGGCACGACGATCTTTTCGAAGCCGCTCCGGACCTCGCCCGCGCTTGTCCAAGAATCAAGTTCCTTTTGGTTGGGGACGGAGAATGGCGCGAGCGGTTCAAGGCGCTGGCAAAATCATTGGAACTGGAAAATCACTTCATCTTCACCGGATTGGTACCTCCGCACGAGGTGCCGTCGCTTATTGGGATCATGGATATCGTGGTGCACTTGTCTCGACGGGAAGGTCTGGCCCGCGCACTTTCACAAGCTCTCGCGACAGGGCGCCCGGTGGTGGCGTACGACTGTGACGGTGCGAGCGAAGTGTGCCTCGATGGTGAGACGGGATTCTTGGTCAAGACCGGAGATCTGGATTGCTTTAAGAGCCGCGTCCTGGAACTTGAAACCAATCAAGACAAACGGGAACGCTTCGGAAAACGGGGACAAGCGCTCGCCCGTGAATGGTTCTCTGTTGAAGCAATGGTGAAGTCGCTCCATCAACTTTATCAACGTCTGGAGCGAGCCTAGATGTTTCCGTTTAACCTCTATATCCTCGCTTTGATCGCGTCCGCCGTAGTCACATTTGCCTCTCTTCCGTGTTGGCGGAGATGGTCCCACCGTTCCGGTTTTGTAGATGATCCTGGGCACCGAAAAATACATGACGCACCCATTTCACTTGCGGGTGGCCTTGCGGTCATGACCGGTGTTGTAATACCCCTGCTTGCCGCTGCAGCCTTGATCTACGGCGGATTGTGGATGGACCGCGCTTCCGGCAGCGGCACAGCGAGCGCGGCGGGTTCGGCGATTCGCAGCCTTGTATCACCGGAGATTCAGGGCGCTCTCGCTTACGGAATAAGCGCGCGCGCGACACAATTGGGAGCGATTCTGCTTGGCGCATGCGGAATGGTCTTCCTCGGTTGGATGGATGACAAACACGAACTGCGCCCCGCAATAAAATTTGGCGGACAACTGCTCATCGCCTCGATTGTCGCAGGCGCGGGTGTTCGAATCACTCTGTTCGTTGATAATTTGCTTTTCAGCTATTTGGTCACTGTTCTTTGGATTCTTACGGTGACCAACGCGTTTAACTTCATGGACAACATGAACGGACTTTGCGCCGGACTTGGAGCCATCGGCACTTGGCACTTCGGATCTAGCGCCGCGATTCATGGACAATACCTCGTCGCAACGCTGGCCTTTTTAGTTTGTGGCGCGCTCCTGGGGTTCCTGCCTTACAACTTTCCGAGGGCGAGCGTATTCCTCGGCGACACCGGAAGCCATCTGGTCGGATTCCTAATGGCGGTCTTGGCCATCCTGCCCCACTTCTATACAAACGAAAACCCGAATGCGCTGGCTGTTTTGACACCGCTCCTGTTGCTCGCGGTGCCGCTTGGAGATTTGATTTGGGTGGTAATGCTCCGCCTCCGGATTGGCAAACCATTCTACATTGGAGATACGAACCACTTGTCGCACCGGCTTGTTCGGAGAGGCTGGGGCCGTTCGCAAGCCGTCCTGCTCATATGGCTAATGGCGGAAGCATTGAGCTGCATCGCGTTCCTCTAACACAAAAATGCGCTAACTATCTCTCGGTTTCACTGGTCGCTTTACGGGCGGCAAGCACGTGTTCATGCAGAACGGTAACTTGGCGATCATCTTTCCCGATCCTCACGGAAGGGACATTGGACCCAGATTACTGGGCAAGATACTGCGGACGGCGGGCGTTGAGCGGATTGACTGGGAACAGCTTTGACCAGCGAGGGCCAATCACCGTGCCTTTAGCGTTTAGCACTGGCCCACTGCTGCTGCCCGGTGAGACCGGCGCGGGCGTGGATGGGAAAGCCTTCTGCGCGATTTCATAAAAGGCTCTTCGTGTACTCGAGTGGGTGAATTGGGGCCATTTTTGGGCCAGGGAGCGAGTTAAAACTAGCA
>JAQBVM010000206.1 GCA_027623095.1 Verrucomicrobiota bacterium
TGTCAGCACAATCCCCAAATCCCTTTCCAAGCCCTCGTCAAGCACCGCTCCAAATAAAAAGACCGTGGCAATTTCGGAAGGCGGGGTACGAATTGTAACGCGTAATGAGGCTGGATCTGGCTCAATCTCCAAATAACTTCTTCAGTTGTTCGCGCGCCGCCGCTTCCCGCGAGTCGCCCTCCTGAGCGGGCGAATACACTCTCCGGATCAATTCAAAATACTCGCAGAAGTTACCCGCCCCTTTTTCCGCTACTGGATCGGCGCGCCGGTCGCGGCACTGGTGCGCGGCCTTCAAGTCGTAACTCACACAATTCAGACACACTTTGAGGTCCGCGTTGCACTGATGGCAACTGTCGCTCCGGCCCGGCTGCCCGGACAACGTCCATTCCCATCCGCACCGGTAACAATGTCGAGTCATAACCGGATTCTATATTCCCGCCGCGAAGCGCTGAAGTGAAAAATGATGGCGGCAATTTCTATTTCGTGTCCCCACACGTCTCGCGAACCGTACGGAGTTCCGCCTTATGGCGGATTTCGCACCCCGACCGGCTGATTCCGGAACTTCATACCCTGCAAAATGAATTGCAGAAGTGGGAGCGGCGCACCTTGACGCGTTATGAGCGAGTATGCGACCGTTCACGCGCTCTATGCGGATCGAAACCCCAATGGCAAACTTGGATTTGTTCGATACGCTTTCGCAAACCTTGGGTGTGCAATTTCTTCGCCGCCGGATTGAAGCGGGCGGCGAAATCATCTGCCATCGAGTCAGCCGTTCCGCGCAACCCTTCCTGTGTGTCCTTCTTTCCCGGCTCTTTCCAGACCGTTCGCAGATCGCGGTAACCGAAGGAACAAAGACGCAGGAACGATTTCATCAAGATGTGGAAACGTGGCTCGGCTTCGGCGCCTCCGAAGGCCGGCGGTTGGCAGATGACAAAACCGCACGCCCCGCAAGGACTTCCGAAGATTCACCCGCACAACGCTTTACCACCCGTTTCTATCCAGCTTGGGAAAGCCTTCCGCACGAATCCCAGCTCCCGCACGCCGATGTGATTAGCGAACGGTTGGAAACCCTCGTATTCCTATCGGCACCTCGGAGCGGGGATGAGCCGCGTTCGGCAATCGTTGTCACCCAGGCCGCGGGTCTGATGCAGAAGACGTTCAGACCGGAAATGATCAGGGAGCGCACGCGCAACTTGCGGCGCGGAGATCAGATCAATCCCTTGGACTTAATCGACTGGCTGGAGGGACAAGGATACGAACCGGAGGCGCAGGTGACTCAGAAAGGAGAAATCGCGCTGCGCGGCGGTATTCTCGACATTCATCCGCCGACAAGTCCATGGCCCGTGCGGTTGGAATTCTTCGGCAACGAACTTGAGTCGCTGAGGCACTTCGATCCTTTGACTCAGATTTCCCGCGAATCGATTGACGCCGTCATTCTGCCGCCAGCCGGGGAACTCGGCATCCTGAAGCAATGGATGGACGTCGAATCCGGATCGGCATCGCAATCGTCCTCCTGTTCGAACGCTGCCATAGCTCCGCTTGCCACGTTAATCGACTATGTTGCCGCCGGTGGGTTCCTGATTCTTTGTGAGCCTGAAGCTCTGGCTGAACGCGCGGATGCCTACGCGAAGCAAGTTCCGGAGCGCGATCCATTCTTTCAGGAATGGAGTGAATTGCTCGAAGCCGCCAGGAAAAAAGGCCTCGTCGTCATTCGCTTCTCCGAGGATGATCCCGGCGCTCAATCCAGCCCGGAGCCTCTCTCTCTTGGCTTCTCAAATCTTGAGACCTACCAACGTTTGTCAGAACGATTGCCCCAGCCTCAAGTGGCCGAAATTCAACGACGGGAATTCTTCGATCAAATGCATCGCTGGCTCCGCCAGGATTATCGGATCCATCTTTTCTGCAACAATACCGGGGAACGCGACCGTTTCTGTGAGATCTGGAGCGAGTATGGCTTTGGTTCGCTCGCTTCCGCGGAAAAGCCGCGCGGCGGAAAAAAGCGCACGAAGGCACGCCCCACCGAACAGCCTGAAGCAACCCCAGTTCTTTCGTTGGGAGCGCTGTCAGCGGGCTTTCTTTTTGAATCGGCAAAGCTCGTGGTAGTCACGGACGCCGAAGTGTTCGGGCGGTACAAGGTGCAGCGGCCACGGCGTCTTAAGTCTCCGCACGCGGCAGCCGCGCGTTCGATGCTGGACATTGACTTCACGGAAATGGAAGAGGGTGATTACGTGGTTCATCTTCAACACGGAATCGGGCGTTATCTTGGGCTTAAGATGCTGCCGGCCGGTTCCAGGCGGAACAAAGGTTCAGACTCTCAGACCTCACCGGATTCGGGCCAGGAATGCATGGTAATCGAATACGGTTCCTCTGACCCGGACCAGGCGTCTCCCAAGCTCTATGTGCCGGTATCGGAATCTCATCTCGTCAGCAAATACGTCGGCGCCGGAAAGGCGTCCCCGCAACTCAACACGCTGGGTGGCGGCCGCTGGGCCAAAACAAAAACGCAAGCCGAAGAAGCGGTCCGCGACGTCGCCAGCGAACTTCTTGCCATTCAGGCGGCGCGCGAATCTCGTCCCGGCCACGCGTTCGCTCCGGACGCACCCTGGCAGCGTGACTTCGAGAGCGCGTTCCTTTATGAAGAGACGCCCGACCAGATGCGATCCATTCTGGAAGCGAAACGCGACATGGAATCCGCCCGCCCCATGGACCGCCTTGTCTGCGGAGATGTGGGCTATGGAAAGACGGAGGTCGCGATTCGGGCGGCGTTTAAAGCCGTGATGGATGGACGCCAAGTCGCGATTCTGGTCCCCACCACCATTCTGGCCCAACAACACTTTAACACGTTCCGCGAACGGATGGCCGATTATCCGATCCGCGTGGAGCAACTCTCCCGGTTCTGCTCCCGCAAAGACCAGCGGCAGGTTGTTCAACAGTTGGTTGATGGGTCGGTGGATATCGTCATCGGCACCCATCGCCTCCTTCAAGCCGATATCGCCTTCAAGGAGCTGGGGCTCGTCGTGATCGATGAAGAACAGCGGTTCGGCGTTTTGCACAAAGAGAAGCTCAAGCAGTTGCGCACTTTGGTGGACGTCCTGACTCTCAGCGCCACACCCATTCCGCGGACGCTTTATCTCGCTCTTACAGGCGCGCGCGATATGAGCACCATCGAGACTCCGCCGCAAGACCGGCTCCCCGTGGAAACGATCGTGGCACAGTACGATGAGCGAATCATTCGCGATGCCATCCAGCGCGAGCTCAATCGCGAAGGCCAGGTTTATTTCCTGCACAATCGCGTCATGACCATCGATCGCATTGCTGAGCGAATTCGCGCTCTCGCACCGGAGGCGCGCGTCATCGTTGGGCACGGCCAAATGCCCAGCGATGATTTGGAGGAAATCATGGCCCGGTTCATCAATGGCGAGGCGGATGTGCTGGTTTCCACGACGATCATCGAAAGCGGAATCGATATTCCGAACGCCAACACCATCATCATCGACCGGGCCGATCGTTTTGGCTTAAGCGATCTCTATCAACTGCGCGGACGAGTCGGCCGTTACAAACATCAGGCGTACGCCTATCTCCTCCTCCCGCGGCATGCGACCCTTTTGACGGATGTCCGAAAACGAATCAGCGCGATTCGCCAGTACTCTAGCCTCGGAAGCGGCTTCAAGATTGCCATGCGCGATCTTGAGATTCGGGGCGCGGGCAACATGCTTGGCTCGGAGCAAAGCGGGCATATCACCGCGGTGGGATTCGACCTCTACTGCCAATTGCTCAAACAGAGCATCAGCGCCGCGAAGGGCGAGAAAATCAAACCGCGCATTCACGTTGAACTTCGCCTTGATTTCATCGCGTTAAACTCCGCCGAGGAAAACGAAGACCGCCAGACCACCGACTCTCCGGTTCGACACCGAAGATCTATCGACGCTATTTCCGTTCCACGCGAGACCGCCACGTACATCGAGGGCGATTCACGTTCCGTCTCCAATACTCAGGCTCAACAATCGCGAATCACCAAAGTGGCCGCTTACATTCCCTTCGGATATATGAGCGAACCGCGCCACCGCATCGAGATCTACCGAAAACTGGCCCAGGCCCAAGACAAAGCCTCGCTCGAACAGGTTCGAACCGAACTGAAGGATCGTTTCGGAGTACTGCCGCCCGCTCTCGAGAGATTGCTGCAAATCACAGACCTTAAGATCCTCGCGTCCGAACGGGGCATCACGGCGATTCAGACCAACGAGGACAAACTCATGCTGACGCGGAATAACGACTTCATCACCCTGGCAGGCAAGTTCCCCCGCCTCACAAAATCCGATCCCAAATCCAGGATCAATGAGATTAAGAAGCTCCTGCTTGCGATTTAAGCGAACGGCTATGCTCTCCATGAACCCGCATGTAGCCCGGCGTTAGCCGGTTGGAACCGCCCGAAGGCGGGACTACATACATTCTGCTCCGGCTCTCGGTCACGATTCACATCTATACTTTGGAGGTGTTCCCTACCCATGAACCAACCAGGTTCATGGTCCCAATGCGCGTGCAATCTTTGAAGGTCGGGGCTACCCATGAACTACAATTCCCGGAAGGACAAGTTTATGTCGTATGTGCGACAGAAAACTGTCCAGGCAGTTCATGGTCTCGATTCGTGTTCATCCTTGGAGAATTTTACTCTGGATGAAAGGACAGGGCGTCGGCTCCCGCCCCTTCGCACGTTCGAACAAGCTTTGCCCAGCCATCGGCAAAAACAGATAAGCTCCCAGATGTTCGCGGTCCTAGTCTTCCTTAACCGGCAGGGACGATTCACGGCGATCTGCAAACCGGCAGCCTTAGCACCCCATTCACAGCATCGCAGGGACTTTTCTTGATGATGCCGAACATGTACAAGATTGCCGGTGAACTAACGCCTACCGTTTTTCACGTGGCTGCCCGGTCACTTGCCGCGCAGGCGTTGTCAATTTTTGGAAATCACAGCGATGTTATGGCCGCGCGCTCGACTGGGTGGGCGTTTCTATGCTCGGCATCCGTTCAGGAGGCGCACGATTTCGCACTGATTGCCCAAGTGGCGACCCTTGAATCGCGAATACCCTTTATACAGAATGCCGTGAATCTGAAGACTCAATATCTCCGGCTGAACCTCCGGAGCCCGCTCGTTTCATCCGCGTCGCCCATCTCCACGAATCTCGACACGATCAAACTGCTAGAGGACGCGGGAGCGGGCGCCGTTGTTTTGCATTCGTTGTTTGAGGAACAAATCCGCTACGAACGCTACGAGTTTCATCATTATATGACGTTCGGCGCCGAGAGCTTTCCCGAAGCATTGACCTATTTTCCGGAACCTTCTGACTTCAGCATCGGCCCCGAGGCGTATTTGAAACACATCACCCGAGCCAAGGCGTCGGTCGAGATTCCGATTATAGCGAGTCTCAGCGGAGCTTCTCTTGGCGGCAGGATCGATTTTGAAAAGCTGATTCAAGAGGCCGGAGCGGATGCGCTCGATCTGAACATCTACAACGTGGTCACGGACATCAACCAATCCTGCGCCGAGGTGGAAAAGACGTATCTTGAAATCGTCGCTGCTGTGAAGGCGGTTGTGACAATTCCGGTTGCAGTTAAATTGAGTCCATTCTTCACCAATTCTGCCAATATGGCAAAACGTCTCGATGACACCGGCGTCGAGGGGCTCGTACTTTTCAATCGCTTCTACAAGCCGGACATCGAGTTGGAAACCATGGACCTCAGTCCAAACGTCCTTTTAAGCACGCCGATGGCAATGTGCCTCCCGCTCCGCTGGATTGGCATTTTGCACGGCAGAATCGGGTGCAGTCTTGCCGCCACAAGCGGCATTCATCGCGGAACCGACGTTCTCAAAATGCTCATGGCCGGCGCCGATGTCACCATGTTATGTTCCGTTCTGATGCGGCGCGGCGTGCGTCATCTTGCGTTTGTGGAAAAAGAGATGCGCGATTGGATGGAAGAGCATGACTTCGATTCCGTTGAACAGCTCTTGACTCCTCGAAAGAGTCTGCTGGATGAATTGACGGATCGGCATTTTGTGGTCTAGTTTCCCTCCGTGAACACCGAGGCCGAGTCTTTGGTCCAGCCGATATTGCAGCAACCTATTCGCAAAGTTGTCGGCCGCCCTCATGATCCCAAACAAATCCTAACGCGCCTTTACCACTTGCAGGTTTTTGCGCGCAACCTCACCCAAGGCCGTGAACTCATCCGCGAGGGAGATTATTTCCCCGTTCGAAAGGCTGCTGGCCGATCTGACCGCCGCCGGCGTTGATTACGCGGTTGTGGGTGGCGTCGCGGTAATTGCCAATGGATACGCGCGCCTCACCGAGGACCTCGACATCATCGTAACCGAGGCGCCGGACAACATCGTCAAGCTGTTGGACTGCCTTCGAGGATGGGGCGAGGGCTGGGCGCGGGAGTTGAAGCCGGAAGACTTTGTTCCCCAGGAAGGATCTCTTCGCGTCATGGAGGAATTTGACCTGGATATTTTTACGCGCATGCAAGGCAGGTCGCTCGAAGATTTCCGTCCCCGGCTCCGCCATTTGGAGACCATTGGGGCGCGCATTCCGCATCTTTCGCCGGAAGATCTAATTCACCTCAAGCAAGGTTCCTGGCGTGAAAAGGACCAACTTGACGTTCAGGCGATGAAAGAAATCCTGAAGCGAGAAGCCGGAGGAAAACCGTAGATTCACCAAGAAAAACCGATCTCGAAAACAGCGTTGAAGACCCACTGTAATCGATACCGATTGCAGGAAACCATTGCGTTCAATGAACTATCAACTGTTTGTGACCCCTCTTTCGTGCCATCCAGTTTTCAGGCGGTCTCTAACGGATCCACTTGCTTCGAGCGTGCGTGTTCGCAACAGGCAAATTCCTTCAGCGAACGCGCACTCGATAGAAGCGCTGCCGGCCGGTCGTGTTGCTGTCGGAGAATATCATGGTGGTCCCACTGCCAGCGACAGGCGTCGAAGCCTTCCAGGCCTGCTCTTCAAGCGCGTCCTTGAACTCCAAAGTATACTCCTGCCCGACCCTGGTTGTTGCGGACACATGGAACATGCCATTGATCCACGTAGGATTTGCGATCGTCACGATCGAGTCCTCGAAGACGCTGGATTGAAAAATCGTGCCGTTCTCGCCGACAGCTACGAACGAATTCTGGCCGTAGGCAAGATCGTACAACGCAGCCGCCTGTCCGGTTTCCAGACGTTGCCAGGAGTCCCCATCAATTGAAGCGAAAATCGCACCCGGGCTTAGCGCAAGAAATGTACTTCGACCAAAACCTAGCCCGGAGAGAACGGCCTGTTCGGGGTTCCAATACTTCCAGGAGTTCCGTATTTGATTCACTTCGGCAAGCGTCGTGGCTGTTCCATGAGGACTGAGCGCCATAAACCGCCCGTTCCCATATTCAATCCGGCTGTAATTGGACGGCGGAATAGGAACCGGAACCTGCGACCACGACAGGCCGTCGCTGGATTGCAGAGCGTAAACGGTCCAACCCACAAATCGATGAAAATGCATCGAACCGACACCCAGAAAAATCCCACCCCAAAATGCGATGGCTGAAAGGCTACCCATGCCCGTAAATCCCTGGCGAGTCCACTCGATTCCGTCCCGAGACGAAATGACATCCATCGTACTCGCACCGAAAGTGCCGTCGAACAAACCCTCTCTGAAGCCGCCACCTGCGACAAACAAACCTCCGGCGAACTTCACGTCCAACAGATCGAGATTTGTGCCGCTCATTCGCTCTTCCCAATCGGACGCGTTCGTCGAGGTGAGGATTGTGCCTCGCGCGCCAACCGCAACAAATGTTCCGTTTCCGTACGCCACTTCCTTGAGATGCGCGCTGGATGGATTCCGGCCCGCCGTCCAATTCAACATGTCGGATGAAACCGCAATCCTCCCGTTATCGCCCACCGCAACGATGGTATCGCCTCCAAACGTGACGCTCCTGAGATGGATCGGATCCCCTGAGATGCGCCATTTCATCCCGTCCAGCGAGATGATGACTCGCGCGGCGCCCGTGTCTTGCCCGATGAAACCCCTCCCCTCGTTTCCAACGGCTGCGAACATGCCATTGCCCGAGGAGATCGCCACGAGTGCATCCGGCGTGGCACTATCACGCCTGCTCCAAGAGACTGAATTCGTCGAAGTCAGCGCCACGCTGGTGATAGGGTAAAAAGGATCCCAGTGGTTGCCTCCGACAATCACATACCTGCCACCGCTGGAGCTTATGCCATAGAGCTCATCCGAGACACCGCTCAGCACCTTGCTCCAGGCGGCTCCGTCGGGCGAAGTCGCAATCAGTCCGGCTGAACCCACAGCCAGAAACCGGCCATCCGCAAAAATGACATCGTTGAGCTTCTTGGGAAAACCGCTAAAGCCACTCGAATGGCTCGTCCAGTTCGTCGAATCCGAGGAGATCAAGACATCCTCGCCGACCGGTCCGAATCTGTGTTCTCCGACTCCGACATACATTCCGTTCCCGTAAGCGACGCTCGTTAGGGAAATGCGAACTGGAATCGTTCGCCATTCTGTTCATTTCTCGGAAATATGAATCAATCCAGGCCTCGAAAATGCGATGAATCTCCCATTCACGAACCGAACACCATGAAAATACCAGCTTGGGTCACCCTGTGAGGCAGACCAAGTCCTCCCGTCTGTGGAACTTGAAACCATTCCACCGCGACCTACGGTTATGAACCGGTCGCTTCCAAAGGCAACACCGGCAAGGGAAGCGAGATCACCCGTTTCAACTACTGGACGCGTCCAATTCCGCCCATCCGAGGTAGTCGCAATCGCGCCACTTCGTGCGACGACTACAAACTGGCCATTGCCGAAAGCCACGCCAGCAACTCCCCTTAAATTGTGCGGAGCTGGGTCGATTACCTGATGCCGTAGAGTCCAATTCGCGAGTGGTTCCCACGTTTGCAAGTCGGAATTGAAGGACTGCGCTGGCGCCAGCAAGCTACACAGGCCGAGGCATACAGCGATCAACATAGTGGTGGGTGCTGTGCGGCGGCAGTCCCCCGTTGCGATTCGATGGTGGCTGAAACCTCGTGGAACCACGTGCCCAGTTTTCATAACGTATGCTCTGCTTCCAACAATTTCGGCGACCGGGACCGACTGTTCAACTCCATTTGGCTTTGGAGACATATACATTACCTTCCGCTGAACCTCAATTTTTAGCCGCCGGAAGCCTGTTTATGGAAAGTCTTGAAGCTAGTTTCAGCAGGCATTTGAACTATTAACCTTGGCGCACCGGTGCCTTGAACCCAGAGGCCAGGGGCAGGGCGCGCCAGTCCTCCGCGCACCGTTCGTCTATTGCCGAGCCACAGGGGGATTGCGAAAGCGAGTGGCCCGATCACAGGTCAAAATGGCGATTGGTTAAGGCTTCGATCGTATTTTTGCAGGAGCGGCTACGGTGTGGCGTTTCTTTGTGCTGATGACGCGGTTAAGCGTAGAGCGCAGGGGGCAATCCATAGACATTGATCCTGCTTAGAACCGGTAAGTTTTTCAGCAGGGTTTTGGGGGCGCTGGGGTCGTGTTCGGGCGGCATTCTCCTATAGGCTTCATGGTGAATAATACAACGCGAAAACAGGATGGGTTGCGGAAAGCGGCGTTCGCGACGCCAAAGCTTCTTCGGAAGATGCTTGCGGTGGAAAAAATGAGCAAAAAGAGAGGCGTGCCGCCCCCTCTTGGCTTCAGATCGCCGGCGTTTCCGCCATTTTGACCGAGTCAACCGACACCGCTTGCGCCAGGTTCCAAACCTCGCGCCGGATCCATCTCTTCACGTTGCACGCCGCCGCGATGAAGTAGTTTTGGAGCCGCACTTTGATCAAACCCCGATAGCGCGCGAATCTCGGCAATCGCCTCCTCGCTCATTCTTAACCCCGGCAGCATTGGCGTTTGATTCACGCCTTGCGTTTTACAGTCCTTTGCAACGGGAAGACAGCTAGTTCTCAGACCATCCGAAATGAGCTATTCTGTTACCATTAAAACTCATACCATGCTGGCTGCGGTCATAGCGCTACCGGCTGGTGTTTCGTTGCCAAGGATGCCTAACCGTGGGCGCGTTGGCGTAGCGTTTCATTTCCAAAGTCAGCTTGGCGCCGGCGCCGGGAGCTATCTGGACACTGAGGAGAGGAGAACCGACCGCGTTTGAAGCGCCACCTTCCGCCGCGACGCTTTCGATCCGATGTTCGCCATAGGCGCCGCCTTGAACGATGACGGTGCGGGTTTCGGTCAAGCTCAAATTGACCAGCGTTACATCGGCGGCCGTGTCGGTCAGTCGTGAAACCAAAGCGCCGACATCCTCCGGCAATCCGGCCCGGCGGCGGTCCGGATCGAAGTAGCGAAGCCGGGCATTGAGCAAGCCGCCATCCACACTCGGAGGCAATCCTCCGAGCATCAATTGAATCAAAGCCGCCGTGCTGGCCGGATTGAATCCAAGCATGTTATCCGCGAGCCGCTTTTCCGGTGGGAGCGTATCACGGCGCATGGCGGCCAGCTTGGTTTGGATCGATCGCAAATCCGTTTGAAGCGCCGTCACGGGATAATTCGGGTTTTCGCCCTGGAGAAAGGCGACCCAGCCGTTGCGGTCCACTCGAGTTCGATCCTCGGCGCGCATCGACCAGTACCACACTTCAAGGGCGCCAAAGTCCCAAGGCCGGGTTTGCCAGCCATACCAACCGTCATCGCCATACATGGTGGGAAATTCCGTTCGCCCATTGCGGGTGCGGGCATTGGAGTTGACGGCTTCGATCATGTCCCGCCAGGCATCGACGTATTTTTGATCTCCTGTGACCCAGAGCGCGTTGTTGAAACCGAGCAGCGCCCGCGGGATACGGTGGCGATTTTCCCGCCGGCCCGTAACAGGATTCATCGGGCTGAAGCCCCAGCCGTAGGCGTTGCCATACCATTTGCCGTCGTCACCCCCGATCTTTCCATCCAACCCAATTTTGCTCGGGATGATCCCTTTGTTCTGTTTCATGCGATCCACCCACGCATCCATGTACTCGACGATCCAAGCCTTGTACTTGGGTTCGTTGCTGAGCAAGTAAGCGTTAAGGGGCAGCGTGGTGGCGGCGAGATTGAGGCAGTTGTCGCCGGCGACATCCGTGTATTCCTCGTAATGCGCGAGGAACTGCGGGTAGGTGCTCTCGCCGTGCAGTGCTCGAAATCCGGTGACATCGAACGAGTCGCCCACCCAATCCAAGGCTGTGGCTTTTCGAAGCATCGGGCCCTTGCTGCCATTGATCATGCTGCGAATGATCTTATGTTCTCGATCGTAATTCGGAGCGTCAGGATCCTCACCCATGTAAAATCCGGCGAACCGCCGGGCGCGTTCCTGGTACGTCGCGTCTCCGGGAATCGAGAGGCCCATGCGATTGAAGAGTTGCAGCCCCTCCCCATGATGCATCCAGTCGGATTGAACGCAGAACTCCTTGTAGTACATTCCCTCTCGGGCGATGGGGACCTCGACCGTTTTGGCTTCGGAGTATTGCCGAAGCATCCCTTCCCAGCCGGCCGAGTACATCTCGAGAATGGCATCGTCGGCGCCCAAGGCATGGAGTTCGGGCCACCGATTGAAATTCTCAAAGGCGTCGTCGGGTCCGTCGTTGGCCCCCCAGCGAACGAAACACTGCAAATAGCCGCGCGCGTCGAAATAGCGTTGGAAGAATTCGCGGCAAGCCGGGACATTGTCAGCGAGCAACTGCCTTTCGAGCTGAGCCCAGCCTGGCGCTTCCATCCGGGACTCCAAGCGCAACGTCGGCGCGGCGGTCTCCGCGGCGTCGGCAGGAATCGTCGCGGTCCTCACAATGGCCAGAGCCACCGCAAGGACAGGGAGGAGCAGTGCTCGAAAAACGGAGGCGAAAGGTCGAAGGATGTTGTCGAGAAGACACCGGAAAAGTCGGGAACACGAAGGAATCATGACCGAGGCTGCCACGGGCGCTTTCGCTGGCTCAAGCCTTTTCTGCGCGTGGAGGACGATTCTCGTGATCCCTCCACCAGGTCACTGACACTGCAGCGACAACTCGTTTGAGTTGGATCTGACAATTATTGCCGGTTTAATAGTGAGCGGACTTACATCCGCTGCTGCGCGGTTCACGGAGAGAATCACACGCCGCAACACCGAGCGACGGCTCTATTCCCGAATAAAACTATAGCGCATCGTGACAGATCCGGACTCTCGGTCGAGCGACGCCTTCAGGATACCGGAACGGCCCTCCTGGGTTCTGAAAGCGAAGATCCCGGAATCCGGGTCATCAGGACCCAACAGTGGAGACATGGGTGGTTCATCGCCGGTTCTTTGTTCGGGCGCTGCTGCTAGAATCCTTTCCACGTCGCGAGGCAACAATTCGCCCGTGTCTAGTCCCAAATCGGATCCATTGAGTCGAACAACGCGCATGCCAATCGCAACGATGCATCGAGAAAGCTTTCCGTCTTTACTCGCGAGCACAGGAAACGAGAGGTCTATGGCATCGGGAATGCCCGCGAATCCACCGGTGAAAGTCGCATTCGCTTGAGCGCCTTTTTCTAGATCGAAAAAGGAGGACTTCCAATCTTCCCGAGTAATAGTGACATTCTTCTGCTCTGTCCAGGTGCCCGGTCTTGCTTTACCTCGGTTCGTGGCAATCTCAGTGGGACTCCCCTTGGATCCGAGGGGATGAACGCCGATGTAACTGCTGTATTCAAATCCATGCGAGCTCGCGAGCCGCATCGCGCGGCCCGTTGCCTCGTTCATCTTGGCAACGGAAATCTGTTCGGTAGAGATAGCGATTTCGAGCACAGTAAACGTCCGGTTAAGAACTCGATTGAGAAGTGCTGGAAGCTTCTCCCACGAAGCAACCTCACTTTCAAAGGTCATCGTATCAGGACCAGCGACGATTCGCACAAAATGCCTTAGTTCACGATCGTGAGCGTCTGATGGGGCCTGGTTGGAAGGAATATTTTCAATCGAAACCTCTGACCTTGCTTCACTTCTAACGAGGCCATTGATTGGTGTCTGATCGGCCTCGAAGCCTGCATCGGAATTCGAGTTCGAAGTTACAGCATCTTCTGTCTCTGCTGCCGTCTGAATCATTGCCAATGGTGTCACGGCAGCCATGAACGCGATCAACACGACTAGGCCTGATTCAAGCGTGATATAAGTGCGAAATAATAAAAGAAAGCTCGAAATGCCCGTCGTTATTGGGTGAAATGAAGTTGCAAAAAATCAGCACATCAACCCAAAAGGACATTTCGAGTGAGCCGACAATACCCCAAGATCCTCCGCAACCGCAAGCG
>JAQBVM010000207.1 GCA_027623095.1 Verrucomicrobiota bacterium
CAGGCCGCAGCACGTTTTCTTGAGCGACACGCTCGGACTGCCTTCAGGCTTTCCCCAGTTTTCACCTTCTGCGGCCTGGAAGGCCGCGCGCCGTATCGAAAAGTGTCGCTGGAGTAATTGAATAAATCTTTTTTTCAAAGGCTCACTTTTGTGGATCCCGCGAAACAAAGGTCGCCAAAGCCAACAGACCAAGTATCGCGGCGAAACCAAACAACACCGCGATGTTGATCAGTTCGGCGACCGGATCCGCGATGCCCCCGAGCACCTTGTCCATCGTCCGAATCATCTCGAGGTATGAAAGATCCGGAAGTCCGGCAAAATCAAAGAGCAAATTCGAGATGTGCCAGAAGCCCAGCGCGCCGAGAATCGCGACCAATGTGCTGCGAAACGCTACCGACATCAGGATTGTCAATGCGACTAGAAAACAGGCGCACCCGATCACTTTGCCAAACCCGAGCAACATCCAGCCGGATGTGACCGACGCGGTCCGCGACGTAACATCATCCTCACCGTGCCCCGTCAGGAGGTTCACAATCTTATCAACCCGGTTCGTTACCGTTTCCGGAGGCGGGAGAGCAAGTCGCACGTCCGCATTCAATCCCAGAAGTCCAAGCGTTTCATTTCCCTGAAAACGAATGATTGCGTAATTGCTGTCACGGCCCCATCGATCCGGCTGCGTCGTGGCGCCTAAGCGGGCGATGGTTCCTGTGAATTCAGTGTTCTCGATCTTCACGTAGGCGGCGAGCCCCTCCTTGAGGCGCTTGAATTCATCGAACTTATAGATGGGGACGCGCACTTCATAATCATCCAAAGGGGCGATTGTGAATAGGTGGGCGCCCGGGCCCACCGGTTGCGACGCTCGCGCATGCACCTCGGTGATGTAACCGGACATCGGCGCGGTAATCGTTGTGAGGCTCAAACGCTTGCGAGCATCGCGCACACGAGCTTGCGCGTTCTCCACGGCCCTTTCGGCTGTCGGAATTGCGTCCTGCGCCACCCTGAGCTGGCTTTCGGAGTTCTTGAGGTCGCGTTTCCGGGATCGGATGTCCGTTTCGCGATCCGCCTGCTCGGACTTGCTCAAAAGATCCTTCGCGATCAGCGCCCGTTCCGCCCGAGTGAGCGCGTCTTCCGCCTGAGCGACGGCGCGAGTTGCTTCGTCGTAGCGCCTTTGGGCATTCTGAACTTCGTTTCGGGCGTTCTCTTCACCGCGCCTCGCATTCTCGAGTTCATCGAATAGAAACCGATCATCAAGCTGCGCCATGATTTCCCCGGACCGAACCTGATCTCCAACCTCGATCGAAGATTCTGTAATCGTAGCGCCGACTTCGGCATAAACCTTTTTGGGATCCCAAGCTTGCACCTTGGTGTCCCGAGCATTGGACATCACGAATCCGGTATCCGTCCGGATTAACTTGTCTTGTCGTATGGCCCAAAAGCTCGCGGGGAGCAGCACAATACCGATCATGAAAAGAATTGCAAAGAAACGGGCAAATAGTTTCCCGAGCAGATACTCACCTCGAGTCACACCGCGGCTGAGGATTGCGTCACCCAGGCAATCTTGTTCACGGGAAAGAGCGCTTCCCGCAATGAAAATGATCCCATGCATCCAGACCACCAAATACGTGACATAGACCGCCTCAAGCATCCGGCTTGCAGCCTGCTCCTTGGACTGCATGCCCTTGAGTTCGAGAACCGTGATCAACGCGCTGATCAGAAAAAAACCACGGCACAGCCATGAGCTCCAGACCGCGCTCAAGTCCGCCTTCGCCAGCACCCAAATGGATTGAGCTCGGGATGGAATCCGGCGTTCCAGTTTTCCCCCTCCGGCGCAGTGATCATCAGGCTGATCGTCTCGCGACCGCTTATCAACGCTGCGGTCCGGGGGCGATTTAGGATTGGTTTGCTCGAAGGAATCCACGAAATTCGTCTTCCGTTATGAGTTTTAAATATGCGTCCTCGAGACGCCGGCCGGTGGAGTTAACTCCTTCGACCACCGAGTCTGTCTCTCGCGCCACCTTCAGACATGCCTCGATCACATTCCCGACCGGTTCACGGGCGTCCATTTCGAAGCGCAGCCGGCCATCTTCGCCGCAGAGATCTTTGCGTCCCAACCGCTCGCAGGCAGCCTTCCGGAACTCGCCCACAGCGCCGGAAACACGCAGCTCCAACACACACTCAGGAAGCAAATTTTCAAGATCAGCCCTCAGCCCATCGAAAAGAAGCTGTCCCTGATTGAGCACCAATAGCCGGTCACAGACGCGGTCAATATCACCCAGAATATGCGAGCTTAGGACAATTGTCTTCTTACCGCGAAATGTTTCGAGCAACTCCAGTGTCTGCCCCCGGCTGATCGGGTCGAGCCCGGCGGTTGGTTCGTCCCAAATCAGCAGCTCCGGATCGTTCATCAAAGAGGCCGCGACACCTAGCCGCGTTTTCATTCCGGTCGAATACGTGCCGATCTTGCGTCCGGCATCCTCAAGCAAACCGACCGCCCGCAACAGGGTTCCCATTCGCGCTTTCCGTTCCAAGCGGCTCAAACCAAAACAGTTCCCCACAAACCGCAGATAACTAATAGCTGTCAGATCCTTCGGGAAAGCCGGATCATCCGAGAGGAATCCAATTCTCTGCCGGAGTGATTTCGAGCCTGGATTCATCGGTTTTCCGAGGACTTCGATTCCTCCGGCGCTTGCGGATATCAAACCAAGCGCCAGCCGCATGATCGTGGACTTTCCGGAACCGTTGGCGCCCAGAAGCCCAACCGTTGAACCTGTCGGCAATTGAAAAGAAACATCCGCCACCGCGATCTGGCGGCTCTCATAGATCTTTGTGACACGATTGAACTGGATCGCCGGGTTCATGGCCTTTAGTGGAGACTTTCTCGAACCAACGTCAAGCTTCCTAAGAAATGAAACATTTGCATTCCGCGTACAATACACATCGTAATCCGGCTTTGTTACCGGTTCCTGACAGTTCACAGAATGTACCTCGTTCGCTCTGCGGGAGGGTGAGACTCCAGTCGAACCCATTCTTGGGTGGTGATCAGGGTTCGGCGGGAGCCTCACCCTCCCATTCTCGGGGTGCCATAATGAGGACTTCGCTGCATCGCATACGAACTGGACAGGACATTTGATCATGGTTCTAGTGTATCCGAATGAAAGAGAGGCCCAGGACTGGAACAATTCGGGAAAAGCAATTTGTGGTGGAGGCGAACCACGCAATCGACTTTTCCGATGCTCAGATGCCGGCGGTGCTGAGCACACCGTGGCTGATCTGGTTCCTGGAACATACGGCGCGCGAAGCGGTGCTCCCAAACCTTGATCCCGGAGAAAGCACGGTTGGAACCGATGTCGAGATTTCACATTTGGCAGCGACGATTGTCGGCGAAACCGTAACGTGCCTGGCTCGAATTATCGGCGTTGAGGGCACCCAAATCTCATTCCACCTCGAAGCCCGCGATTCCCATGAGTTGATCGCCCGCGGATTCCACAAGCTGCGAATTATCCGCGTGGACCGTTTTGCGGAACGGATCAAACGCAAGACCCGCCAGCTCTCAGCTTGATCGGTTCGTTGTTAAAGAACGCGATGAGCGCCCACGCATCCAGAACTTTGGTGGCCATAGTTAGTTCATATCAGGCCCCGGGGGTAAGCTCTTTCAACGGTTCCCGTTTCATTCTCCGAAGGTCTTGTTGTTCCTTCACGATCGCCAAATGCTGGTCGTCGGAGAGCGTTGATTGGCCAGCCTGAACATTTAAAGCTTGAATCCGCGCGTCGAGGTGCCGGTTCCGCAATCTCAGGACCAAGTCCTGAATCTGCTGGGCGGGATTTGGAATCGATCGTGACTCCGCGAGAATTTCTGTGATCAGATTTCGCGATTCCGAATGCCGGACGTCGGACAGAATCGCTGCCGGCCCGCCGTCTCTCGGTTCGCTCCCCTGAGTTCGGATCAACGAGATGATCTCTCTGACCGCCGGATGGGTTATCCACTCCGGATCGAGATGCGCGACCAGCGATTCGGCAATCTCTTCGTGAAGCAGCGCCAGCTTCAGAAGCCAGAATTCCTGCGCATTCGGACGCGATACCGAATCCGACTCTGTTGGCGCGTCGTCATGCCGGGTGTGTCGCGCCGCGGGTGCGCGGGAAAGGCGTTTGAACTCCGAACGCATTGCGTCGGCGCCCACGGCCAGCTTCAAAGCGGTTTTCTGAACATACGTATCCATAAGAACAAGACTGCCCGTCTTGTGGACGGCCTCGGACATGGCTTTCACCACCGTGGTCCGCCCCTTGTCCGTGCGAATATCGTTCTCGGTGCAAAGGGTATCGAGGTAGAAGTCGTAGAAACCTTCGGCGCGATCGATCAACTCACGGAACGCCGCGCCTCCATGCGCCTTGATGAAACTATCGGGATCATGGGGCGCCGGCAATGAAGCAACCCGTATTGCCAAACCGGAAGCGGCAAGGTTGTCCAAGACCCGAACAGCGGCGGCATGGCCCGCCGAGTCGGAATCAAAGCAGAGCACCACTTCGTTCACATAGCGCTTCAGGATGCGCGCATGATCGCTCGTTAACGCGGTGCCTTGCGGCGCGACCACATTCTCGATTCCGGCCATGTAGCAGGCGATCAAATCCAGTTGCCCCTCGCAGATCACCGCTGTTTGCGCGTCCAGCAATGCGCGTTTCGTTTTGTTCAATCCGAAGAAGACTTTTCCCTTCGTAAAGATTGGAGTCTCGGGGGTATTTACGTATTTGGCCGCCTTTTCGTCTTTTTTCAGAATTCGGCCGCTGAATCCGATCACCCTATTTTGCTCATCGCAAATCGGGAACATCAGCCTCCCGCGAAATCTTCCGTAATAGCCACGATCACCATCTCCGCGAAGGATCAATCCAGCCTTCTCGACTTGCGCGGGTTCATATCCCTTCGATCCCGCCCAATTGACCGTATCATCCCAAGCATCGGGCGCATAACCCAGACGAAAGACTTTGACCGCCTCTTCAGAAACTCCGCGTGATTGAAGATAATCGCGGGCAACAGCACCCGCCGTGTCAGTCGCCAGGGCGGTCTGCCATCGCATGGTAATCTGTTCATGAATTTCAAGGAGAGATTCTTTCAGATAACGGTTCTCCGGTTTGCCACCGAATTGGTCCGTTACCAACGGGATTCGGGCGCGTTCGGCCAAGCGCCGGAGCGCCTCACCGAAGTCTATGCCTTCATACTCTTGGACAAACGTGAAAACATCCCCGCCTTTGTGGCATCCGAAGCAGTGAAAAATCTGCTTTTGCGGGGTTACATTGAAACTCGGTGTTTTCTCCTTATGAAACGGACAGAGCGCCACAAAATTTGCGCCCGCGCGTTTTAGCGGAACCACCGCGCCAATCACGTCCACGATGTCGCTTGCCGCACGGATCTGTTCCCGCACCGATTGCGCATCTACTCCAGGCATAACACATTCAATCGAGGGCGGCCGCGCTACCGATTCTGAAGCACCTCATCAACCGCTTTCTCCCGCTTTCTGCCGATGCTTTCTCGATATACCAATCGTTCTCCCGGCGGTGTCGATGCAATCAATTGATCCCCCAAGTATCTTCCGATAACCGGCCCCGAAATTGATTCCCGAAAAATCGCGTTTTGAATTCGTCCAAATGTCGGAAACGAAATCGTCCCAAAGTTCTCTTTCTGCAGCTTCGAATCCGCCGCGATATCCTCGGGGCTCACATATCGAGAATTTAACAGCGCAAGACAAACCACGAGAAGACACGCGGATTTAAGCGCGCCCGCGCCCATCCCCAACACATACTCGAAACGCCCGAACAGGTCGCTCGACACAAGTCTCTCTCCAACCAAACGCTTCAAGCACTTGAACAGAAACACATGAAACGCAATGACACCCAGGTAAGAGCCGGCATACGCGGTGAGCAAGGTGATTGACGCAAATTCCGCGACAAACCTTCCGACAGGCCTGTAATAGAGACCTCCGACCACGACCACCGCAAGCCACTGAAGGAGTGGCAACAGTTCCTCGGACAAACCCTTCTTGCGGCCAATGATTGCTCCGGCCACGAGCGCGGCGATGACAACGAGATCAAACCAATTAATTGGAAGGTTTTGTAAATTCATGGATCAACCATGTTTCTAACAATGAAAGCAAACCGCATGCCGTCGCAGAACTAGGGATGCCCGGCAAGCCAATATCGGATCTCCGTTGCTTGAGGATGTTGGGGTGACAGCTCCAAAACTCGTTTGTAGTGCCGTCGAGCCAGCTCAGTTTGGAAAAGCTCGTCGGCGTACAGCTTGGCGAGCGCCAAATGTGCCGGCACTGAATTTGAACGGTCGATCAGAAGCCGTTCCAGTTCGTGCGCGGCGTCGCCGAGATATCCTCCACGCCGCAACGCCAGCGCGAAGTTATACCGCGCATCGGCAGAATCCGGTTTGAGGCTGAGCGCGATTTCATACGCCACAAGCGACTCCGCGGTATCCCCCAAATCATAGGCTGCAAGCCCAATATTATAATACGCCTCAAAGTAGCTGGGATCCGCGCTGACTGCTTGCCGATACGCCTCAATCGCTTCTGTCAGGCGGCGCTCGCGATGCGCCCGCAATCCATTCGCAAAATGAACCTCCGCCGCTGACCGGTCTCCCGAAGGCGGAGGCACGGGAATACGGTAACGGTAGCTGGGCACTTGAATGACCCGCCTCGTGGGAACTTGCGTCGCCGACTCGGCGCCCGCCGGGGCCTCTCGAAGCCTATCCTCGCTTGTTGTCGGTGCGTTTACATTCCGCACCGCCTCGGGAGACTCATCTTCTACAGTTGGCGGCGCCTCAGACTGACTATCCTTGCGAAACCAAGCGCCGGGATTCAACCGGTCCGGAATGCGCCATTTACTCTCCCGCGGTCTGACCGGAAGGATGAGAGGCCTCTTTGGCTCGGGAACCACACTATTGAGTGCGGTGGGATTTGATTCCGCGATGCCGTTTTCAATTTGAGCGGGTGGCTGTTCTTGCGATGGGGACGTATCGGCGACGACTGGAGGAGGGACATCCTCTTCAATTCGAATCGATTCGACTGGAACGTTTGAAGGCGCGGAATCCGGTACCGACGCCACCCCCACCTCCGCTGGCGGACTGTTCGTAATCGGGATGGCGGCCGCCGCGGCGACTTCCACAACGTTGGTGCGTTGGTCTGGAACAACATCAGATTCCACAGGCTCAGGAACGAGGATAGCCTCCACTTTGTTGCTGGAAGGCGATAGGGTCTTCGGATCGGCGCGCGAAACGATTTCCGCTTTGTTCGGCACAGCATTTGTTTCTTCGCCCGGTGAAGCACTCATAGAGACTGTGGCTGGCGGCGCATTTGTGACCACGATCACCGGAGGGGGAGCGAGCAACTGCTCAAGTTTCGCGACAACCTGATTGACAGCCGCCGAACTTGCCGGTTCGGGATCTGTTTTCAGGAATTCACGATAGCCGCGAAGCGCCAAAGGATAGTTTGTGAAATACCGGTGGTTCACAATCGCAAGGTTTAGCAAAGCCGGCGGGTAAGAAGGGTTCCGTTTCAGCGCGGCGCCAAAATATCCAAGCGCCTCGCGCGGCCGCCTGCGCTGCACTTCCACCACACCCAAGTCGTTCATCGCGCGAGCGGAATCTGATTTGAGCCGCGCGGCGTTCAGATAACACTGTCCCGCCTCATTGAACTCCTTCATACGCAAGTGCGCCACTGCAAGCTTCAGCCACCCGTAGTGCTGATTTGGTTCCAACTTTGTAAAGTGACTCAATTCTGTAACGGCATTCTTAAATTGATTCTGATCGTAAAAGAGGCAGCCGAGATTATAGTGAACGGCGGCAAAGTTTGGATCGCGAGCCTCGGCGCTCTGATACGAGGCAAACGCGTTTTCGAATTGTCCATTTTGATGGTACGCAAGACCCAGAAGATTCCAAACACGCGCATCGCGGGGAAGCAGCACCGATGCGACCTTGAGCTTTTCAATCGCTTGAGCATACTTGCCCTGGCGCGTGAGACGGTCACCGTCCAGGCACGCCCGAACACCGGGAGGCGCGCACCCCGTGAGAACGAACGCTACGAGCACCACCATGCCGAACGATAAGACGACGACAGACGTGTTTCTTAAATCCCGCATTCGATATGGTGGTAACACCCGCCGCCCAGCACGTCAAGAAACTGGCCTCCTTCGAGACTTCTTCGCGGGCATGCTATTGTTGCTGGCATTTGCGTGCATTATGGCGACAGCGGTTTCCTCGAGCGTTCAATCTGCCCCGGGACTTCCGGGCGTTTACCCGGGCCGCGCGCGAGTGATCACCATTCAAGATTCCCGTTCGATCCAGACGTTTGTCCCCGTTGAAAGCCGAATTGCCGAGATGGTGAATCTCGGTCTCGTGCGCCTGACCGAAGCTTCTTCGCCCGCGAAAGCCTGGCAAAGCTTGGTCGCAACCCAGGACATTGTTGGAATTAAGGTTTTTTCCGCGCCGGGCCCCACCAGCGGAACACGGCTCGCTGTCGTCGCTGGCGTCCTTCAAAGCATGCTGTCGGCCGGCCTGAAAAAGGAACATATTCTCGTCTGGGATAAACATGCTTCGAACCTGCGCCGATCCGGTTTCTTTGATCTTGCCGAACGATTTGGAGTTCATGTTGAGGGGGCAGCGGACGCCGGGTATGACGAAAACGTCTTTTACGAATCGCCTTTGTTGGGAAAACCCGTTTGGGGCGATCTGGAGTTCGGAAGATCCGGACCCGAAATTGGCCGCAAATCGTACGTATCCAAACTGCTCACCCGGAGGATTTCCAAAATCATCAATGTCACGCCCCTTTTAAACCATAATCTCGCGGGCGTTTCGGGAAACCTGTACGGTTTGGCCTTTGCGAGCGTTGATAACTCCATTCGGTTTGAATCGACTCTGGAACGAATGGCCACTGCTATTCCTGAATTGTGCGCATTGCCAGAACTGGGGGACAAAGTGCTCTTGAATATCGTCGATGCGCTTATTTGCCAGTATCAGGGAGAGGAACGAACTCTTCTGCATTATTCGACAATCCTGGGCCAGCTTCGCTTCAGCCGCGACCCGGTCGCCTTGGACGTGTTGTCACTGAGAGAACTCAAGCGCCAGCGGGAGTCGGCCGGAATCCTGGAACGACCGCTCAATTTTCAGATCTATACCAACGCCACCGTGCTCGACCTTGGAATCAGCGATCCGCGAAAGATTGACCTCACCCTCATTCAGTCCGAGGACGCGAATGAACCGCCGGTCACGCGCGACGAATAGAAGTTTCTCCCGTGCTGTTGCAAAACCCGGCCTCGGTATGGGGGGATTTGCGTTTTCAGCGTGGATTCGTAGAAAGTCATTCAGGAGGGTAAGAACGAGACAAAAGCAGTTCGCTTATTCTTCGGTTTCCTTGCTCCAGCCAAGATTGATTTTCGTGTCATAGTAAGTCAACATGTCCACATGAAGCTCTTAGATCGTATCACCGTGGAGTCGGAAAAATGCGGTGGGCGCCCGTGCATCCGAGGATTGCGCATTCGAGTGACCGACATCCTTGGCATGCTGGCTGAAGGCGTGTCGCACGAGGAAATCCTGTACGATTTCCCTTACCTCGAACCGGATGACATTAGGGCAGCGCTCGCTTATGCAGCCCGTCAAGCCGATCACGCCGTGCTGCAACACGCTTGAATTTCCTCGTTGACGCACAATTGCCGCCCGCACTGGCGAGCTGGATCGCCAGCCACGGGCATCAGGCTACGCATGTCTTTGACGTCGGACTTCAGTCAGCTGACGACCCAGTGATTTGGAAGCACGCGGGAAAAGAGCGAGCCGTCATTGTCAGTAAGGACGAGGATTTTGTTGACTGCTGGCTTTTGACCGACAAGCCGGTTGATTTGATTTGGATCAGGAAAGGCAATTGTTCGAACCTAGTATTGATAGATTGGCTTGAGCCGCTGTGGCCGGATGCTGTGAGACGCTTGGAACAGGGTGAGCGGTTTATTGAATTGAGGTCATAGAATTTTTCCCGAATTGGAAAACGGGACGGAGTCGGAAACGCGTCCTGTCCATTGGAAAATTTTACTTTTGAACGGGCTTGATGGTTCAGCACGCGTCCCCCAAATCCTCTTGCTCGATTTGCAACGTCTGATCTGGGACAGAATCGCGCTTCGCGATTCAAGGTTTTATCAAACGAAAAAATGTGTTGTTCAGCGCCGGCGAAAAACTGACACGACTCGTCCCGCCGGTGACAACGGGTGAATTCGTGACAATGAACCAGTTTCCGCTGCCCAGGACTTCGGTTCGCTCCAGTCGGAGCTCGCCCGCGTTTCCAAACCACGAAACAGACACTTCTCCATTTGAAGGACGCTCGATCGACAGCACTAATCCGCGGCCAACCACAAACTCAGAGGAACTGCTGCTGGATCCCAACACTGTCACAACCCGAATCGGGCCGCTGACAGCTCCCAAAGGAACCGTCGCTCGAATCTTCGCTGCCGACAGCACGGTGAACTGCGCCTGAATGTTGCCAAACAACACCGCGACCGAATTTGCCAAATGCGTTCCCTCGATGAAGACAGTCTCACCGATCGTACCAGCGAAAGGAGTAAAACCAGTTACATTGGGAAGCGGTCTGAAGACATCCGTGCTTGCGACAATTCCGCCCGGAGTCGTAACGCTGATTGTCCCGCCAGCGGCGCCGGCCGGCACCAGCGCCGTAATCTTTTGCTGCGAGTCGAGGATGAAACTCGCGGCCACTCCGCCGAATTTCACCGCAATGGCATCATCAAAATTGGCTCCTCGGATCACAACACTACTTCCCTCAACGCTTTCCAAAGGCGAGAACCCCGTGATCCTAGGAGTAGCATAGAAAGCCGATTGGCTCAGAACGGTTCCCGCTTGTGTCGCAACGCTGATCTTTCCTGTCGTCGCACCCGCGGGCACGGTGGCGAACAACTGTGTCCGCGCAGTGACCTGAAAACTGGACGCAACGCCGTTGAAACGGACAGAAGTCGCTCCGTCAAAGTAGTCGCCTTCGATTTGGACAACGGTTCCCGAAGTGCCGAATGACGGCGAAAAGTTCTCGATCACCGGAAGCCCGGCAGTCACAAGGAAAACATTTGAACTCGTTCCCGAGCCATTTGCATTTGTAATCCGGATGAGTCCCGCGCCGGCACCATTTGGAACGGTCGCGACGATTTGTGTGGGCGCGACCCGCGAGAAAAACGCCGAATTGGTTCCAATCGCAACACGAGTAACCCCGTCAAAGTTAATTCCGTCGATCGTAACCAATGTACCGGGCGCGCCAGTCTGCGGGGCAAAGCCTGTAATCACTGGAGTTCTTGTAACATTGAATGATGCCTCGCTTTCACCGCTCCCCGAGGGGCTGACAACACGGATCCGACCGGTCGTTGCGGTTGCGGCCACTTCGGCGCGGATCTGTGTCGGCGATGTAATTGAGAAAACGGCTGCCGGAACGTCGTTGAAAAAAACATTTGTCGCATCGGCAAAGTTCAACCCGTGAATCACCACGATCGTACCCGGCGGACCACTCGCGGGCTCGAATTCGGTAATGAAGGGTGTGTTTGCGACCGCAAAACGCTGAGCACTGACACCCGTTCCACCCGCTGCGACGACAGAGATCGGCCCTGATTTCGCATTCGAAGGAACCACCGCAGTGATCTGAGTGGGCGCTGTGACCGAATAACTTGCGGCGTTGGTACCGCCGAACTTTACGGAAGTGGCGCCTTGGAAGTTTCGTCCGTTAATCGTGACAATCGAACCGGGAACACCATTCGTTGGGAAGAAACCTTCGATTACCGGCTCGGTGCCAGTCACTAAAAGGCTGCCTGCGCTAACGGCAGTGCCGATCGAAGTCGTGACGTGAATCGGCCCTGATTTCGCTCCCGCCGGAACCACCGCATGAATCTGAGTCTTCGCCGTGGCGACAAAACTGGCAGCGTTGACACCTGCAAAACTCACAGCAATTGCTCTGCCGAAGTTCACACCTTCAATTGTAACGACCATGCCCGGAGACGCGTTGGCGGGTGAAAAACCCGTGATGCGGGGACCGACAATGAACCACGCGGTTGTTACGGCAAATCCGGAAGACGTCGAAACACTAACCGGGCCCGAGATTGCGTTCAGGGGAACTGTGGCAAGCAGCGCGGTGGACGAAATCGGACTAAACACCGCCTTCGCGCCTCCAAATCGCACCTCGTTCACACCGTTAAGGTTCGCACCCAAAATCGTGACAAGCGTCCCGGGAGCCCCTCCAACGGGGGCAAAAGCGCCGATTGTCGGCCGAATAAACTTTCGTGCAATTGCCCCAATCGAGTGCTGCTGCGGCGTTCCCAGAAAAAGGCAGATTGCAATGGCGCCTTGAACAAGACTTTGACACTGGCGATTCATGAGGGTGCTGAGTAACACTCCTCAACGAATCTCCGAATCACACCCAGTTCACGCTCCCCATCGATGGTATGGACCTTCACAAACTCATGCCATTCAATCTGGATTCCTGCCGACTTGAGCAGTCCAACTTGATCTCTCACGGGCCCCAAAGGAATCAACGGGTCTTCAGTGCCATGCGTCATGAGAATTCGTTGCGTCCGGGCGGAAGAAGAAAGTTCCTGTAAAAGCGTGTTTGGTTCGAACACATAGCCACTGACTCCGATCAATCCCGCGAACCGATGGGGATACCGCAACCCTACCTCAACGGTCATCAGGCAACCCTGTGAAAAACCGAAGACGCTTGTTTGTCCAGTCGGAAATCCAAGGTCTCGCTGCTGTTCAAGCAGTGCGAACACCAGTTCCCGGCTTCTCCGGATGCCCGGTCCCGCATCCCCGTCGTACTCGTACCACGAATATCCGCCATAATAAGAGTCCGGAGCATTAACCAAGAGATAGTTCATCCGCGGCAACCGCAGCGCCTGAGGCAGCCAGCGATAACCTTCCATGCTGTCACCCAATCCGTGCATCACGATCATCAATGAGCGGGAGGACGGCTCGGCAGCCGGAATAAGTTCCGTTGTCAACATGTGCCGATTGAATCCATAAAGAGATGCCGTCGCCAAGAGGAATCGGAGTGAATCAACTCGAATTCAAATGGCCAAACCGAAGGAAGAGCTTTGCACAGAATTCTTATAGATACGAAACCCGGTTCCTTCTAGTCCTAGAACAAGCGCATTAGAGTCTCGAAATCGCCAATCCGGAATTTTGTGAAAAAAATCTCGTCTCTCGCCACAGAATGGCGCTGTCCTG
>JAQBVM010000208.1 GCA_027623095.1 Verrucomicrobiota bacterium
AGGCAAGACAAAACCCTTTCTCCCATTCACTTTTTTCGGGGTTTTAAAAAATTAGGCGAGGATCAGGGCTGATTGAATACACTTTACAGCCGGACCAACAATCTCTATAAATCTCAAAACGATCAATTGAGGGATTCCCGGCGTAACGGGGCTCCACCGAATCAAGGTAAATCCAACAAAACAACTACGCTCATTCAATGCTAAACAAGAAAACTACCCTAGTCATGGCGTTAATCGCGCTGGGGTTTCAATGCATGGTTTCGGCCAATGACATTGAACCCGGCAAGGAATTCTACACAGCGATCAAGGCCCCGGCCCCGATTGTACTGGACGGTGATCTGTCCGAATGGAGGGGTGCCGCTCTCCTGGCGGATCCCCGATTCTCAATCCCCAAAGGTTCCGGAACCGGCGGAAAGTTGGTCTTTTTCGAAGAATACAACGGCGGCACCTGGACAGGTCCCGATGACCAGACCTCGGCCGTGCAGGTGGTGTATGATGACAATAACGTCTATTTCGGATTCACCGTTACAGACGAATTTCATGAAAACTCCGCAAACAGCGCTTGGAATGGCGACTCGGTTCAGTTGATGATCGCCAATGAAGCGCGCGACATGCAGGTCGCGCTTTATAATTACGCGCTGGGTGGTATTGAGACAGCGCTTGGAGAGGTTATCGTCATGCACGAGGCAGGTCCGGCAACAAGCGCCGACGTTCCGCCGACCGAAGCGGTCATCAAGCGCAACACGACAACAAAACGGACCATTTACGAAATTAAGCTTCCGAAGGAATCACTTGGCTTGACAGCTTTGAAAGGGGGCGTTCGTTTCGGCCTGGGCATGGCTATCAATGACGGTGACGAAGCGACTCCCGGCCAAAAAGGGTGGGGTGGACTCGGGGCACATTCGATTGTTTTTGGCAAAACTCCTGGGGAAACAGCGCTTGTCACACTGGCGATTTCAAACGATATCGAACCCGGCAAGGAACACTACACCGCTAACCCGGCTCCTGGACCGATTGTTCTGGATGGTGAACTCAACGATTGGAAAGGGATCCCTGTGCTTTCCGATCCAAGATTTTCAGTCCCCAAAGGGAGCGGACGCACCGGGAAACTTGTCCTGTTCGAAGAATACAACGGTGGAACTTGGACCGGTCCGGACGATCAAACCTCAGCCGTGCAAATCGCGTATGACGCGAACAATGTCTATTTCGGATTTGTTGTCACGGACGAGTACCATGAGAATTCCGCCAACAGCGCTTGGAATGGGGACTCGGTTCAACTCATGATCGCGAACGCGAACCAGGACCAGCAAATTGCTCTTTACAACTATGCGCTGGGAGGAGTCGAGGAGGCACTGGGTGATGTCATCGTCATGCACGAGGCCGGTCCGGCTACAGCGGCGGACGTTCCTCCAACCGAGGCGGTCATCAAGCGAAACACGCAAACCAAACGGACCACTTACGAAATCAAGCTACCTAAAGAGACCTTGGGGCTGACCTCCTTGAAGTTGGGAACCCAGTTTGGCCTTGGAATGGCCATCAACGACGGCGACAAAGATACTCCCGGCCAAAAGGGCTGGGGTGGTCTCGGGGCGCACTCCATCGTCTTCGGCAAGACACCTTCGCAAACCGCGCTGGTGACCCTTGGTGTCGGTGGCGGAAGCAGCGACGTGGCGTTCCTTTCAGCCATCAACGTCAGCATTAACAGCTTCTCCTTCCGCGCCAGCGACAAGGGTGATTCGATCGTGAATGCGTCCACGGCGCGCCTGGTAATCAACGGCAAGGAAGTAGCGCTAAAGGCCAGCGCTAAGAACGTCGATGCTACCGACTTCTCCTACACCACGGACGCGTTTGAGCCAAATACGGAAATCAATTACCTGATAGAGATCACGGACACCAAGGGTACGCAGATCACGGACGCCGGCAAAATAACCTCACCCTCCTTCGGCTTGCTGAGAGCTCCTATGAAGGCGACGAATGTGGATACTTCAAAGCCAGGATTCATCTGGAAAGTCTGGCAGAGTGAACTCTTCGTTCACAACACACTCGCTGATGCGGATAAGGTTTTGGCGGCGGCACCCAAAGACATTGACGGGAGCACCCTGGTCAACGACGCCTTTTCGGGTGAAACAGGACCCGCATCAGGCCCTGGCAAACTGGTGGGCCATTTGATGCAATTCGAAATCCCGACCGAGTTCAATCTGAACGCTTATGCATCCGGTGTAGATCTCGGCAACATCCAACCAGACTTCCAAATGCCTGGCGTTCCAGGATCATTCGGCAGCTACAATGGCATTACGGCCGAAGTCACTACCTTCATTGAATTTCCTGAAGGAATGATCACCATGGGGGTCAACAGCGATGACGGGTTCCGTCTTGAGATTGGATACATCGGTCATCCCGAAGTCATGGTGGCAGGGCAGTTCAACGGTGCCCGAGGCTCGGCCAATACAACCTTCCTCATGGATGTCCGAGCGGCCGGCATTTATCCGGTCAGGGTCGTTTATTACAGCGGCACCGGTGATGCCAGCCTTGAGCTTTTTACGATTAACGGCGCTGGCAATCCTGTCCTGGTCAACGACACCGCCAACGGCGGTTTGAAATCCTATCGGCAGGGGACCGTGCCGGAATACGTCGCCCCGGCAGCGGGAGGAATTACCTCAATCGGCAGGACCGGCGGCAACGTTGTCATTCAGTTTGACGGCACATTGAAGAGTGCATCCAGCGTTTCCGGCCCCTACAGCCCGGTCGCGAATGCTGCCTCACCTTACTCAATCGCGCCGACTCAGGCCGCTCAGTTCTTCATCGCCGAATAAGCTAGGATTGATCGAAGCCGACGCGTGAATTATCGAGGGCCGGGTTTCCTTAAGAGACCCGGCCTTTCTGTTCCACAGAGCAGCGGGGCCTTGACAGAATGAGGGATTGAGGGAGCACGGAATACTCGGAACAGGAAGAGGAGACACGAATTCAGACTTGTTGCAACGTGATCCTTTTCCGGTGTTCGGTGTCTTCCGTGGTCCACTTCCCAGAAACCTTCTCAAGAAACAAGATTGCCGCTTACAGTGACACAGTGGAACGTCAGAGCGCTTATCTCGAAAAAAACTCGGCACTCCTTCGAAAGATGTTTTGGGGCACGCCTAATGCCTGTTTGAGCAAAACATCCCTGTCCCACGGGTTCCCGATCGAGTTGATTTCCTTCATCTGTTTTCGCGTGAGGCGCAGCGGGAAATAGTATGGCGAAACCGCCAGCGTGTTAATCAGCGGAAAATCCGAACCGTAAAGCAAGCGGTCTTTCCACTCGGGGCCGGTTAATGCCTCGTTCAGATAGCCCGGTTTGTTGATTTGGGTCAGGGATGAAATCTCGGAGAATAAGTTGGTATATTGCCCCATCATGCGGCTTAGGCGGCTTGTGTCGCGTTCGCCTTCGTTCTTCCCGGTCGAAGCGATATGTGCGACGATGACGGTCACTCCAATCTTCAGAGGTAAGTGCAGTCGCTGAGGATCACAGAACTCGTTCCGCGCGTTTGTAAAAGCGTTTTCCTCACCGGCATGTGTCAGGAGCGGCAATTGATATTCGACGAGCTTTTCATAGAACGGCCGAAAGGCTTCGTTCGCCGGATCGAAGAGCATGACCGAGGGGATCCATTTGACGAGTTTCGCTCCGTGCTCTTTCGCCCATCTGAGCCGCTCCAATGCATCTTTGCGCAACGGGTTGATGCTCGCCCCGAAGAAGAGGTTTGTGAATTTGGCGGTTTCACGTTCCACGAATTCGTTTGGCACATAGACTTCCGTTCTGGCGAGGTCGAGTTCACCTCGTTCATCGACGGCTCCGTCCAATGCAAGAATGATTGCCGCTCCAACGTGCTGGCTCCCGGCGATTCCGGTGGAGATCTTCTTGATGATCTGCGCATCCCCGCCGTCTTCGAGCTCTTCAATCGAGGTTCCAAAACTCTTGAGGTAGATGCCGAATCGAAAGCTCGTCTTCATGGAATCGGACACGAAGCAACCGCTATCTCCTGAGCCGATTCCAGCAGTGTGACAATGTATGTCAAGAATGGGCGCATCGGGAAGCGGTTCCGGCGGAAGATAGGGGCCTTGGTGGAGGAGGGAACACGAGGCCCAACCGGCGAAAGGGATTGCCACGAGCAAGGTGATCCATCGTTTGAACAAACGCCGTCGAGGGTGGGGTTTATGAGATGGCGGTCGTGACATGTCGAGTAAAGAGTTGCTGGGAGCAGTTTGTTTCAGACCCTAGTTGGTCAATGCCGACGTGTGAAACGAAATCGGCTCGATCCGCCTCTCGAGGGCGCATCTGAATGAGGACGCGCCTGAACCGCTGCTGCTGCTTCATTGGATTGAGGAGAGAAGCGAGAGTCGGCGCCTCATCCCCGGAGGAACTGCGGAGGGCGGGCTTGTCTTCATTCGGGTGCGCCCGCCTCTCGATCGCGCGACGAGTGATCGATACTCCTGGTTTCAAAAGAATTATCTGGCGGGAAGGACGGGAACCGGGGATAAGTCACAGGCACTTTTTGAAACGAAACGAGCATTATCACAAGAGATGAGACAGAGCAGGCATATTGGAAAAACGATGCGTGAAGCGCCCAAAGATGCGCAGACGGTGGCTCACGCGCTGATGGTAAGGGGCGGCTATATTCAACAGCTTTCGGCGGGGATTTATATTTATCTTCCGCTCCTGCTCCGCACATTGAACAAGATTTCACAGATCGTGCGTGAAGAAATGACGATTGCAGGATCCGAGGAATTGCTGATGCCGGCGCTTCAAAGCAGGGAGTTGTGGGAGGAGTCCGCCCGTTGGGAGCGCTACACGGCGATCGATGGAATTATGTTCGCGTTTAAAGATCGTCGAGGAGCGACCGTGTGTCTTGGCCCCACGCACGAGGAGGTGGTGACCGATATTCTGAGGCGGGACACAAAATCTTACAAGGATCTGCCGAAGAACGTCTTTCAAATTCAGACGAAGTTTCGGGATGAGATCCGGCCGCGCTTCGGTTTGATGCGCGCGCGCGAGTTCATCATGAAGGACGCCTACAGTTTTGATTTGGACGAGGCCGGGTTGGATGTTTCGTATGAGGCGATGCGAAAGGCCTATCACCGCATTTGTGAACGAATCGGTTTCCAGTATCGCGCCGTGGCAGCGGACCCGGGCGCCATTGGAGGCAGCGGCAGCCAAGAATTCATGGTTTTGGCCGATACGGGCGAAGACACCATTCTCTTTTGCGATGCCTGTGATTTTGCGGCGAACCAGGAAAAGGCTGCGGGCCGGTTGGAGGAATACCCTCAAGAAACCGAACACAAACCTATGGAGGCGGTTTTGGGCGAAGGATTGATTGGCACCGAATCACTCGCCAAGTTTCTTGGGATTCCACTTTGGAAAACCACGAAGACCCTCATTTTTGAAGCCGACGACAAGATTGTGGCGGTGATGGTTCGCGGAGATTGTGATGTGAACGAAGTCAAGGTCGTGAATCGTCTTGGGTGTAAAAGTCTGAAGCTGGCGCCACCGGAGCGGATCAAAACACTGACCGGCGCCGAGGTTGGGTATGCCGGTCCAATCGGGCTTCCCGCTGATGTTCTGATTCTCGCGGATCAGTATGTGAATAATCGGGTGAACTTCGAGTGTGGTGCGAACCAAACGAATTATCACAATGTGAATGTGAATTTTGGCCGTGATCTGGGGCTTCCAGAGTTCGGTGATTATCGGCTCGCCAAAGAGAATGACGGATGCCCCCAGTGCAGCGGAAAACTTAAATCGACGCGCGGCATTGAGATCGGGCATATCTTCAAGCTCGGAACGAAGTATTCCCAAGCAATGAAGTGCAACTACCTGGATGCTGAGGGCAAGTCAAAACCGGCTGTGATGGGGTGTTATGGAATCGGTGTGACCCGGATCGCCGCCGCTTGCGTGGAGCAAAACCACGATGAAAAGGGTATTATATGGCCGGCTCAAATTGCGCCCTATCACGCGCATTTGATCGCGCTGAATATCGAGGAAGAAAACCTGCGCCAGCAGGCCGAAGCATTATACACGCGCTTGCAGAATGAGCGTATCGAAGTCTTGTATGATGATCGTCCGCTGCGGGCCGGTGAGAAATTCGGTGACGCGGATCTGATGGGGATTCCGGTTCGGCTAACAGTTAGCAAGCGGACGGGGGATCAAGTGGAGTTCAAACTCCGGAAAGATCCGAAATCCGAGCTCACGTCGGTGGATGAAGCAGTTCGCCGGATCAAAGAACTTTGCGGACTGAAGTGACTTTTACACTTCCTTAACAGTTTTCCTTTTCCAGGCACACACAAGCTTTACATCGGCGTTGTCAATTCATCTCGAACAACGATGAGTATCGCGATGAACAAAGCTTCTCAAAGAGATCCGTTCTTCCGCGCGCTCAGGATTTTCTCCTTGTCGGCCGTTTTTCATTCCGCGCCTGATTCGGCGCGGGCGGGCGATTTAAAGGGGGAAAATACAATAAGGAAAAGTATGAAGATAAAAGCACTCATTACGGCTCTGACACTTGGATTGTCGGCGGTCAGCGTTATGGCTCAGGACGCCGGTGACCGGCCAAACCGGGGTGAAGGGCGCCAGCGGCCAATGCCCGCGATTGTGGCGGCATTGGATGCAAACGGCGATGGTGAGATTGATGCTGACGAGATCAGGAACGCTGTAGCTGTGTTGAAGAAACTCGATAAAGACGGGAACGGGAAACTTTCCCGTGAAGAAATCATGGGGGCTCGGCAGGGGCCTGGACAAGGTCAGGGCCAGGGCCAGGGACGTCGCCGAGGCCAGGAGCAGGGCGGTGATCAAGGCCAGCGCCCACGGCGGCCTGCAAACCAATAGGTTTAAAGGCAAGGAAAACAGTTGGCCGCAGAACGGCCTCCGACGGGAGGAGGAGACACGGCTTTTCTTCCCGTTTTCTTTTGTTCCTACCTCGGTCGAATAGTCGATAGGGCTTTCTTCCCGTGAACGAGACGGAACCGAAGTATTCGCCAGCGGCGCGTACACGATCGAACAGGTGTTGGGAGCAATTAATGATGCGGCGGCACGTGCTCCGAATGATTGCCGCCTCAAAACTCTAGGCAATTCTGACGTCAGGGAAAAGCGCCCTCTCAGCTCTAACGAATAGCAACTGCCGGTCGAGTTCCAATCGGAACCCTGCCTCCTGGAACGGTTCGAAGATATGGTTCAACAACAGTTCGGAGTCGGGATCCCACCGCAAGACATGGACCTCGAACATGGACCTCGACCTATTCAATCTGTTGAACGACGTGATCCGTTCCCTTTTGGACTTTACCAAACAAGACTTCTATTGGCTCAAGATTGGGTGCTGAAGAACTGAGCATCTATCGAAGACGATGCCTTGCCAACGCGAAGTGCTCAAATGGCTTTCTTTCTGGCTCCAAAATGTGGGCCTGGCGAGTGATTATATGAACAAAAGTTTTTAAAGAATATCGACTCGCGCCAGGGCGCAGGGCAGAAGCTTCAGATCGATCTTCCCGGCGACTGATTCCACTGGATCGGTTTCTCGCTGCCGGAACCGTTCCGGCGATTCCATTGCTTCGACGCAATTCGTTTCATCCAGGTATCGAATGCGGGCTTTGCATGTGCCCGTTTTGATTTTTATCTCGTGTGTCATCCCGGTTAGGTTTGCGACCAGAACGCGTTTTCTGTTCTTCGAATCGAGGGCGGTCATCCCGTCGATTTGGAGAGGGTGGCTCGTGTGTGTGGGATAGAGCCGATTGCAGTCCGCGAGGTCCGCAAGAATGTGGTACATCGGGAAGACACTCCCGGGAATCGCCGGAAACAGATCCGGAAGAGGCGATCCGGACTCTGTTTCCATGATGCCCGCCCAGCCGGTGGTTTCGAAATAGGTCAGGCTATGCACTTTCGTGGAGAGCCCCAGCCGCGCGAGGCTGCCGAGAGTCCAGCCCGCGCTGAACAACGACATTTGGCGAACGTCAATCGAGGCGGGCAATCTTTCGGAAGAGCTGTTTGTTGCGAGCGAGGTTGCGTTTGGATTGCTCCGAGGACGTAGCGTGATCGGTGAAATAACGGTCGAGCGCGGAGCAAAGTCTTGGACTGTTTCAACAGTGTGGATTTGAGCCTCGAGATTCTCCACAAGCGTTGTGTGATCGACCGCGTGAACTTGTGGATTGATCGAATAACAAGGGAGCGCTTGGGAATCCTGCTGGAGCCGGTGCCGATTGAGTTCCGTGAAGAAGCTATTTGTTCCACCCGCAATCAAGACGTTTTGGGCGAGAGGCGACAGTTTCTGTTTGGCTGCGCGCAACCATTGCTCCGGTGTGGCGGGTTTCGAGTCATGGTAAATGAGCCAAAGGGAAACGTTTGGCCGGATGGATTCAAACTCGCGCGCAAACGCGTCCAGTTCCGCCTCACCGATGTCGCTCAAGAAAAGCGCAATGTGCAATGTGCAGCCGATCGCCGCGGATTCCACGGAGGCGAGTGCGAGGCGGGCGGCCCAATCGGTTGAGGAGAGCCTCAATTCAACGCGAAGGTGAGAGATCTTGAGACTCTTTAGACGATCGGTCTCGCGCGGGGACAATGGTTGTCCGTGAGAAGCCATACTTAGCCCAATTCTCGGTTTGCTGAGCACTGGAGTCGTCGAGATCGACAATTGAGCGCCGCGGCCCAAGAGCACTGGGAAAATCTTGCGCGCCGGGCTTGGGACCGAAACCGAGACGGTCTGCTGAATTCTAGTGCCGTTGGGGACTTCGACCGGGAACGGAAGATCGAGTGGTGTGCTGTACGTTTTGAACGAGGCGTCGGTCCAGTTCCGTTGATCTTCCATTTCGAAGATATCGCCTGCAAAACGGACTTCGGCTCGCACCCCTGGGATCGGCTCATTTACAATAGCGCGAATCCCTTTGAACGGTTGGTGCGGTGAAATATGACGAGGGAAGATCCCTTCTTCGACCGTTCCATCCACTTTTTCGATTGAGCACGGTTTGCCGGCGCATTCGAGAATTGGATGCAGCACGCAGATGCCAATGCGATTCTTGAGGAATGTCGATGCGGCCGTTCCGTCGAATTCGAACGTAACCGTTCCATCGGCGGTTCCGGAAACAACTCCACTCCAGCGAAAATCAATTTCGCGTTGTTTGCAGATCGCATCGAACGTGATTCGGAATGCGGCGGATGTTTTCTCGATTTGCAGGTTGGTTATTTCGGGTGGGATTGTCGTCCAGTTTCGATCCCGGACAGCGGCATAAATGCACCGGACAGTCTCATGATCACCGATCCGGATGTATCTCAAGAATCCAGTACTTTTTTCGAACTGCATCGTCAATGAACCCGCGTTGAGGGGGATCGGTTCTTCCGCGGGTATGTCTGTTCCGAAACGAAGTAGTGCGGGAGTTAATGGATTCATCCGGTGCAGGGTGTCGGAGTTTTGGTGATCGTTTGCATTGATTGGGAACGGAGACAGAAGCCGATGTGTCAATGGGCTTCAAGCCAATTCTTACCCGTCCCCATTTCGACAACGATTGGCACTTGCAACGGAATGGCGGTTCTCATCTTTTCCTCGACCATCGCGCGCACTTCGTTTTCCTCCGGTTTATACAAATCGAATACCAATTCGTCATGAACTTGAAGGAGCATCCTGCTTCGCAGTTTTCGCAGGAACAACTCGGTGTGGATGTTTGACATCGCAATCTTGATCATGTCCGCCGCCGTGCCTTGGATAGGCGCATTGATCGCATTTCGCTCGGCAGCTCCTCGTACGGTGGCATTGGCGGACGTCAGATCCCGCAGATAACGGCGCCGGCCTGTCACGGTTTCGACGTAACCTTTCTCCTTCGCGACACGGATCGTCGTGCTGATATAGTTTTGAATTCCCGGGTATCGTTTCGAGTATTGATCAATGATCTCTCCGGCTTCCGAACGCGGGATTCGGAGACGCTGCGCGAGGCCGAAGGCGGAGATTCCGTAGATAATTCCGAAATTCACCATTTTTGCCTTGCGCCTCATTTCGGGGGACACTTGGTCCAGCGGCAGATCATAGACGCGCGACGCGGTCGCCGTATGAATGTCCACGCCACTCGAAAAGGCTTCGAGCATTGCTTGGTCGCCGCTGATGGCCGCTATGATTCTCAGCTCGATTTGCGAGTAGTCGGCGGCCAGGAGCACCCAATCGGATTCGCGAGGAACAAACGCCCGCCGAATCTCTTGCCCCAGCGCTGACCGGATTGGGATATTTTGCAGATTTGGATTTTGTGATTGAAGCCTTCCGGTCGCCGTCATCGCTTGATTGTAAGTTGTATGGACTCGTCCCGTGGATGGGAAAATCGAGTGTGGCAGCGTGTCAGCGTATGTGGATTTGAGCTTGGTCATCGCGCGGTATTCGAGAATCCGTTCGACGATTTCGTGCTCCGAAGCCAGCGCGGTTAGCGTTTGTTCGTTTGTGGCGTATTGACCGGTTTTCGTTTTCTTGGGTTTGTCCGCGATCTTAAGTACGTCAAACAGAACCTCTCCCAATTGCTTGGGTGAATTCAGGTTGAATGTTCCCCCTGCAAGATGGTGGATTCGGGTTTCGCAAAGCGCGATTTGTTTGGCGAGTTGCTCGGCGAAAACCTCGAGCGTGGAGGCGTCCAGACGGATTCCTTCAAACTCCATCTCCACAAGAGCGGGCAAGAGCATCGATTCGATCTCGTAGAACACGCGCTCTTGCCCTTTTTCCTTGAGAAGAGGTTCCAGGGCGTGTCGCAACTGCCAAGTGACATCGGCGTCTTCGACCGCATACTCGGACAGAGCGCCCAGAGGGACTTGCCGCATGTTTAACTGTTCGGCTCCTTTCTCTCCGATCAATGCTTTGATCGGTACGGGGCTGTATCCGAGATAAACCTCGGACAAATAGTCCATGCTGTGGCGGTATTCGGGTTCGATCAGGCTGTGGGCGAGCATCGTGTCGAAGAATGTTCCATGCACAGAGACGCCTTTCCACCGGAGAACACTGAGGTCGAATTTTAGGTTGTGCCCCACTTTGCATATATTTTCGTCTTCGAAGAAGGAGCGAAACTCGTTCAAAACGGCCGCCGCCTCGGAAGCGGTTTCCGGAAATGGAACAAAATACCCGGCGTGTTTTTCCCAAGAGAAGGCGATTCCTACGAGTTCTGCCCCTTTCGGATCCAGACTAGTGGTTTCGGTATCGAAGCAGACGGAGGGTTGTTTTCGCAACAGTGTGACGAGTGTCTCGCGCGCGCTCCGGTCGCTCGCGATCCGGTAATCGTGCGGCACGTCGGTGATGGTTTTGAGCGGCACGCCAACGGGCGATTCCGGAGCCCGGATTTCGTCAGCGGGTTTGGGCTGCGCTGCAAATAGGTCCTCCCGCAGAGGAGAGGTATCCGGAGCGGCAGCGGTTTGGGAATCGCGATTCTCGGGTTCGAGAGCTTGTTCTGAAACGCCAAAGCCATGTCCCGCTTTGAACGATTCGCCAAGAAGGCGGCGGCCTATCGTGTTGAGTTCGAATTCACGGCAGAACGAGGCGACTTCCTCGTCGTTGGGGTCGCGTCGCTTCAGATCATCCAGTTGCTCCGGGATCGGTACGTCGCAAATGATTGTGGCCAGTCGTTTCGATAGAAGCGCCTGTTCGCGGTGCGATTCGAGCGATTCCTTCAGCTTCCCTTTCAATTCGCCCGAGTGCGCGATAAGATTCTCAACACTTCCGTACTGCGATATGAGTTTGGCTGCGGTCTTTTCTCCGATGCCGGGCACGCCTGGAATATTGTCCGAGACGTCACCCCACAGTGCCAGTATGTCGATCACTTGCTCAGGCCGCTCGATTCCCCACTTTTTGAGAATTTCGGACGGGCCCAGGATCTCAATGTCATCCCCCATTCGAGAGGGTTTGTAGATAAAGGTTTGCTCATTGACGAGTTGGCCGAAGTCTTTATCCGGAGTCACCATGTATGAGATGCACCCGTCATTCCCGGCTTCGGCTCGGCGAACCATCGTCCCGATGATGTCGTCCGCTTCAAATCCATCGCGAATGAGGATGGGGATATTGAGCGCTTCGATCATCCGTCGAATGTGAGGCAGCGCCAAGCTCAGGTCTTCGGGCATCGCCTCCCGCTGGCTTTTGTAGAGCGGATAATCCTTGTGCCGTTGAGTGGGCGCTTCGGTATCGAATGCGACCGCCAAGTGAGTGGGTGACTGGCGGGAGATAATCTCGAGCAGTGTTTGGGTGAATCCGTAGATTGCTGAAGTGTTAAAACCCTTCGAAGTAAAGATAGGACGCCGGATAAGCGCAAAGTGAGCTCGATACACAAGCGCCATTCCGTCGAGCAAGAAGAGTTTGTTTTGCATGCCGTGAGCTTAATCAGATTCTCGAACAAGTAGCCACCGACGATTCCTCGCCGTCAATGTTGAGTTGCTTCGAACGAGGACAAGCCCAGCCTCGGAACTTCCGCCGGGACGGTCACGCTGACTCTCGTTTCTCTCGGTGGGGCGACACTGCTTTTCGCGAAGCGAACATCTCATGTGGGCACCCAACTTGCAGGGCTTGGGAAGCCAGTCCGTGAAGCCCTGATCTCCTTTTGGGACGTGTGTCTTGCAAATGGGAGCTGTGGAAACGCCGGATTGCCTGGATGTCTCCGTGTTTTTATTGTGCCTTTTTACTCGGGTTTCTCGCCTCAAGATTGATCACGGCTCCACGGAGTGTCGCCCCACCGGACCGCGCGCGGTTGAAACTCGAATCTCAGCGGTTGCACCGTTAATCCATCGATCCACTAATAGCTCGTCAGCCCCAAAGCCGAAGAATAAAACTCAGCAATGCGAGAACCACCCCAATCGTGACAACCCACCAAAACGGCGAGATCCCCCGAGGGAGCGCCTTCTTGGGTCCGAACTCTCTTTGAACGAATTCGTCGTAATCGAAAGATTCCTCGGGAATGTCCAATCCGTCAACCTGAGAGGAATCGGACCACCCGGTCGCGTCACACGAACCGCAATCGGGACATGACTTTGCATCCGGAGGCACGTCGGCACCGCAGTTGGGGCAAGTTTCGAGATGCATGCTTGAGGAATGCGAAGGTAATTTCCAATTGTCCGACCGATTTCAGGTATTAATCTCGGCCGGATTCATAAGGCAGTTGGCCAAGGCGCATCTCATACTTGCGATTTGTTCGTGTCTTTCAGCGATCCCGGAAGTGGTGCAGATTTCCCGAGAAACCGAGTTCTGGGGGAAGTGTGGCTTGCT
>JAQBVM010000209.1 GCA_027623095.1 Verrucomicrobiota bacterium
GTCTTGGACTGCGGTGACGAGCGAAGCGATTCGCCGCTTTGGCTTTGGCGTCGGGATGTTCGAGCGGTTTGGGATCGTTTGAACGGGTAGGTTGCAATCCGAAAGCGGTAACTCCGCAAGCTGCGTTACCGCAGTCCAAGACCTGGCGGGCATTTGATCGGGCCTTCAGATAACGCGGCAGCGTCTTGGACAATCACTTTATCAATCCGACGCGGTCTCGCCATCCAAGATGGCTTGACACACTTAGTCTAACTTTGAAAGCGAGTTAGAATTAGACCAGGGCTCCACAGACTGGCTTCCCAAGTCCTTCAAGTTGGGTGCCCAGATGAGACGTTCGCTTCGCGAAAAGCAGTGTCGCCCCACAATCATTGGTTCGCGGACCCGATTCGCGTCCAATGTTTGCAGAGTTTCACTCGCCATCGACCGAGTTTTTACGGAGTCGCTTCTTTCTCAGCGCCCTGCGCGGGTGTTGCAGAAGCCTCCGGAAGCAGTTTCGCGACAAGCACGTTGTCCCTTGGGAAATAGCGTTCCGCCGCCTTTCGGATACTTTCAGCCGTGAGGGCCTTTACTCTTTCCGGGAAATAAAGAATGGTTTCGGGATTCATTTCGTTCTGCAGGTAAAACGTTAGATTGCTCAACCAAAACCCATTTTCTTTCACGCCCTCTTCATAGGTTCGCAGATGTGTGGATTTCACTTTCTCCAAATTCTCGACACTGGGTCCTTCGGTTTTGAGATGGTTGATCTCATCGAGCGCGGACTGAACGAGGTTGTCAACATTCTCGGGTCCGCAAGTGAATGAGATCCCGCACGAGAAGGTCGTTTTCGGCCATCGATTCAGATCACCTGAGACGCTAACCCCATAGACACCACCTTTGTCTTCCCGCATCACTTCGCGCAGTCGGATGCGAAGCACATCGACTGCGCTGCGAAGAGCGTACCGTTCGTCGTTGCTCCATTCCGCTTCGCCGTAATAGCTCATTCGGACGGAACTTTTGGGTTCGAGACCTTTCTTCACCTCGACGGTCAGCTTGCCAGCTTTCGGGTCGTCGTTTAATTCCCGGCCTTTTTCGTTTCGCTGTAGGTCAGGCAGACTGCCCAGATACGATTCCACGAAGGGGCGCAGTGTTTCCGGAGTCAGGTTTCCGACGAACACAAAGGTGAAATCACTGGCATCCGCAAAACGCTCACGGTAAACCCGAAGACATGCTTCGAGATCCAATTCCTTTAACAGTTCCAGGGACATTGGCCGGTGCCGATGATGATCACCGAAAAGCGCTTTTTCAATTGCGTCGCCAAAAACCGCTTGCGGATTTCGGTCGCGATTTCGGACGCTGTCCTCCAGACGGGTCATCATTGATTTGAAGGTTTTGTCGTCGGCGCGGGGCGCTGTGAAATGAAGGTACATCAACTGAAACCACGTTTCGAGGTCCTTGGGCGAAGCGGAACCGCTCAAACCTTCGAACTGTTCGCTGATTGACGCACCCACGGAGACGACTTTGCCGGATAGCTTTTTCTGAAGTTGAATAAGATCGTAGCTTCCCAATCCGCTCTGGCCGAGAATGCTGTCCGCCATCAGCGCGGATAAATAATCCTGATCGGGCACCAGGCTGTGCCCGCCCGCGCTAAACGCCCGCATCATCACCTGATCGTTCTTGAAATCGGTTGGTTTCAGAACGACTCGAACGTGATTGGACAGAATCCATTCGATCGTGCCCAACTTGTCGTTGCGTTTTTCCGAAACAACGCTCCCCGCTTTTGGCGCCGTTGGCAGGAGCGGTTCGTTCGAAACGTTATCCGTGTACGCGGCGATTTCCGAAGCATCCGCATCCGCGATGATGTCGAGAATTTGCTGTTGTGTCGGCGCCGCTAGGCCGGGTTTCTGCGGCGCGCTGTAGAGGATGATCCGGTTCGCTTCCGTGATCCACTGGTCCGCGGTATGATTGACTTCAGCGAGGGTGATTTCGGCGAAGAACGCGCGTGTCATTTCGAGCTCCTTTTCGATGCCCGGGATCGGTTCCCCTTCGAGGAAGTTGCGGATGTATTCGCTTGCGTACCCTGCTGAACCTGTTTTGTCCCGCTCCTCATAGGCTTTCTCCATTCCGCGCAATAAATCGGCTTTCTCACGGTCCAGTTCAGTCGAGGTGAATCCGTCGCGGCGCGCGCGTTTTGCTTCAAGGAGCAGTGTTTTGAGACCCAGCGCAAATTGGCCCTCCTTCACCACTGCGACCTGCATGGCGATATCCTTTTCACGGACCATTCGGGACTTGCCGATTCCGCCGTAGATGTAGGGTGGGTTCGCTTCTTGCACCCGTTCTCCAAGCCTGCGATTGAGCATGGCCGAGTAGAGCTGTTCCACAAGGCTCCGGCGATAGTCGGTGGCTGTCGCTTCGGGCGCCGGCGGATGTTTGCATGCGATTTGGACCAGGGTGTAGGAAAGTTCCGTATCCGTCTCGATCGAGAAGAGCGTCTCCGAATGGCCAGGAACAACCGGTTTCGGACGTTCCGGCGCGCCCTCGGGATTCTCCAAGTGTTGAAAGTGTTTGAGAATAAGCTCTTCGATGCGCGCGGCCTCGAAATCTCCAACCGCAATCAGGGCCATCAAATCTGGGCGGTACCAACGGCGGTAGAAATTGACGAACGTCTCTCGATCCACAGTCGCGATGATATTTGTTTTCCCAATGGGCAGGCGGTCGGCGTAAAGGGAGTCATGAAACAGGACAGGGATCTGTTTATCTTGAAGACGGCCCTGGGCGTCCCTCCCTGTGCGCCACTCCTCGATCACGACGCCGCGTTCCTTCTGAATCTCGCCGCTGTCAAAGGTGATCTGATGCGCCCAGTCCTCGAGAATCTGAAACGTTTTCCCGACAACCTCGGCATCGTCCATGGGAATCTCGAGCATATACACGGTTTCATCGAACGAGGTGTACGCGTTTAGATCGGCGCCAAACTGCATCCCGATTCGCTCCAGGAAATTGACCAGTTCCTGTTTCTCGAAATTCTTGGTTCCGTTGAAGGCCATATGCTCCAGGAAATGAGCGAGGCCTTGTTCGTTTTCGCGTTCGAGAACGGATCCGGCATTGACAACCAAGCGGAACATCGCGCGATTCTCGGGTTTTTTGTTCTCGCGGATGTAATAAGTAAAGCCGTTGGGAAGCCGTTTCCGGGTGATCTTCGGATCCACGGGGAGACTCTGGTTGTCTTGTGCGGGCACATTCAAAGCGCCGATCGCAGTAACCAGGATCAAACAAAACCAGCGCAGAAATGGTGAGCGTTTCATAGGAGTGTTGGATGCTTGCGGTGTGTTACGTGATTTCAGCCACACAAGATATCCATCCGAGGCATATTGGCAAGCAAGGTCGAACCGCCGTATTGCGCTTGCGCAAAAGCCAGCAAACGCGCTAGCCTGCCGCCTGCGGGAATCGATGGACCAACGTTGGAATACCTCAGCGAAATGCCAAAACGAATTCTAATCGTGCTGCTTGTCTCCAGTTTGGTGGGAGGACTTGCCTGGTACTTCAGCGGCAAAAAAGCGGCGCCTTCCGTGTTGGAGGATCCCAACTTCTATCACACAGCGCAAGGCGCGCATTATCGAATCAACGAACTCCGCGCTGTCTTAAGCGATGCCGTGGCGCGGGATGAATTACATGTCATTCACGATAACATGTACTACTTGGAGGGTCTGTTGGATGCGTTTTGGAAGAAGCTTGGGACTGAAGAGCAGGCACGTCTTGGCGGACTGAAGGCGCGGATGAAGAAAGTGAGCGGTGAGTTGGATGGGTTTGCCGGGCGAGGTTACAAGAAAGCTACCGTCACCAGTCTTGAGAAGATGTTCGAGTTGATGGATGAGCTCGACAAAACCTACGGTGCGGTTGCGGGAACGCCGACATTAGTTAAATGATTTAAAGTCAGGAATACGCTATGAAAAATGTTACCCAACTTGGTCAACACAATCCCTCGAAACTTGAAGCCTCGATCGGTTGCGTGGGCGCCGAACTTCTCGAAGGCTTGAACGCGAATCGGGACCATGAACCGATCCATTCTCGGTGGGGCGACACTCCGTGGAGCCGTGACTTAATGCAGTCGCGGAGAAAAATCAGGGCTCTACAGAGTATTGCCGCACCCCAGTTCACGGAGAGAGCGTCAGCCGCCGCCGGATTCACACTCATAGAACTCCTGGTTGTGATCGCCATTATTGCAATCCTGGCCGGACTTCTCCTTCCGGCGCTTTCGAGAGCCAAGGATAAGGGACGCCAAGTAGCGTGCATCAACAACATTCGGCAAGTCAGTTTGGGGTTTTTCCTGTACCTCGACGATAATTCGGATACGTTTCCCGGTTGTGCCGCAAAGCTGCCGACTTTTCCGGTGCTTGAGGATTGGATCTATTGGAATGTCAATGACTCGCGGATCGATGATCCGCTTCGAAGGGATCCAAGGAATGCGCCGATCGCTCAATATACAGGAGGCTTTAATGAGAATCTCTTTCGCTGCCCTTCCGACCGTGAGGTTCGTGAAAAACTGAAACGTCCGCCGGCTCACGTTCTCTTCAAATACAGCTACACCGCCAACAGTCACTATGTGAACGAAAACAATCGTGGAATGACGTCGCTGTTTCCGGGTGACTTTAACTTGGACAATCTTCCGTTCAAATCGACACAAATCGTGGGGCCGTCAGGCAAACTCATGCTCGTTGAAGAATACGCGAAGACCGACAGGCCCGACGACGGACGATGGACTCCGACAACAAAGAGACTGGTCCGCTTAGCGCATCCCATTCCGTATGCGCCCGGTGAAAGCCAAATTACCGACCGGCACGGTGGACGGGGCACCGTTGTCTTGGGAGACGGCCATGTCGAAACGGTGCGGCCCGAGTTCGGCAACTTGCCGGAGCATTTTGATGCGATGTTCTAAACTTTTGGAAAAGCCGGAACCTTGTTCTTGTTGCTGAGGGGCCTGTGTATGTTCGTTTCTTCGTCTGAGATCAGCGCTTATGAAAGTCAATTTCCACCGATTGCAGTGCACCGCCATTCTCGTATTTGCTGCGATTCGATGCTTCGGAATTCCGACCGAAGGCGCCGGCAATGATTCGCAGAATGCGGGTGTCCGGGGCTTTGGGGCGAAGGGCGATGGGAAATCGGACGATACGACCGCTATCCAAAAGGCTGTGGACGCTGGAGCTGGCGAGATCCGGTTCTTGAGGGGTGTTTATCGAATCACAAGACCGATTGTCATTGATCTCGATCGTGTTGGTCCCACTTCCATTGGGGCCGATGGTCCCGCTCGAATCTTGATGAATGGTCCCGGTCCCGCGCTCCGATTTGTCGGAACTCACGAAGGAACTGCCGGGCCTGGGACATTCAAGGATAGCGTTTGGGAAAGGCAACGTTCGCCAATGGTGGACGGCCTGGAAATCGAGGGCGCGCATCCGGAGGCGTGTGGCATCGAGGCTTCAGGGACAATGCAACTCACCGTGACGCGTGTCGTGATTCGGAAAGCACTGCACGGAATTCACTTGGTCAATCGAAACCGCAACGTAATTATTTCAAATTGCCACATCTATGAGAATCGCGGAGTTGGTGTTTTCTACGACCGCGTCAATTTGCATCAATCGAACATCACGGGCTCTCACATCAGTTACAATAAAGCGGGCGGAATTGTGATCCGCGGAGGTGACGTCCGAAATGTTCACGTTGGCTCGTGCGACATTGAGGGAAACATGGGCGGATCCGATTCCGAGCCCACTGCGAACGTTCTTTTGGACTCGACGGGAGGTTCTATTGGCGAAATCGCAATTGTGGGTTGCACGATTCAACATGAGCATACGGCCCCAAATTCCGCGAATATCCGGGTGAACGGAGGGAGCGCCGCAGTCCAATTCACTCCCGAGACACGCCATGGAAACATCACAATCGCGGACAATGTGCTCTCCGACGTTCAGATGAATATCGACCTTCAAAACACGCGAGGCGTTACAGTCACAGGCAATACGATTTGGAAAGGCTACACACACAACCTTCGGGTCGCGAACTGTTCAAGCATCGTTGTCGCGAACAATGTCTTCGATCGAAATCCGAGATATCACTATGGCGATGGAAGCAGCGCCAAGCTCGGTTTGGTCTTTTCTGATTCCGATGGCTGCACAATGAGCGGTAACCACGTCCAAGGCGTCGGCGATATCCCGGCCGCCGTTGAAGTCCAGCGTTGCCGCCGATTTAATATCACTGACTTTACGATTCTTGATTTTGGAAAGTGCGGACTGTTGCTCGATGGCGTCTCAAATAGTCGCGTTTCAGATTGCCTGATCCGGGACGACAGTTCTGGCAATGCTGATTCACAGTCCATTCGCGTGACAGGCGGGGGCGGCAACATGATTGTGAATAATCTCTTCGGGAACCACGTTGCGATCGACGGTAAATCGGCTTACGCCCAAGGGAACTACGGAATGCCCGAATAAGCCGTCGGAGCAATTCTCGCTCTATTCGTAGCGCGCTTTGTGACCTTAAACTCTTGATGGTGGGGCGACACTCTGTGGAGCCCCGATCTAAGCTCAGAGCACCAGACCACGGCGGAAAACTGAAATAGAATGCGCAATGGAAACATGGCAGAATCCGGAAGATCTTCGTTTCCAAGAGGCAGTTTCACGCAAGTCTATCAACCTGAGGAAAAATCGGGGCTCCACAGAGTGTCGCCCCACCGCACTTCATAAGGAGAGAACCATCGAAGAACGATCTGCTTGGACGAAGGCTATTGTAACTCTCGCACTTCGCCTTCCGCCCGAATGCGCTGGAGCCGCTCTTTCAATTCGCGCACCTTGTCGGGAAACCGGGCATACAGATTCTGCCGCTGGGCAATGTCCTGGCTCAAATCGTACAGAGCTCCCGGAAACGCATTCTTTCCATAACCGTTTGCCTCATCGAACCATTCGGGCACTCTTGAAACGGCGCCGGATTCCGCATCAATAAAGACCCAATTGCCGCCGCGAATCGCGTAATGATCTTTGAATGTATTGTGCACTAAGGCGTCGCGCGCGCCGAGTGTGCCTCCTTGGAAAAGTTCCAACTGGTTGTGACTGTCGTTTGCTGAGTTCGGAGGCAGTTCAGATCCCGTGATTTTGGCGATGGTAGCCATCAGATCGATTTGGCTGACAAGCGCGTCACTGACACGATTCTCGGGGACAACTCCGGGCCATCGAATCAGGAAGGGCACCCGGTGGCCTCCTTCCCAAATATCGCGCTTTAAGCCGCGGAGAGGTCCCATGCTGCGATGTTGAAAGTTGCGGATCCGATCATACGCATACCGTTCCGGTCCATTGTCGCTCGTGAAGATCACGAGGGTATTTTCGTCGAAGCCTGATTCATGTAGAGCCTTGAGCACTTCTCCGACAGTCCAATCCGTCTGCGCGACGAAATCGCCGTAACCGCCGGCCTGCGATCGTCCAACAAACGCTTTCGCCGGGACGATCGGTGCGTGTGGCGACGTGAACGGAAAATAGAGAAAGAACGGTTTCGAGCTCCCTTTCCGTCCGCGAATCCACTCGACAGACTTTTCTGTAAGGCGCGGCATAACGGCGTCCAGTTTCCAATCCGCGACCATTGGGCCGGGCCGGGCCTCCCAGTTTCCTTCGGCGGTTTTGGGTGTTTCCGTCAACGGCGCTGTCGGCACAGTCACGATTCGGTCATTCTCAATCCAAGCATACGGCGGGAAGTTCGGGACGTCGTCTCCGAAATAGAAATCAAATCCGTGATCCAGAGGTCCGTCGGAAACGGGTTTCGCCCAATCGAAATCCTCGTGAGAAAATGCTGTTTTTGAGGTGCCTGGAATCGGCTTTGGTTTTGCGCCGGGACGCTTGATTGAATCCCAATTCCAGCCCAAATGCCATTTGCCGATGCATGCGGTGTCGTATCCTTTTCTCCGCAGCATTTCAGGGAGCGTCAGCTCGTCTTTGCCAAAGACCGAAGGGCCGAATGCATTGACGATGTTATGAAACTTGCGCCAATGATATCTCCCCGTCAGCAGCGCGTAGCGGCTTGGACTGCAGATGCCTGACGAACTGTGCGCGTCCGTGAAACGTGTGCCTTCCGACGCCAGTTGGTCGAGATGGGGTGTCGGGATTCTTGATTCCGGGTTTTGCGCGGATAGATCGCCGTAACCCATGTCGTCCGCGTAAAGGATTACGATATTCGGAGTGTTCTGTGCGAATGCAGTCATCGCAACGGAAAGCGAAAAGACAACAGCCAGGAATCGAAGAGCCAAGGCGGAATTCATGGCGTTGACCGTAGCAGGCTCGCTCACTCGTGGCGAGTGAGGAGTAAGATGGCAAATGGCAGACGGTGCATCTCCGAGTTGTTGGTGAAAATGCACCGCGCAAACGGACCGCGACTTGTCCCAAGCCGCAGCGATCACAGAACCCTCAACGCTCAACGTTCAACCGACAAATGAGTGTTCAAAGTTGGATGTTGAACTTTGAACGTTCGATTCACATTCATCTCATGAAGATTTTTCCTACTCGTGAACACCGGTGGGGCGACTCTCTGTGGAGCTCTGACCAACCTTGAAACGAAGGAGACGCCGTAAATGTGATATGGAAAAACGATAACCTCCAGATCCAGCACCTCCCCAACCGTCCCACGAACCGTGGATCATCCAACAAGAGAAAAACAGGGCACGGGGGTAGGATGATTTCTTTCGCTCTTTTTCGTTCTTTTCGGCTAATTCCCTGTGTGACCTGCATTTCCACCCCGCTGTGTGAGCGGCGCGTTTGAGATCAAGACAAGTTGTCGTTATGGGAAGACGAGGAAAGCAAGTAGAGAAAGCCTTCTTCGATCAGCGCGGCCAAAGCGCAGGCCAGCAATACAACATTGCCGGGAACGCTCAGTTTAATCCTTCCTCCCAGGAGGCGCTTGCCGAGCTTTCTAAAGAATTGAACCGAGTCCGCCGCACTCGGCTCGATGAAATACGGGCGGTCGAGAACGAATTCGGCAATATCAGTGATCTAGACCGATGATTTGTCGTGCCGGGAAGCCTGGAGGATCCAAAACTCTCCCAAGCGCGCCGGGCGGCCGCATCCATGGAATCGCTCCGACTTCGCCCTTTGCTGTTGTCTTACATCGCCGATTTTGTCGGCCGCGACAACCGTCCGTGCGTCAATTTCCACAACAGTTTCGCGGTTTATCACCGGCTCGTGGATCGTTGGCTGGTTAACCGCACCTCCGATTTTCAGTACCGATTCGCCCATGCGACGATGTTGGAGTTCCTGCTGGCCTTTGCCATCCTCAACAAGCAGCCTGGATTCGATGTGCGCGGGTTGCGGCTCTCGCGCGTGGCCTTCCGCTTCCTGATGGATGGCCCGCTCTTGGAGGGAAAGAGAACCGTGGATCTACGCGGGGCCGTGCTGGGTTTTGCCGATGTCGGAATCGAATTCGCCCGCGTGACTTGGGGAATCGAACTGGTTCCCATTCCCTCCGGCGAATTCCTGATGGGCTCGCCGGAGGACGAGGTTGGACGCTTTCCCGAGACTACGTCCGACCGACCGAACCTCCTCGACGAAATCGACACGGTGCTGGCAGGGCACTACGGATTCACGGCGGAGGAGTTGGATTTGATCTGCTGACGTCCACGGTGAGTGAGATCCTGAAGGGCACCAGAAAGTATGGGCTTGGGTTGACCTTGGCTCACCAGACCTTGGACCAACTCAGGCGCGATGAAGATGTCTATGGGGCAGTGACAGGGAATTGCGGGATTAAAGTATGTTTTCAAGTAGGCGGCGACGGCGCCCGCAAAATGGCTGAAGAGTTTGGCGGGTTCCAAGCCACAGACCTGATGAATCTGCCTTCGCGGTCCGCGATCGCTCGCGTTGGTCCGCGCGGCGACGCGTTCAATCTGGAGGTGCCATTTCTTCCTGAAGCCGAGCGTCCGCTGGAGGAAGCCTACGCAGAAGCATTGAGGGAGACCCGGAAACGCTATTGCACCCCACGCTCTGAGATTCGGGCCGAGCTGGCCGAACTCCGAAAGGGCCTAAGCCCGGAGCCTCGGAAAGACCCGTTTGCCGAACTGGAGGCGAAGAAGAAAAAGGAAAAAGAGACCACGACCGAAGCTGCGACTCAAACGGAGCAGATTAACCGGACGGTCAAACTACCTCCAAAAAATGTTCCCGCAATGGAGGAAACTCCGATCGAGCCTTCGGCTGAAGAGCGGAGCACGGGATCTCCGGAAAGCAAAAAAGGGATCGAGCAAGCCAAAGCGGAAAGCATCAAGAACCAGATCATTCAGGCATCGGGGTCATGGAGATTCAGCTACGAAACCGAAAAGCCCGTGAATCAAGGAACGGGTCGGGTGGATGTGGTCCTTACTTTGGGGGACTTGGTGATCGCCTGTGAGATTTCGGCTACAACCCGAGCGGAGCATGAGTTTGAGCGGGGAATCAAGAAGTGTCTGCAAGCGGGGTTCGAACGAATCTTCCTTGTCTGCAACGCGCCCCGTCGGCGAGAGGAGATCCAGAAAATGGTGGAAACGGAATGCACGTCCGATGAGCAGCGAAGGATTGCATGTGTTTCGATCGATGAGTTCCTCGGGCGGCTGTCCGGACTCGCGACGGCTCACCAAGCCAAACAGGCGAGTTCAAATGTTAGTCCCGATTCAACACAGCCAACCACCGGTCTCGACGTCTCAGAGGCGGAACGCGAACGGGCTACGAAAAAGATCTGGGAAGACCTTCAAAGGAGGATGAAAAAAGATAGAGGTGAGCGCGAGCGACTTCTCAGCGCCCTGCCCTCGCAAGCCTCTGTGCTCCGATTGAAACCCTGCCGCCCGCCGATAAACGTCTGCCATGTTGGCTCGGTCTCTTGGTCAAAAACGGACGGCAGTGCTTGCCACCTTGGCGAGCGTTGGAGTATGTTCGGCTTCGGTATGACCGTGACTATTCCGCAGGAGCGACTCGGTGATCTAGTGTTGAGCGAAAAAGACGCGCTGGTGGACATTGCCATCGGTCTCTACAAGCGGGAGCAAGTCTCGCTTGGCAGGGCCGGTGAAATTGCCGGGCTGTCTTCACCCGGATTTCTTGCAGAACTTGGACGCCGACGAATTCCCATCAATTACGACACAGATGATCTGCGAGCTGACATGGCCGTCCTGGAATCCCTGTCGTAAGGCGAGGTTGGGAAAGTAAACCGTGATCACTGTCAGCGATACGACCGCGATTACTACACTTCTCAAGGCCGGTCAGGAGGGCTTGCTCCGAGAGTTGTTTGGAAGCGTAGTCGTTCCACAAGCGGTATGGGATGAGTTGAGCGTCTTCCATCCCTGTCTCCCAGAATTTCTTTTCGTGCAGTCGATTTCAGCGAGGGGGCAGCGTTTGCCTGGCACCGAATTACTTGGCCTTGGCGAAGCCGAGGCAATTCAGTTGGCGAAAGAGATTCCCGCCGACCTGCTTTTGACCGATGACCGCAAGGCCCGCACGGCAGCCTCTGGGCTCGGCATCAGATGTGCCGGTCTCTTGGCCGTGTTGCTGGAAGCCAAAACAAAAGGGCGCGTTCAATCGGTTAGAGCCGCAATCGAGGAGATCGAAAAGAAGGGAGGCCTCTATCTTTCCAATTCAGTTAAGAATGAGGCCCTCAAGTTCGCAGGTGAGCAATAGCTTTTGACCTACGCAGTTTTATGCGAAAGAAATGTGGCTTGAGCTTCCTGAGTGCGAGGTAGATGCTCACAAGCGTGAATGCGCTTCCGCTAAGTGGTTCCGCATCACGCGAAGGGAAACTCGCAAGAATCTGATTCCGATTTTGAAGGAGAGGCCGCATAGAAGTTCGATTCTCTGAATTTGGAATCGAGCGTTCTACTTCCCAAATCGGTGGAATCAGGATCAATGGAAACATTGGGGAATACCAGTGTTTTGGGTGTTTTTACTTTTTATTACTTCCCGAAAAACTTCCCAATGCAGTGCCCGAGATTTACTTCCCACTTATTAACTACTTGGAAATGTGAGAGTTATGAGAAGTGGAGCGGGTGAAGGGAATCGAACCCTCGTCTCGATTCCGCCTGCCTTGAAGTGCCAAAACACCTGTAAACATTGGCTTATGCGACATCGTTTGACATGGGCGTTGTTATGACTATGTTATGACTCGTCATGGCTAGCCTTCACAAAGACCCGCGCGGGAAGTCGCCTTTCTGGTATTGTGCCTTCACTTTGCCGGACGGTCGGCGGACGTTTCGCAGCACCAAACTCGCCGACCGCAAGAACGCTTGGGAAGTCTGCCTGCAATGGGAGAAATCCGCCGAACAGGGACGCGGCGGCAGTTTCACCGAAGCTCAAGCCCGGAAGGTATTGAACACGATCCTCGAAAACACCGGTCAAGCGCCGATGCAGACCGAGACAATTCAGGATTATTTCACCAACTGGCAGAGCGGAAAGGAACTGGCTAAAAAGCCGCGCACTGCGGAGCGTTACGGCATCGTGGTAGAACGGTTTCTGGCGAGTTTGGGTCCACGGACGAAACATCCGCTGGCCTCGCTGACGGTGCGAGATTTGGAGAGCTTTCGCAACGAATCAATGGCGCAAGGCAAAGCGCCTAAAACCGTCGCCGTGGAAATCAAAGTCCTCCGCACGGTCTTGAACGTGGCGCGGCGACAAGGGGCGATACTCACGAATCCAGCTGAGGCGGTGGAATTGCCCAAGGTCGTTTCACACACGCGCGACGTGTTCAGTCCTGCTCAAGTCCAATTGCTCTTGGCTGCGGCGGACGATGAATGGAAAACGGCCATTCTGTGCGGCTACTACCTGGGCGCTCGCCTGACGGACGTGACGAACCTAACTTGGGAGAACGTGGACTTGGCGGGAGGAGTCATCGCTTACGAGCAACGCAAGACCGGCAAGGGAGTCACCAGTCCGATTCATCCCGACCTGGAAGCGCACTTGTCCGAGTTGGCGGGCGACAATCCGCGCGCGTATCTCTGCCCGACGCTCCAACGGCGAAGCGTAGGCGGGCGCTCCGGCCTTTCGCAGACGTTTACTCGCATCATGCGCGACGCGGGCATTGACCAGAAGCAAGTCAAAGGCAAGGGCAAGCAGGGCCGGACGTTCTCGAAACTCTCGTTCCACAGTTTGCGCCACACGTTCACGAGCGCGCTGGCCAATGCGGGCAGTGCCAGCGGCGAAACGGAAATAGGATAAAACTGGCAGTTTGAAAACCGGGTTTTCTTCC
>JAQBVM010000210.1 GCA_027623095.1 Verrucomicrobiota bacterium
CACCCAATAACGACGGGCATTTCGAGCTTTCTTTTATTATTTCGCACTTATATCACGCTTGAATCAGGGTTAGTCAGCATCATTGCCGGTACGGATTTCGAGATCCTCGGGCGGTTAGTCTCCGGAGCCACGGTTACCCAGCAATTCGACGCGGAAGGGGATCGCATCGGCGAGACCTTCACTTGGAGCACGGAGAACGGTTTGCTGCACCTCGAAGCGGGAGGACAGGCGTATGTGGGTGGTAAGACGGTCAACAAGCAAGGGGAGACGATCGAAACCGGTGTGGCGGCTTATGCCAAATCTCGCATCAAGGTCATAGGCGGCAAGAATCCCGAGGGCATTGGCGTGAAGGTGCATCCGGCAAGTGAGCTGATTGTCAACGACCCGGCGGGTTCTATCGATATCGAGTCTTTTGAAGATGCCGATATCCAAGGCGTGCTCGTAGCGGGTGGAGAAATCCAAAGGCAGTTTGATCCAACAGGCCAGACACTTGGCCGCGAAATCCTCTACTTTGACGGGGATTCAACCGTGCGAATCCAGGCCGATCATCAGATCCGAATCGGTCAGACGATTCGCGCGGGGAAACAAATTGACTTTGTTGGCGGGCTGGATCCCGTTGAAACGGATCCGGCGGATGGAAGCACGAATTACTCTGGCAGGGGTATTGTACTTTACGGCTCGGTGCGTCTGATCACTTCTCGGCCCAACAGTACCATCAATCTCAACGCGCCGGGGCCATTGGATATTCTGGCGCCGGAGTATTCGGACGAAGTCGAGGCTCAGGGCTGGATCACGACGGCGGATGGCCGGCTTTCCGACGACGTTACCCTGGACCTGTTCCTGGATCTGGTGGACTTCGAAGTTCGGGGATCCGTGGACGTCTTTAGCATCGATACTGAGGACAACAGCAGGATAGGAGACCTGATGGTTGATTTGCGCAGCGCTCTAGCGGCAACGCAATTCCGAGTCACTCAGTCGGACAACGCGGATCACCCGGTCGCAACGACGTTCTCGTTGGATGGTACGAATCCCGAGATCAATGTGGAACTGCGTGACGGTCGTCTTGTGCTTGCCGGTCCCTACGATCTTGCTGTGGAAGACACCTCGCTAAATGCTGGCTTGCTCGGTTTTGACCTTAGCCAAGGCACGCTGGCGTCTGACGGTTTTTACGCGGTGTATGCACCGGCGGCTGGGTCAATTGTCAATATCGGTGCGCCGGACGGTCCCAACGGCAGACTTTACATTGCCGGAATGGTGCTGGGGCACAGTGGTCTGAACCTTTACAGCGGCGTCTCCGCGGGTGGCGTGGATCTTGATCTGGACGTCACGGGCCTATTGGAGACCGTCGATGCCTCGATTATTCTGAGCCCGGGAGACAACGGTGTCGTCAAGGGTGATGTCGTTGCGGGTGGCGCCGGTTCCAACGTAGAGATTCACTCCGCGCGCGCGCTCACCATCCAGGGGCATTTGGAAGCGGCTAAAAACATCGTGCTGACCGCCGGAACGGATGTGACTCCGGGCGAAACAAGCATTACCACCACGGGTACGAGCAAGCTCAAGAGCACAGGCGGGAATGGCGAGATCCTGATTACGGGCCTCAACGATGTTGTGATAAATAGCCTCGTCGGTCCTGGCAGCGTCGGCCTCTCTCAGATCCGCATCGAATCGCAGGAAGGTGAATTGAGTCTGGCGAGGGAATCCGGCTGGATCGAAACCGATGTGCGGCTCCTGCTGCTGGGTAAGGATCTTGACCTTGCCGGGGTTGTGAGAAGTCTGGGCGTTTCCGTCGAACCGAATGAGTACGAGGTCGAGTTCATCGCCACAAACAACGCTCAGTTGCACGGCGATATGCAGTTCGCCGGATCTGTGCTCGTCTCGGCTGGCGCGAATCTCGATGTTTACAACACAGTGCTGCGGGCCGACGGCACTGGCCAGACTATGAATCTGGCCGCCGTGGGCAACATCACTCTAGGCCGGGAGGCAATCGCTCTCGACCACGATGTTCTGCCGGATGGACAACGGTTCATGCAAACGGCTTTGATCACCGCTGACACCCGCATGGGGATTACGGCTGGCAACTTGCTGACCGTGAACTCGGGCTCACGCATCCTGGCCTCGGGCCTGGATAGCCAAGTGGATATTGACGCAGGCTCGGTCAGTCTTGTCGGTTCGATTTATGGAGGAGCAACAGTGGACGAGAATAACGACGTCGTTTGGACGGGGAACTCCGCCGATGTCGTGATTTCTACTGGAGGGATGCTCATCGGCGGCAGTGGTTTTGACGATCAAGGAGCGCGGGTGAAGCGCGGAGGATCGGTCCAGGCAACTGGATTGCTCGATATCGTCCTGACAGATGCCGCGGGATCCGGTTTGACTCTGAGCAAGGAGAGCTTCTTGCGCAGCGACGCAACCGGTGGCGGAACGCTGACAAGTACCGCGCCCAGTGAGATTCGCATTACCTCCGCCGATGGGGTCACGATCTTCGGGCTTATAGAAGGTGTTGACGATGGAGCCGATGTTTACATCACGGCGGCAGGTTTGATCGTTATTGATGGATTGGTGCAGGCCGACGACCAAGTGGTCATCACGGGTGGAACGGACAGTTCCGGAGCTGGGATCATAGTGCAGCCGCTGGTCTTGCTTGCTGATCTTAACGGAAATCTGATTGACGAGGACGGAAACCTCACCGATGCCGACGGATTCCTCGTCAACGAAAGTGGCGAGCATCTGGATTCAAACGGCGTTGTAACCACCGATCCTGGATTGTTCGTCGAGGGCGGTAATCCAGTGCGCGTCTCCGGCGGCACGGTGGATACCACCGGTGCAGACAGCGCCATCTTGCTAAGCGCAACAGATGATGTGGTGATCTATGGCACTGTGGGTGAACTCTCCAGCGAACAAGGTGAAATTGTCACGGACGTTGACTCCATCACTCTGGAATCGACCCAGGGCGATGTTTCGGTTGTTTCGACCGTCAGTGCCAACGAAGAGATCATTCTCATCGGGATGGGTGTCAATCTGCTAGCTGGCTCGACACTTAAGACGCGGAGGTCCGACGGGCGTATCATTGTGCGCGGGGGCAACGTTCTGGTTGCCGATGGGTTCAGGGCCGCCTTGGTCGATGCGTCAACTCTGGTTCACATCGTGGCGACCCACTTGCGTATCGATGGGCTGGTGCAGAACAACGACGCCGCAACCCGGATATTGCTCAACGTAGAGAATGAGCTGACCGTCACGGGCCAGGTGAGGTCCCTTTCCGATATTGAGATTAATGCGGGCATCGATCCTTCCTGGAGCGACGAGAAGCTAATCTCAGGGACCATTCTGCGCACCGAACTGAGCGGTGGTGATATTCTGATCGAGGACTCCGGATTGCTGAATGCGGGAGGCGAGGTGAAACTGACTGCCGGTGGAGATGTGGATTTGCAGGCGAGCGCATCATTGCAAACCGGCACCCGCGAAGTTGCTACTCCCGTTATCAGCACGGAGGTGAGGACCATCAGGGTGGTGACCGGCTTCCACGAGGAAGCTTTGAGCATCATCGAAGTGCCCGAAATCAGTTGGGTGAAAACCCGAGTGACGAAGCAGGTGGATACCGACGAAGTCCGTGCCGGACGCTTCTACCATTCGATGGATGTGACTCTTACCCAGGACGGCTACTACAATCCCAGTGCGCTGGAAGGGGCGAAATTCCGGGAGACGTTGATCGAGGGTGTGGATTATTACAACAGCACCGACTATTTGCATAACAGGCTGGCCATTCCAGTGATCGACTGGAGCATCGACCCGGACATTTTCATAGCCGATCCTCCGAGTTCGAATTACAGGTCGGACGAGTACAAGTCCTTCAATCAACTCAACGATTCGGAGAGAGAAGTCGTTCTTGCATACCTGGGTTACAAGCCTCTCTACGACTTCAGCTACACTAATGCCAAAAAACATGAGACTTTGGACGGAGTGGCAACGATCTCTGATTGGGTTCCGGATTGGAAAGGCAACTCCGACAGTGTTTATTCGGTGGATGTCGCGGAGTGGCGAGATAAGTACATCCGGATGCCTGAAGGTTCTCAAGAGGATGTACTTCGGGTGGTCACACAAGGCGAGCCCAAGGAGTTTATTAACGGAGAGTGGACCACCGACACCGCACAGGATGGTGATGTCGTCGGCGAGTACGTGGGCCAGTTTAGGAATTCTGCAACGGCACTCTACACGCAGATCAACTCCGAGCACCAGGCTTCTGGTAGTACCTATTATAGAGAGCTTGATCACGACAATAGCCCCATCAGGTGGAAGGTCAGCTACTACGACGACGGTCTTCGATGGTTCGACATCTTCAATGATGGTCGAAATGGAGAGAACATGGTTTCAGAGGAATATTTCCCGGATTGGCAAGCCGACACTTATCCGGCAGACTCGGCTTCTCGTTTGTTCGACAAGAACGGCGTGCCAATCTATGTCCAAAACGGTTATATCTCGGAAACCAGCTCAATCACGGGGCAAGCGCTTCATTTTACTCATTCTGTCGACGTCGGAGACATTGAGGATTTGCTGTTCGACTACTATGTCTATCTAGACAGCTTGCACGTCTGGGGAAATCACTCCGGAGAACCAGGCGGTAGCGAATTCCGGTTCCGGTCAATCAGTGCTGCAATCCGTGATGCATTTGGCAACAACCTAGATTCGGGATCGACGAGTCGCGGTTACGATTCGAATGATCATACCGATAATAGCGACACTTTCCTCGCGGAGGCCGCAAATCTACCCCACGGTCACACTCTCGTGCTTTCGTTCGATCTCTGGGAGGAAGATACCACGAGCGACGATCACATAGGCAGCCCAAGTTCGACGTTCACGGCACCGGAATCTTCAGTCACCTTGTTAGTGCAGGTGCGAAACCATGGCGAACAGGGCTTTGCCGATGTGTGGTTTGGCGTGGATGTGACGCCGCACTGGGTCAAGCGCTATGTCGGCCCAGGACCTTTCGGAGGCTTTATTAACCTTGGCGATGTCTATGAGGACTTTCATGATTATCGCTACGATTGGACCTCAAACTGGCACGATATCTATGACAAGCGGCGGGAACTGACATTCGAATGGACCAGCCAGAGCCATGACATTTACGATCAGCGACCTCGTTACGCGACCGTTGACAAAGAAACCATGGTGGTGAAGGAGAAGTCGATCGTTCAGTACGAGACGGTGGCGGATACGGAAGAGCAAACGATTTTCTCGACGCAACGGATCTTTGAGGATCCGGTTAACCGTCCCTTCGGAGCTTTTGACAGAGAATCCATCCTGGCTGTTGATGGCATTCGCATTCTGGCAATCGGTGACATACACGTCAGCGCTGTCGCCAAGACCTTGACAGGGTCGTTGATCCTGGATTCTATCGGCAATATTCTAGTGGAAGGAAGCGCGCCGGAGGGCGCCACCGACCCCACTACCGTTGCAGCCGCAGCTCAGTTGCTGGCGGCCAAGAACGTGACCATCATTGGTGGTGCCGAGGTCACCCTGGCGAATTCCTCATTCGTCGGCCAGGGCGTCAATAGCGCCGCGGAGGATATCACAATTAGAGCAGGTGAGAGCATTGCCTTGAGCGGTACTCTGTTCTCTTCAACTGATGTCGTCATCATTGGGGATACGGACATCGACCTAAGCGCGAGCATCATCGCCGACGGCCTGCTTGACGCAAAGGCAGGCCAGGGACAGACCGGCACCGGGAGCATCACTGCAAACATCTGGGGTGACTTGCAGGTTCCCGGTGGGGAGATCTCGCTTGTAGCTGGCGCTCAAGGCGGTGATATCAGCTTGCAGGAGGCAACGTTAGCCGCCACCGTCTTATCGCTGACTGCGCCAAGTGGCAGCATCAACCACGCCGATGGGCTTCTAAGGGGTGTCAACCTGGTCGCTAGTTCGTTGAGCGGGGTAAAGGCTAATTCGCTGGTGCAGACGGTCGATGCGATGGTGACCGGTTCTGGAAACATCGAGATCGTCAACGGCGGTGATGTCAGCCTTGACCGATTGGATGCTTTCGATGGCAGTATCTCCGTCGAATCCCTGGGCTCTATCACCGCGGTGGATGTTCGAACGCGCGGCACGTCGGATGAGAACGACGTCTCGCTTTCGACTTTTGCGGTGGGAGAGAATGCGGGGGATCTCGCCATCCAGCAGCTTGCCGCGGGCGGCGCTGGAGATATAACTCTTAGGATTCAAGGGGCACTGACGCAAAATCCGGTGGCGAATGGCGGTTGGGAAATAGTCGGCGATGCGCTCGATATCGAAGTGCCGGGAGGTGCCAGCCTAGAGATCCGCGTTAATACACTCATTTTCAAGGCTCAGGCTCCCGGCGACGTCGTTATTAACCAGGGTGGTTCTGGGCTATTGCGGATCGACGATTCCCAAGTGTTTGAAGGCAGCTTTACCTTGGCTGCCTCTGGCGCGGTCGATCTGGCGCACCTCGAACTTCTGACGAACGACGATGCCAGTGACGTTGTGGTCGCAGCTGGCGGAGCTATCGGGGTCGGTTTTGTCAAGACCGGTGCGTACTACACGAGTATCAATGACGTTCCGACGCCACCGGTTGAATGGATTGCGCAAGGAGCCGAGGCTGGCGTCACGGCTCACGGTGATGTTTCCCTTTCAAGCGGCGGCGGCATACATGAACTGGGCAATGATGGGGATATCGACCTGATCACTGACCAGCTCACGCTGCAGGCAGAAAGCGGCATTACTCAACTGGAGGTAGCCGCCAACGAACTCCTGTCCGTCGCAACCACGAGCGGGGATATAGAACTCTTCGAAAGCGACGGTCAGGATGAAAAGACGGCCGGCCTCGAAGTCTCAGATGTTAACGCCACTGCCGGCTCTGTGACTCTCCGGTCCACGGGCCGGATGACTGTTTCATCTGTCGTAGCGATGGGCGCCGACAGCATTATCCGGCTCGTCAGCGAGACTGGAAACCTCGAGATCGTGGATCCCGGCGCTGGGCTGCCGGACGCGCTCCGAGCCGGGGGCGGCTATTCGCTAATAGCGGGCGGCGAACTGATTTCTTACGATTTCTTCCAAGGACCTAAACTTGTCGAATACAGAGCCTCGGGCGGTCTCGACATCGTTATCCCATCCAGCATCACAGCAGATACGATTGCACTGGAAAGTGGTGCGCCGCTCACAGTTGTTGGAACCCTCACTGCCAGTGATCGCGTCGAATTGATATCGGGCTCCGATGTGTTCATGAGCGGCGACATCGTTGGCGCCAACGGGCCTATCGGCGATATCCTGGTTGTCGCGAGAGGGGAACGCGTTGTGACCAGCACGGTTCTTGATGCGGCCACCGGGATGCAGGTGTTCACCGAGAACGGCGGTGGAGCTACGGTTCTTTTCGATTCCCAAGCAGGCAAGTACTTTAAGCCGGTCACCGGTGGGAAGTACGTCTTTTCCGCAACGTATAAGCCTGCCAGCGCTTTAGTTGAGGATGAAGTGAGAACCTATTTTGCGGATGTGGCTGATCCGTCCGATTCCGATACGCTGTATGAATCTTCCAACGGAAGCACGTTTACAGTTGTTTCGTCCGCGGAGCGAGAGCGCATTCGCGACATAGAAACGGGTTATTGGAATGTCACCGCAAACATCACGAATCCCGATACCCAACTCACCGCGCAAGAAGTGAACCGTCCTTCGGGTGATATCAGCATCCTGACCACGAGGGTGCCGGCTCAGACGATTGAATTGCGGGCGTTGCGGGACATCCTCGCGGATATTGACCAAGACCTAACCGTCAACGGATTCCTTGGAGGCGTCACGGATTCCAGTCCTGCGGCCAATATAACACTGCGCACCGACGCGACTCTAACGTTTGGCCCTGGCACCCTCTCGGCGATGGACCGCATCGAGCTGCGCTCCGAGCAGTTTAGTGCGGATGCCGGCACTCTGTTTGTTGGAGAAGAACTCAACGCAAGCGCGAGCGGAAACGTAACGCTGAACACCCGGGTAGAGACGCTGGTTGTGGATGTTCGAGACGCTGGCAATCTCAGCATCACGGAAGCCGATGCGGTGACCCTGAGCGCCCGGGTTGAGGCGGGCTCGATCGCAATCGCGGCAGGTGGGGACATCTTTGCCATCGATGTCCAAACCTTGACCGACGGCTCCGGAAAGAACATTTCGATGACGTCAGGCGGCAATATCTATGTGGACTACATTGAAACGGCTGTCCGTGACGGTGCGGCCAAGACGGCCGGGTCGGTCACGCTTGACGCTCAGGGAAGCATCAGGGAGCCCGATGGTTTAATCGACAATGACGAAATCGACATATCGGCCTTCAGCATTAATCTCACGCAAAGGAATCCGAACACCGAGGTTCCCGTCCTGCGTATGATCGGTAACGCGGAGGTGGGTATTGGCACGGAGTTGGAAATCGCCTATAACGATAGCAATCTGCGGAACACGTTCGCCGTACCGACGATTCATATCAATGGGGATTACGTGCTCAATAATCCCGGCAATACCGATCATTACAGTTTGGTTGTGACGGGTAATTTGACGGTGAATGCCCTGGGTACGCAGCCGGGAATATTCGTTAGCCTGACTGCCGGAGGAACAATAACTGTCAATCCTTCTATAGATGTGGGCTCGGAGGGCAGGATCATCCTCGGCGCCGGCTCCACGATTACGACTAACGGCGCCTTGACGGCGGGTTCTCTGACTCTCCGATCCCAGACTGGAATCAACGCGGCAGGTTCGTTATCAGCTGACTCCTTGAGACTCACCGCCCGAGCGGGAATCACGGTTAACAATGCTGTAAGTGATTCGCTTACCGTCCTTGCGGGCGACCATTCTACTCTCACCACCAACACGAATCGGCTCTACCTGGCTCAGATTGGCGCTGGCAAGAACGTGTCCATCTCCGAACAGAACGGCTTGAGCGTACGGGCTGCCTTCTTCAACGGTGGAGATTTGTCGATCGTCAGCGGCGCTGAAACCCACATTGATGGACCTATCAGCGGGGGACGTGACGTGTCGCTGACAACTAACAGCGGTGGCATTGCCGTCGATGCGGGTGTCACGGCTAGCCGCAATGTCAACCTAGTCGCCGCAACCGGGGTTTCCTCCTCGGCTGAGATTTCGGCTGCCAAGCTGACGGTGGCCAGTGGCGGCGATGTTGATTTGACGACCCGAGTCGCGACACTCGACGTAGTCAACAGCGGCGCATCGGGTGGAATCACGATTGATGAGGTTGATGGAAACATTGACATCAACCGGCTGGCTATTTCGCACACTGGCAATGGTGGGGACATTACCCTGAGCACTAGCAACGGATCTATTAGCACTGTCGCCGGTCAGGCGGGTGTGTCAACGGCCGGGTCCGGAGACATCACCCTGACGGCCAACGGAGCCGGGACAAACGTCTTCGTGGGACAAGAAATCAGGACAGTGACCGGAAGCGTCAATATCCAGGCAACCGCGGGCGGCATATTGGACGTTAGCCCTGGCGAGGGACCGAACATCGTTGCTGGCAATGCGACTTTAACAGCTGGAAACAATCTGGGGGCACCTGGAGACGGGGACCTGGATACCCGGGTTGGAAGCCTTACCGCACACAGCACAGCCAACGGCGACATCTATATCGACGAGGTCGATGCCCTTTCGATCACAAGCATCGTCACGGGAAGTAATGTGGTTATCGACGCCGGCAGCTCCATATCCACGACGGGCAGCATCCAGTCCGCCGACCTGAGTGTTGTGGCGGCCGGATCAATTCAGCTGAATACTGCGGTGACTAATCTGTCCGTTGACAACAACGGCGCGAGCGGCGCCATCACCATCAGCGAGATTGGGAGCGGTGGAGACATTGTCGTCGAGCGGATACGCCAGGCGCAGTCGTCCAACGCTGACAAAGTCAGCTTGATCACTGAGAACGGCAACATCTACCTGGACGGAACAGTGACGGGCAATGGCTTGGTCGAGCTCACGGCTATTACTCAGGACTCAACGCCTGGCGCTATCCTGGATGGGGACTCTTCCGGCGCTGTGGACATCGTCGCCTCCACAGCGACTCTGATTGCTTCCACGGGCATCGGATCCTTGTCGAACTCGATCGAGACGCAGTCGGATAACCTTGAGGCGGACGCGGGAAGTGGCGGCATCTGGATCGCGAACATAGGGAATCTCGTAATTGGTGAAATCAGTGCTGTGAACGGACTGAGGGCTGAGGGATCGATCGTCGTCACCACTGCGGGGACGCTGACTCTCCCCGAGGGCGTTACCGGCGGGGATGACGTCTCGCTCAACGCCGGTAACAACGTGCGCCTGAAGCCAAGCAGCGTGGTTACGGCCTTTGATTTGATCGCTATTCGCGGCGATTTCGGAAATAGCGATCCGGGCACCGGAGCTCTGGTCGAACTGCAAGGCAGTCTAGACGCTCAACGGATCGAGATATTTGGGGAGGCGGACGCTGATACGATCCTATTGCAACCGGTGAACGTGATTGGACACCTGCGAATTTCCGGTCAGGCCGGCAATGACCTGGTTACAATCGACCATATGACCACTCTGATCACGACTCACGATCGGCCTTCTGACGGCGTGAGCGGCGCTGTGCGTGACACGGTCGATATTGACGGCGGCGAGGGAGCGGACGAGACCGTGGTCAACGTCACGGCGGGTCGAACGGACTACATCATCAATGTTCACGATACGGGTTCTGTCGCGGCCGACGCGGACGTTCTCACGATCAACGGCACTGAGGTGCTTGACCCTAGCAACGCAAGCGGTAACGACTTATGGTTGTTGCGGAGACAATTTATCGCTTACTTGACGCCTTTGTCCGCCCTCGCGGCTGGAGTGGCACCGGGTCCTGTTCATTCTGAAGTCGAGCGGATCAATTACGACGCAACGATCAATGGACGATTGCAGATCAATTCGCTTGGCGGCGATGACCAATTCTCTGTTGACGACAATAGTTCTCCAACCATTTTGAGCGGTGGCAGCGGCGCGGATCGATTCCAGATCGGTCAGCTTTATGCGAGCGATAGAACGGTGACCGACGGAGGCATCGATCCAGAGGATGTCTTCAGCACGACTGAAGTAACGCGAGGTTTCATCAGCAATGGCATCACCAATGCCACGACCATTGAGGGAGACGGCGGGGCTGACGAGTTCGTCGTTTACCACAACCTGGCTGCTCTCTCATTGAACGGAGGCAACAACAACGATCGCTTCGAGGTGCGCGCCTTCGCTTTGGCCAATTCCGCGGAACCCGGCTCAGTGCAGTACACGGACAATCAGCCGGTTCAGATCAACGGAGGCATTGGCGACGACTCCATTCACGTCATTGCCACCGAATTCGCCGACGATACCGTGGTGACGGAAGCCGAAGTGGCAGGCGCGGGACTGGGAATTGAATATGGCGCGGTGGAGGTGCTCGACATAGATGGTACCGAAGGGAGCGATCGTTTCTTCGTGTTGAGTATTGGAGTCGATGTGGTGACCCGCCTGTATGGCGGTCTGGGCGGGGATTACTTCAGCATCGCGGGCGATGCTCCGCAGGTCGCCGCCGCGGGCTATTTGCGGCCGGCCGAGTCCGGGACGCATACCACGGATGTCGTCCGCGGTCCGCTGCACATCGACGGTGTGGGTGGAAACGGGTCGCTCTATGGATTGGCAGAACCGGTAGTGCTCCCGGGTGAGACGAACCAGGGACCCGCGCGCGCCCTGCACGCAAATTTCTCGATCAATGAAACTGGATCGCTGGATGCCGTCACCGTGTTCAATGACGGCAGCCAGAATGCAGATGTGGGATCGCTAAGTTCCTTAAGCCTGCTGGGCTTGGGCATGGTGGCCGATGGTATTGCGTATGGAAACTTCGAAATGGTCGAACTTCTACTGGGTTCAGGGAACGATCAATTCACAGTGAACGACACGTCCGACGGGGCGATTACATCCCTCCATGGCGGCGGGGGCGAGGACACCATCACTGCAAACAGCCGTGGTGGAGTCGATTCGCGCGGGTTGGATGCGCCGCTCGTAATATTCGGTGACACTTCTCAGGATGGAAGCCGCTACCTTGGCACAGCGAGCCAGGTTTCGCCGGGCGACGCGTGGAGTTTCACCAATCCGGGAGCGGATACTATAAATGCTTCGGTCTCGACCGCGAGCGTTTCCATCTACGGCGGTATCGGCGACGATGTCATCCACGGAAGCCAATCAGGCGATCACCTGGCCGGCGGTTCGGGTGATGACCAGATCTTTGGACAAGACGGAGTGGATCATATTTACGGGGACTCCGGCATTAACGTGGATCTTGCCAGCCGCGCTCTTACCGTGCCAACGGTTAACGTGAGCATTGCGCCAAACCGGGACGCTCTGATCGCAGGCGCCGACGTTTTGAGAGGCAATGCTGGCGCCGACGTCATACTGGGCGACCATGGCGTCATCACGCAGGCTGCAGGCACGCAACGGATTTTGACGACCGGGCAAGTCGCGCGTATCGAGACGGTGCGGCCATCTGAAGGTGCCATAGACACGATTTACGGTGATGACGGCTTCGACCTGATACTGGGCGGCAACGGCGGTGATACCATCAATGCAGGGACGGACACGGCGGGCGGCTTGGTGGTCGGCGATCACGGGTGGATCACACTTGATCCGGCCTCGCTGAGACTAGAGATCGTCAGCACAAGCGATCCGTTCCTCGGCGCGGCGGATCATATCACCGCGGGCGGCGGAAATGACATCGTTATGGGTGGCCCCGACTCTGATACGATCACGGTCTCGGGCGGTCAGAACATAGTCCTGGGCGACAATGGGACCGTGACCATGCAGCACGGGACGCAGATCCTCTCTTCGGTGGTGTCCACGTATCTAAGCGCGATGGGCCAGACGTTTCTGACGGCTGGCGACGACACGATTATTACGGGTCAGGGAGATGACTTGGTAATCGGCGGTCTTGGAGATGATGCCATTACCATTGCCGGAGGAAACAACATCGTTATGGGTGACGATGCCTCGGTTACCTTCCAGGCTGGTAGCGGGATTCGGGACCGGATCGAGAGTCTGTACCTGAACGGAGCGGGACTGTCAGCGATCGACGCGACCGAAGCGGCGGTGGGTGACGATGTGATCGTCACGGGCG
>JAQBVM010000211.1 GCA_027623095.1 Verrucomicrobiota bacterium
CTTCTTCATGGCATCTGATCTTCCTCATGCGCTCAGACAAAATCAGGGCTCCACAGAGTGTCGCCCCACCGAGGTTCATGGAAGAACGGTTGTGTGCCACGGCTGTCCTCATTGGGAGATGCGCCGGATTCCTTTCCAATCAGAGTATTTGAATTGCGGCAAGCGGCGAGGATCGCCAGAATTCACATTGTATTCGAATGGAACATAATAAAGTATCACCGGCATTCAAGCGAATCGCATATGATTAAGCGCGTTCTTATTCCGCTGGATCCCTCACCCTATGCCGACGCGGCGCTCGCATTTGCCTGCGAGCTGGCGCGCAAACATGATGCCGCTATCGGTGGACTCGTTATCCTGGATACGTGTGGAATCGAGAAATCGATCGGCCCGATTCCTGCCGGTGGCCTATATTATGCCGATCTCCATATTGCCAGAGAAGAAAAACAGTCCCACGATCGAATTCGAGCTTTGCTTGAAAAATTCGAAGCTCACTGTGAAAGCGCCAAAGTGCGTCATTTTCAGTCGGAACGCCAAGGCACGCCGGCTGAGAATATCGTTCAAGAGTCCGTTTTTTACGATTGCGTGACGATCGGCTTAAGAACGTTTTTCGAATACGAAACCGATGCCGGCGCCGACCTTCTTTATGGAACTAGCGACGATCATCCGGGAGACTCGCTCGACAGGGTGACCCAGCATTCGGTCGTCCCAACATTTGCGATCCCATTAGGATGGAAACCTCTCGACCGCCCCTTCAAGGTTCTCCTTGCATTTAACGGGAGCGTCGCATCCGTCCGTTCTCTTCATCAATTCGCAAATCTCTTCACTCCCGCCACTGCGGAAGTTACGGTTTTGACAGCATGTCCAGATTCGATAAAGGGCCGATTCTTGCTGGATCAAGTTGAGGCTTACCTAAACGCCCACGGATTCGAAAAGATTCGAAAAGAATGGACGGGAATGGACATTCGCCGGGCGATGTCCAATGGGTTTGCTGAACGTTCCGATTTGATCGTGGTGGGCGCCCACTCCAAGACATTGATCGTGGATTTCATGTTGGGAAGTGTGTGCAAAGACCTCATTGCGCGCGCGGAGAAGCCCCTTCTGATCGCCCATTAATCGAGACCGCTATACGGACGAAGCTGTTGTTCGCGCCTCGGCGATCAGATAAACCAAATCAGCGTCACGATCGCGAACAGTGGCGTCAGGATTCCAAACGAATAAACCATATAGCCAAAAAAGCTTGGCATCTTGATACCGCTCTCTTCGGCGATCGATCGGACCATGAAATTCGGCGCATTTCCTATGTAGGTATTTGCACCGAAGAACACCGCCCCGGCGGAGATTGCCAGAAGCGTGGTTACGTCCGCCATTAGTTGAGGCGCGTCCCCTCCAGCCGTGTTGAAGAATACGAGGTAAGTCGGCGCATTATCCAGGAAGCTCGAAAGCAACCCGGTTAACCAGAAATACATCGCATCAAACGGCTGGCCATCTCGCGTCACGAGACGGACCAAACCCGCCAATTGACCGTTCTCGCCGGCCCGCAGAATCGCAATCGCAGGAATAATAGTAACAAAAATCCCTGCGAAGAGCTTCGCAACCTCAACGATTGGAAACCACGAAAACCCGTTTGCGATCCGTCCCGGCTGAGGCGTCAGTTTCCAGGAGAGACCGGCCAGAATCAACAACAGCACATCCCGAGTCACATTCTGCAGTTCGACATGCACCCCGAAGATCGTCGGAAGATGGAAGTCGGATTTCCAGACGCCGCTCATCAGTACGGCCATCATCACCCCACCTAAGAGGAGGATATTCACTTTTCCTTCGATCCGGATAGGTTCGCCTTCACCAGCCGAAGAAACTTCAACGCCCTCTCGCCGAAACAAAACGGAGTCCCAAATGAAAAAGATGATCAGCAACGCGATGGAAACGAGAAGCATCGGAGCCAATAGATGAGTCGTTGGCCAGAAGAAATGAACGCCCTTCAGAAACCCAAGGAACAGTGGCGGATCTCCGAGCGGCGAGAGCGAACCGCCCACGTTCGCAACCAAGAAAATGAAGAAAACGATGGAATGAACGCGGTGCTTGCGTCCTTCGTTCGCTCGAATAAACGGCCGAATCAACAGCATTGCCGCACCTGTTGTTCCCATAAAACTCGCGGCAAGCGTGCCAATGGCAAGCATCACCGTGTTCACAGCCGGGCTGCCAGCCAAGCGCCCTGCCAATCGAACCCCACCCGCGATCGTAAACAGTGAAAAAAGGAGGATGATGAACGGCAGATACTCCAGAAGAAACACGTGCGACAGCTCGTACAATGTTGTCGCTAAGCCGTCTCGAATCAGGTGCGGAACAAGGAAGCAGAGTGCCCAAAACAGCGCCACTTTCCCAAAATGGTGATGCCAAAAATGCGGTAAAATCAGAGGCAAAAGCGCGATCGAAAGAAGGATTCCGACGAATGGAAGAATCCAAAATAGCCCGAGCGTTGCACCGTCCAGACCGTGTTCACTGATCTTGTCGGTTCCCGGGCTCCCTGCCTCATTTTTCCCTTCACCAGACAGGACGGCACCCTGAGCAACCGATGGCACCTCGGCGCCCGCGATCGACGGACATCCGAGCGCGAGCACAGTCATCAGTAATAAGAATATCGTCAAAAACTTCATTTCAACAGGCCTGTTGCTACGCGAATGATGAATTGCATGGCAAGGTTTAAATTCCTTCCAGGATGAAGGCACTACAACATTCGAACTCCCCATCAGCATTCTTGTCCCGGTGTCTTCTCATTTTAGTCAACGCGACAGTTGAAGTAAAAAAATGAGAAAAAAATGAGAAAATACTTGCTTTCGAAATAATCTGCCTGTATGAGATTCCTTCGTCGGAGGAACACTCAACCAAAGGAGGAAAGTATGTTTCGTTACATTATTCGTATTGTCGTTATCTGTGCCGTTCTCACCTTCAGTCATTCACCTGTTGTGAATGCCAGCGCGCAAGACGCTGAATCGGTCTCGAAAGATCCATCCGCGAAACTGAAGGTCACGAAGATTCCGTTTCGAGGGAAACTTCACTCATTCGATAAGGAGTCCATGTCCATCACATTGCTGGGCAAGACAAAAAACCGGACGCTGCGATTGATTGACACTGCAAAGGTCGTCAAAGGTGGGAAAGACTCGTCTCTTGACGAAGCTGTTGTGGGTGAAGACGTCGGGGGTCAGATCATAAGATATCCAGATGGCCGGGAGGAGGTAGTCTCACTGCGGCTTGGACCGAAACCGGAAGAAGAAAAAAAACCTGTCCGATCGAGCAAAAAACAGAAAGCAGACTCGGAGAGCGATCAGTAGTTGAAAACGTATTCGGCGCATCTGCTGGAATCATTGTCCCGGACGTGTAGCGTTTTGGGTTCAATTTGCGCCGACACCGGGATCAACCCTAAACAAGTACTTAGGCCAGAGCGGATCGCGGGCACGCGATCCGCTTTTTCTTTACCTGCGCCACCACCTCTTGCCTGGCGCTGATTCGCCTGTTTGGGGTACGGTCCTCGCCTGATTCCGAAAATGGTGAATCAGGTATTGGCTTCGGGAGGCGGTGAGTGCCATGACGAGTTCGTCGTAACTTTGAAACCGGTTTTCCGGTCTCTTTGCCATTGATCGAACCAAAGCGTCACTGGTTGGATTTGTGATTTCAGGGATGACAACGTTGGGCGGCGTTAACGGTGTATGAATGTGAGCCGCAACGACCTCGTCGATACTTGGCGCCTCGAATGGAACGTGACCCGTCAACGCGTGGTAAAGGGTTCCGGCAAGGCTGTATAGATCCGACAAGAAGTCGTCCCGCTCGCGCATGATCTTTTCCGGCGCAATGTAGTAAGGGGTTCCCCAGATAGCTTCCTCTTCGGCTTCCGACTCGGTGTTTCGCGCCAGGCCAAAATCGACCAGTTTCGGTTCGCCTTCGGCGTTGAAAAGAATGTTGCCAGGCTTGATGTCCCGATGAAGGAGATTGTGTTTGAGAGCGGTGTCCAAGGCCGAGGCTACTTTGATTCCGATGTCGAGCACATCCAGTTCTGGCAGTCGTTGTTCTTTTTCGATGCGTCCGTCGAGACTCCCGCGATCGGCCAACTCCATGACCAGGAAAAGCTGGCCCTCGAATTCGTCGAACGTGTAAATGTGAATGATGTTCGTGTGATTGAGGGCGGCACAGGCGCGCGCTTCCCGGTAAAAACCTTCCAATGCCTGACTGTCTTCGAGGAGTTCGCGTTTCATGAGCTTGACTGCTACCTCTCTCTCCAAGGTCGTGTCGAAGGCCCGGTAAACAGTGCCCATGCCGCCTGAAGCGATCGGGGACAGAAGTTCGAATTGCCGCAGGCGAAGCGGCATCATCAATGGATACTCGCACTTGCTGCAGGGAGTGGTCGCCAAGGGAGCGATGTCGCTCGCTATAAAGACTTTCGCTCCGCACCCGCCGCACGCCACCATTTTCAGAGGCTTACGTTCTTGAACTGAGGCAGACATACTCATTGTTCAGACCTGTTAACGGGCATTCCAGCCGTCCCACGCATGTTTCGCTTAATCCGGTCACGAGTCGAGTGGAGTTTACCAATCATGAGAACAAATGAAAATCGATTCATCGAGCTTTTCCTAGATTCTTTATTTTAACAAGCATAACACTTGCCACTGCTTCAACAAACGCCAGCTTGGGCATTGTAACTCCGATTGTTGGAATATTGCTGCCATGCTCCGAAAAATCTAGGGAATGTCGATGTGCCCGGTCCAATAATGAGTGTTCGGGAATCGAATCTACGCGTGGAATTCGCGCAAATCGTTTGAGGGCAGCTCCCCTCGAACCTCGGTGGGGCGAGACTCTGTCGAGCCCTGACTGAATTCAAGCGCAAGAGAAGGGCAGGGCTCTACAGAGTGCCGCCCCACCATCATTGGTTCAACGTCTTTATTCACGTTCGTCCTCGCAAATTGCCAATGCGATGTCTCCGAAGGATCAAGAGGCCCCCAAGTATCGGTTGCGGCCTTGAACCAGGCTGCGCATCTTGCGGTCGGCAATTGTGCGTTTCAGCATCCAGAATCCACAGTCCGGGTGAATGTAACGGACCCGCCCCTCTCCGAGCACTCGCTCGGCGCGCTCAATTCTTTGGGCCACTTCATCCGCCGTTTCAACGATCGTGCTTTTGATATCGATCACTCCAATACCGAGAGCAATCTTGGGGTCGATCGCGCGCAGAGCCTCAAGCTCATCAGTGGCGCGTCTGGAAAGTTCCAATACGACGTGATCGACATGGAGACGATTGATTACGTTCACAAGCTTCTTCCATGTGCCTGTCTGAATTGTCTGACCGCCATAGTTCCCGAAACAGAGGTGCAGACCGCGCTCCGAAGGAATAGCGTCGAGCACCCGGTTAATTGCGGGAACCGCCCAGTCCGCATCGTCAGGAGAACCCGTAATATTGGCTTCGTCGATTTGGATAACATCGGCGGCGATCTCCGGAACCTGTTCTGCGAAAACGTCCGCGATCGACATGGCGAGTTTTCCCGGATCTCGATAGTGCTTGTCGAGCAGTGTGCGGCTCAACATATGCGGTCCGGTAATCGTGAATTTCATCCGGTGGCGCGTCAACGAGCGCGCCCTCTGCGAATCACGCACCAGATCGAGCGTGCCGGCAGTCACAGGCTTTTCCACAACGCCGGCCGGCTGCTGGCGAAAGCGCATCGACTCGATTCGCGCGAATTCCTCCGAATCAGACCTTCCCAACTGGGTGCGCATTCCACCCAGTGGGCGTATGAAATAATCAATCATGCCGTTCGTTTCCGGATGGTTCACGTCGAACCTGTAAAGTTCGCCGTCGGCGACCAGGTCGATCCCCGCCAGTTCCTGTGTTTTGAACACGACGCTGGTCGCGTCGGTTAGCGCTTGTTCACTCGGCAGCGCCGCGAGCCAGTCGGGAATCGGGTAGCTGCCCACAACGGTTGTGAGGATTCGGTGATTCATGAGCGACACAATGACGCCGGATCGAAAACCCTTTGACAACCCAAAGTTTCGGCTTTCTATCAAGAATTATTTATCATTAAGGTCTCGGCGATGAACAGGATTTGTTTCATTCTGTTAGTTTTATCTTTTATACCCAGGAATCCCCCGTCCAAAAAGGACACCGCTTCGGATGAAAACACCGAAGCAAGGACGTTCCTTGTTCTGCCTGGGGGGGGGAGACTCCTGTCGAACCCATTCTTGCGAGGATCCCAGGGTTCGGCGGGAGCCTCACTCTCCCATTTTTGGGGTAACCGAAGAAAACGCTCAACTTTCAACATCCAACGTTCAACCTGTAATGAACGTTCAAAGTTGGGTGTTCAACGTTGAACGTTCGTCGTTCATGCCCCCGATTCGCATTCATCTCGTGAAGGTTTTCCCTCTCCGTGAACCTCGGGGCGAGACTCTGTCGAGCCCTGACTGGATTCGAGCGCAAGGGAAGGTCAGGGCTCCACGGAGTGTCGCCCCACCGCCAATTGTTCGGGGTTTCAATCCGCGATACGGACGATTACTGATCGGCGCCACGGTAGCGCTGTCATTAGCTTTTCTTGGCATTTTGCGCGCGGCGGATGCGGAACCTAATGTTTTAGAGGCAGAGTTCCGGTATTCGGGCTCGAAGACAGGATTGACATCGATCGCAACGGTTCGTCCAGCTGCTTCTGTCGAAACGAACCTGCTCAACGTTTTGACGAAAGATCCTAATTCTCTTTCCGTGTTCAACGCGTTGTTATTTGAGGGGACTGAGGAGGAGCTGTTGAAAGCACGCCGCGAGTTGCGGATTGCGTGGCTGGCGCCGCCTCCGATTCCACCGCAGGTGGATTCCCCGGTTCTCAACCCAATTGATCAATTCATCGCTTCGAAGTGGAGGAAATCTGGGCTGCCCTCGGCTCTGAAGCCTCCCGAGGTTTGCGATGACTCGACTTTTCTTCGCCGGGTCTATTTGGACCTGATTGGAGTTATTCCGACAGTTGAAGAAGCAAAGGGATTTCTCGGCGATTCCTCCGAGGGCAAACGAGCCAAACTCGTCGAGGAACTATTGAATCGAAACGAAGCCTACGCGGCTCATTGGTCCTCGATGTGGCTGGATTTGCTTGCCAATGAATCTGTTTCCGGAGCGGGCGGGATTCCGCGTTCCGGCGATTACCGAGATTGGATATTCCAAGGCCTTGTCGAGAATAGACCGTACGATTTGCTGATCTCGCAGTTCTTGGATCCGTCGATGCCCGCCCACCGAAATGCCGGAGATCTGTTTGGGAGTAACAGGCGCGCGGTTTCGGAACTGGAGAGCTCTCGGCGGGACGCGGATGCGATTCACGCGGCTGCCAATGCAGCACAAGTGTTTTTGGGTGTGAACGTGAATTGCGCGATCTGCCATGATGATCCGGAGAATTCGGAGTGGTCCAACGAGAGGTTCCTGGCTTTTGCGGGCTTCTTTACAGATCGAGATTTGAAATCATCGATTGCGGGAAAAAGCGGTGGATCGACGATTCCGGCCGCGTTTCCGTTCGAGATCCCGGGAGCTCCGACGGCGGCTCCTCCCGGGCGGGAAGTGCGTTTGCGCCGCTTGGCTCAGCTCGTTGTGGACCCGGCGAACCCGCGTTTCGCCAAGACGATCATCAATCGCCTCTGGAAACAGTTTTTTGGTCTCGGATTAATCGAACCGTGCAATGACGCCCGTGCTGATCACTCCGTTTTTCATTCCGAGCTTTTGGAATGGATGGCGGACGATCTGATACGGCACGGATTCGATCTCAAGCACGCAATTCGCCGAATCGTCAGCAGCCGGACATATCAGTTGCCGTATGATTCCAAATTAGCGGACCGATTCGACTCCGAACATTCGGAGGCTCCACGGTTCTATCAATCTCCGGCGCTTCGACGCCTTTCTGCTGAACAGATTCTCGATAGTATTCGCATTGTGACCGATCAACAACTCGGCGCATCCGGCAGAGCCTATTCGGATACTCGAACCACTCCCTTGCGGCGCGCTCTGGGTTATCCGTCGTGGCGCGAGCCGTTGAGCCCCATCAGACCGGATGCCAAGGGAACTGTTGGAGCGATGGTTTTTTTGTATGGTACGGACTATTGGCAAATGATTTCGGAGACGCCGATGATTCAGAGATTAGCAAAGGAGAAGAACAGCGGGCGGGCAGTGGAGGAATTCTATTGGACCGTTCTGACGCGCCCACCAACCAATGAGGAACGCCGGGTTGGAATTGAGTTTCTGGAAGCGACTTTCTCGGGGGAATTCAAGACGGCAAGTTCCGAAATGGCGACCTGGCTGGATGACGACTTGCCGCAAGGAGGCATCGTCTCCGGCAGCGCTGGGGCGGAATCCTGGAACTGGGTTTCCACACCTGAATTTCCCGTGCTGAGCGGACGCCGCTCTCATACGCAGGTGGGAGCCGGCATTCAACGGCAGCACTATTTTTCGGAAGCGAATCCGTCTCTCGCGGTGAACTCGGACGATGTCCTTTTCGCGCACGTCTTTCTCGAGCCGAGTGATTTGCCGAGGGAGATCATGATGCAATGGAATGACGGGAGTTGGGAACATCGAGCCTATTGGGGTGAGAATCTGATCCGGCTTGGCCAGGATGCTTCGCCTGGGCGAATGCGCATGGGGCCGCTGCCGAAAGCCGGGGAATGGGTCATGCTTAAAGTGCCGGTGCGCGACGTTGGAATCAAAGGAGGCAGCTCAATCGCGGGCTGGTCGTTTGATCAGCTCGACGGCACTGTTTATTGGGACAAAGCAGGCGTAATCCGTGTGCGAAATGTTCCGCCGGAGGAACCGCTTCTAGACGTCTTGTGGGCGCTGCTTTCAAGCCCGGAGTTTCAGTTCATTCGTTGATTTTGATGCTTGATATGAATTCTAAGATCAATCGACGTCAGTTCTTGGGAATGAGCGCCCTTGCGGCGACTGGCGCAGTTTGTGCCCAGCGAGGGTCATCGTTTGCGGCGGCGGCAGTTACCCAGGCGCCGGCCTTGGCGACAAAAGCAGACTCGATGATTCTCATTTGGCTTCCGGGCGGAATCGCTCAGGCGGACATGTGGGATCCGAAGCCGCATACACCGTTCCGAGCGGGAATGAAGGGGAGTGAACTTCTGAGCACGTGTGGATCAATGCCAACAGCTGCGGACGGAGTCACTCTGGCGAAGGGACTTGATCATTTGGCCGCTGTGATGGACCGGGGTACGATTTTGAGAACCGTGGTGGGTGGAGCTCGAAGCGGGGTTGACCACCTCCGAGCTCAATATCGAATGATGACGGGTTACGAATTCCCACCGGCGGTCAAAGCTCCGAGCCTCGGCGCGATTATCGCGCGGACATTGGGATCCAGATTAGCTGGAGTGCCACCCTATTTTTATATCGGCCGGGATGCGACGGTCAGCGATTGGGAGTCTCGGTTTGTTCACGAATCGATCGGTGCCGGATTTTACGGTTCGCAGTATGCGCCGATCCTGATTTCCGATCCACGAAACGCAGCGTCCCTTTTCGCGCCCGTTGGTGGAGCAGGTAGTGTGAGGTCTGATCGCCGTTTGAGTTATCTGCATGGAATAAGTGCTTTGGCCGCGCCGGAATTCCGGGAATCGGCAGTGGTTGCCGAGTTTCTTGAATCAATGACCGATGCGCGAAGATTGATGGATTCGCCCGCGGCGAAGGCGATGCAGTATTTGACCGACGAGCCGCCGGAAACCGTTCGCGATTACGAACCGGAAATCTCGCAGAGCGTGCTTTTTGATAAGTCGTACTTCCATGGAGTCCGCTTTGGCCACGGTTTGCTTTTGGCACGCCGATTGGTTGAGAGCGGCGCGCGGTTTGTTCAGGTGGAGTATCCATTTGCAAGGCGCAAAGGATTCGACACGCACGAAAATGGCAGTGTTCGTATCGCGGAAATGAAGCGCCAGATTGATCGTCCGATGGCCCGGCTCATCCGCGATTTGGAAAAAGCGGGTCTGCTGGATCGAACAATTGTAGCGGTCGCTTCGGAATTCGGCCGGACCGTTTCCTATCAAGCAATTGAATCGGAAGAACCCGAGACACGAGAAGGAAACCCAACGGGAGAGAACCTCGTTGTCCTGAATGAATCGATGTATGGATTTCATCGTCACTTTGGCGATTGTGGCTCGATGCTCTTCTATGGCGGTGGTTTTAGGAAGGGGTTCGCGTACGGTAAAACGGCTGACCGCCATCCGATGGCGCCGGTGGAAAACCCCGTCACTCTGGAGGACGTTTATGCGACCATCCTGAAGTCGCTCGGTGTGCCCGCCGACAGGGCGTTTATGGAAAATGGACGCAGTTTCCACGTAACTCCAAACGGCCTTGGGAAACCGATCGATGCGCTTTTTGGATAAGGAACTCCGCCAAGAATGGGTTCGACAGGAGTCTCACCCTCCCCACAAGACGAGGAACGCGCTTGACCCCCCTGAACTGCTGCGTCTGACGGAGGCGCGCTTTGGAGCGCGGATCTGTGCGGCCGCAGTGGTATTCGGTTTTCCCTTTTCTTCGGATGAACCGCAGCTATCGTGTCGCGGAAAGAAAATTAATGGACGCCGCGCATATTCGAAATTTCAGCATTATTGCTCACATTGATCACGGGAAAACCACGTTGTCGGATCGGCTCTTGCATCGCACAGGGACGATTGCCACGCGGGATATGCAGGAGCAATTGCTCGATTCGATGGATCTGGAGCGCGAGCGAGGGATCACGATCAAGGCCCACCCCGTGACAATGTATTACACGGCGAGGAACGGGGAAGTTTACGAATTAAATTTGATCGATACTCCAGGGCATGTCGATTTTTCATACGAAGTTTCAAGAAGCTTGAGCGCTTGCGAGGGCGCGCTTGTGATTGTGGACGCCGCGCAAGGTGTGGAGGCGCAGACGGTCGCGAATGTCCACTTGGCGATGAAGCAGAACCTCGAAATCATCCCTATTATCAACAAAATCGATCTGCCCCATGCCGATGTCGAGCAGACGAAGACGCAACTGGAAGAGATCTTGGCGATCCCGCGTGAACTGGCAATCCTCGCCAGCGCCAAAGAAGGGATTGGAATCGATGAGATCCTGGAGGCAATTATCGAGCGGGTGCCGCCGCCAAAGCCATCGACCGAGAGGTCGCTTCAAGCATTGGTGTTTGATTCCTATTTTGACACCTACAAAGGCGTGGTGTCGCATGTGCGTGTGTTTGGGGGCGAATTGAAGGCTGGAATCGTGGTCAAATTGCTGCACTCCGGCAGAAACGTCGAGATTAAGGAGGTCGGCAGTTTTAATCCCAAGCCATACGCTCGGGAGAAATTGGAGACGGGAGAGACCGGTTTTTTTACCGCGAATATCAAGAGCCCTAAGGATGTGAAAATGGGGGACACACTGACCGACTCGCGGTATCCGAGTCCGCCGCTGCCCGGTTTCAAGGAGATTCATCCGATGGTGTTTAGCGGCATTTACCCGATCAACACCAGCGATTACGAACACCTGAAGGCAAACCTGGAAAAGCTTCAGTTGAACGATTCCGCATTTGTTTTTCAGCAAGAAACATCGGTGGCGCTCGGTTTCGGATTTCGATGCGGGTTCCTTGGCTTGCTTCATCTGGAGATCGTTCAGGAACGGCTGCGCCGTGAATACGGGATGGATATCATTGCCACTTACCCGAGCGTGATCTACCGCGTGACCTTGACAAATGGAGAAGTCAAGGACGTGGATAACCCGGCCTATTTGCCGGAACCGAATTTCATTGAAACAATCGAAGAACCGATGGTGAAAGCATTCATCATATGCCCCAACGAACATATCGGTGATATGATGGCGCTCATCGCGGAAAAGAGGGGCGCCTTCGATCACACCGAGACGCTCGATACCCGGAGGGTGATGATGACGACGCGGCTGCCATTGGGGGAAATCCTGATCGATTTCCACGATCGCATCAAGAGCATGACCCGCGGCTACGGCTCGATGGACTATGAACACGACGGCTACGCGGTTTCCCAAATGGTCAAGCTTGATATGTTGGTCAACGGTGAATCGGTCGATGCGTTCTCGTGCATTGTGCATCGCGACAAAGCGCCTGCCCGAGGGCGCTCTCTCGCTGCAAAGCTCAAAGAGGTCATTCCGCGCCAGCAATACGGTGTTGCCATCCAAGCCGCAATCGGCGGAAGATTTGTTGCCCGCGAAACGGTCAGTGCGTTGCGGAAAGACGTGACCGCGAAATGTTATGGCGGGGATATCACGCGCAAACGAAAACTGCTTGAAAAACAGAAAGAAGGGAAAAAGCGAATGAAATCGTTCGGCTCGGTTCAAATCCCTCAGGAGGCGTTTATTGAAGTGCTCAAGGCTTAGCCCGTCTTGACAATGAGCGAGTGCGCCATGCAACTTTCCTCGGTTCCGACTAAATCTGTTTGCGACCACGGAAAACACGGAGCAGCGGAGCCGCAACCGAATGAGGGATTGAGAGACCACGGAATACTCCGAACATACGGAAGGAGGAGGACACGAATTGCGACTCGATGCAACTTGGTCCTTCTTCCGTGTCATCTGCGAAGTGCGTGGGGTGATCAATTCTCGGGCCATTCGCAAGGAAACTCGGGGTTCTGCCAAATCTTCCGGCAGGTTTTGGAATGCGGCAACGGAGCCTGCGCAGTTGCCGCTTTTGACATGGAACCAAGGCGTCCGGAACTCTCTCGGGCCGTCGGACTCGCCGACGCGAAAGCGGTGAATCGCTACGCTCGTCACCGCAGTCCAAGACGCTGCCGCGTTCATCGAAGTCTCGTCAAATTCTTCAGCAGCGGATGCTTTTCATGTTGGCAATGGTCCATATGGAACATCTTGTCCTCATTCGGATTCGCCCGTGCCCCGCGGGCGCATCTCCGAATGAGGTCGGTTGTCGGAGATCATGGTGGGGCGACAGTCCCTGGAGCCCTAATTTTCCCTCGCGGGACAGACCGTGCAAATATGGAGCACTGGAACCGCCGGACAGGTTGGCGCATCCGTGTTTCCACTGCGCCTTTGGGTTTCAGATCTTCGCTTCGAGGTTGAGCAGGGCTCCAGAGACTGTCGCCCCACCGTTATGAAAAGAGCCCGATCAACCAATCAGGATACAGAAA
>JAQBVM010000212.1 GCA_027623095.1 Verrucomicrobiota bacterium
ATTGGGTAACACCCCTTTTGGCGCAACGATCTCCTCTCCTGGGTAACAGTTAGTTTTGGCGCGCGGCGGTGTGGCGGCGTAACGAGGGGCCTAGACGTCATGGAAATATTGCTACTGATAATATGTTGTTGGGTTTCGAATGTTAGGTGAATGCTCTTGGTCCCAAGAGTGAGAACCTCCAAATTTTGACGCGAATCGAGACCAAGAACCAATGATGGTGGGGCGATACTCTGTAGAGCCCTGATCAATCCTTGAATGGATCAAACTGAAAAAGAAGTCGCAATGGAAACACCAAGGCATCCGGAAACCCTCTGTTCCCAGAACCCAATTTTCGGGCAAGCCGGACAATCCAAGGAGATATCAGGGCTCTACAGAGTATCGCCACACCAGGTGCGCAAGTCGGATATTGACGCGACTCTGGGCTTTGATAGTTTGTCGCCCGAATGAATTTGGTGAGCATCCGTATGTTTGGCAACGTGTGTGATAGGGCTTGTTACTTTAGCCGTGTTCACCTGCGTTGCGGGCTGCTCTAGAGAGAGACTAAACCCGTGCCGCAGGTGATCGCCTGCGGCTTTTTTGTTTTTAGCCACGGCGCGATAACTCCAGAACACTATGATTGTTGTATTAAGACCTAACATTACCAAGAAAGAAGAGAACGCCGTTCTCAAGGAGATTCGCAAGCTGGGTTACACGCCGCACACGATGCGGGGAGTCGAACGAACCGTGATCGGCGCAATCGGGGACGAACTTACCCATCATACGTTGGAACCACTGACGGCTTGGCCGCAGGTGGAGCAGGTGATGCCTGTGCAGAAGCGGTACAAGCTCGTCAGCCGCGAAGCGCACACGGGGAATTCTGTCGCCCGTGTCCGTGGGCTATCTATCGGTGGGAAACGGGTCCACGTCATGGCCGGACCGTGCTCGGTCGAGGATGAGAAACAATTGATGACCACGGCGCACGCGGTGAAAAAGGCGGGTGCCACGATCTTGCGTGGCGGCGCCTTCAAGCCGCGGACCTCGCCCTATGAATTTCAGGGATTGGGTGAGAAAGGGCTCAAACTTCTGGCGAAAGCGCGCAAAGAGACAGGATTGCCAATTATTACAGAACTGCTGTCACAGGACCATGCGGAGATGGTCGCTGAGTATGCGGACATTCTTCAGATCGGAACGCGAAACGCACAGAATTTCCAACTGCTCATTGCGGCTGCGAAGACCGGGAAGCCGGTTCTGCTCAAACGCGGGCTCTCCATGAAGATTGAGGAGTGGCTTCTTGCGGGCGAGTACGTACTGGCCAATGAAAACCCGAATCTCATGTTCTGCGAACGTGGAATCCGGACGTTCGAAACCTACACTCGCAATACGCTGGATTTGTCCGCCGTTCCGATCATCAAGCAGGAGTCTCATTGCCCGATCGTGATCGATCCGAGCCAGGGAGCCGGGCGCGCGGATCTAGTCCAGGCGATGTGCAAAGGAGCTGTGGCCATGGGCGCGGACGCCCTGTTGATTGAGGTGCATCCTGATCCGTCCAAAGCTTGGAGCGACGGTGCGCAGCAATTGACTTTGGAATCTTTTGGAAAGCTAATGACCGAATTGAAGCCGTTCGTTGCGGCGGCCGGACGGGAACCGGCATGGTAGTGATAAAGGGGTTCGACTTTATGTCACATGCTGTCAACCACTAAACCTTGCGCTAAAACCGGCGATTTCTCGGATGCGTCGCTGATTATAATTGGGCACGGGTCAACTCGAAACGCGGAATCCGCCGCGCCGGTTTATCAGCATGCGGCGGAACTGAGGCGCCGAGGGATTTTCGCCGAGGTTCTCGAAGCGTTTTGGAAGCAGGAGCCCTATATTGCGGAGGTCGCGCGCAATGCCGCTTCGCGCCGCGCATTTTTCGCCCCACTTTTTATCTCTGAAGGTTACTTTACCGAGGAGGCGATCCCGCTGGAATTGGGTTTTCGACAGCCAGAACAGGCGAGCTTTTGCAGGAAGCAGACGAGAGGAAGCCAGACCTGGCATTACTGCGCACCAGCGGGCACACATGAAAGCATGGTGCGAATTGTTTTGGCGCGAGCCTTGGGTGTTGTGGAGAAACATCCGTTTCCAAGGGCTCCGAAGCCGGATCAAATGGCTCTCTTCATTGCCGGGCACGGAACGGAAAGGAACGAGAACTCTCGCCGAGCTGTGGAATATCAGGTCGAAGCAATCCGATCCATGCGGACATTTTTTGAGGCACATGCGGTTTTCATGGAGGAAGAGCCTAAGATTAGCGACTGTTTTGGGATGACCGATGCGCGCAATTTGGTCGTGGTGCCATTCTTCATCAGCGATGGCCTTCATAGCCGGGAGGATATTCCAATAATGCTCGGTGAATCGGAGAAGAACGTACGCAGCCGGCTTGCAGGAAGTCTGGGGACTTGGAGGAATCCGACCGAACGAAAGGGCAAGATGGTTTGGTACTCGGGAAGCGTGGGAACGGAGCCATCGCTTGCCGAGGTTATTCTCGAACGCGTGAGGGAAGCAGAACAATGATCTTCCTTTTGACTTTGGGGCTGTGCTGCTGCGCGGCAACGCCTCGTGACCGGGGGAGAGATTTGGTTCATGGGCACTTAAAAACATCCAAGATTTGGAGGCAAATCGGGGCCATGAACTGCCTGGACAGTTTTCTGTCGCACATACGACATAAACTTGTCCTACCGGGAATTGTAGTTCATGGGTAGGGCAGACCTCCAAGAATTGGGTGCGGATTGCGGCCATGAACCTTCCATTGTGGAGCGACACAGCGGTCGAGGTTTATGAAGAGAACGCGATGCTCCTCGTTCACTCTTGCCGCCGCGTCCACGGATCGCTTTAATCGCGGCATCACATGAATTGGCAGAAAGTCACGATTGTTGGCGTTGGATTGTTGGGCGGTTCACTGGGCCTCGCGATCAAAAAGCGCGGTTTGGCGAAGCAAGTGGCGGGATACGTCCGGCGCGCGGAGAGTGTGACAGAATGCCAATCGCTGGGTGTGGCGGATACTGTGACGCAGGATATCTGCGGGGCTGTGCGCGGAAGTGATCTTGTGATCATCTGCACACCCATCGCGCAGATGCGCGCTTTGGCCGAGCAAATGGTGGGGTCGCTGGCGAAGGGCGCGCTCGTCACCGATGTAGGAAGTGTCAAAGGTTTGGTGATTCAAGAACTGGATTCAATGATTCGGAAAGTTGGCGCCGAATTTGTGGGCTCTCATCCAATGGCTGGGGCTGAGCAGATGGGCGCGCGCTCGGCTCGCCCGGACCTTTTCGTGAACGCGGTTTGCGCGGTAACACCGACAAAAACGTCCTCAGAAGAGGCAGTGCGAAAAATCGAGGAGCTTTGGGCCGCGCTGGGATCGAGGCCAATTCGGATGACGCCCGAGATGCATGACGCTCTCGTAAGCCGTTCCAGCCACTTGCCGCACATTGTCGCGGCGGAACTGGCCAACTACGTGCTCAGCCCTGTGCATCCGAAGGAGCAATCTATCATGTGCGCCACCGGTTTTCGCGACACGACGCGCGTTGCCTCGGGATCACCCGAAATGTGGCGCGATATCGCTCTGGCAAACGGGAAGAACCTTTCGCGCGTCTTGGGAGTCTTCATTGAGGATCTTCGTGAATTCCAGTTTGCGGTTGAAAACGGCGATGGCAAGACCATCGAAGAATTCTTCGCCACGGCAAAGCAGCGTCGCGACGAATGGCGCGCAAAGGATGCCTCCCCGTCTCCGGAATAGGAATGCTGCCGCCGCTCATTGAAGTTGTGCCTCTTGGCGGGCCGGTTCGCGCGGAGGTGACCGTTCCTGGCTCGAAAAGCATTACAAATCGAGCGCTTATACTTGGCGCCCTTCGAGAAGGAACAAGCGCGTTGCGCGGAGCGCTATGGAGCGAGGATACTCAAGTTATGGTGGAGGCGCTCCAGACATTGGGCTTTTCTGTTCGCGTTTCTTCCGAACCGAGCGATTCGTGCAATCGAACGATCACGATCGAAGGTTTGGGCGGGGTGATTCCGAGGATTGGAACGGAAGAAGTTCCGGTCGATTTATTCGTTGGAAATGCCGGGACTGCGGCGCGATTTCTCTCGGCATTTGTCTGTCTTGGCAAGGGCGTGTTCAGGCTTCACGGGGTGCCGCGCATGCATGAACGCCCTCAATCGGCACTTTTCAGCGCGTTGCGGGAATTGGGATACAGAGTGGATTCGACTAACGATCGCCTTCCGGCGGTAATTCATGGCGACGGACCCAACGGGGGCTCATGCCGAGTGAGCATCGACGAAAGTTCTCAATTTGCGTCGGCGCTTCTTCTTTGCGCGCGGGTCGCGGGGTGGCGGGTCGAGATTGAGGGCGAAAGCTCTGCGGAGGCTCCTTACGTCACCATGACGCAACAGCTTGTGGACTCGTTTACCGGTTGCGACGGGGCAGTTCAGATCGAGCCGGACGCGTCGGGTGGGAGCTATTTTTGGGCGGCAGGCTGGCTTCTTGGCACGTCCCGCGCGCCGTCTGTTTCCGTGTTGCATTGGCCCGAATCGGGCTGGCAGATCGACTCTGAATTCACGCGGTTTCTTCCCCTGCCTCCGACCGTTTCGCGCCGGAAAGATTTGGGGGATAGCATTATGACGGCCGTTGTGCTGGCGCCATTCGCGGACCGGCAGACCCGTTTCGAAGATCTGGGCCGGCTGCGTGTTCAGGAATGCGAACGTGTGGCTGCTCTTCGGACGGAACTGTCGCGGTGTGGCGCGAATGTCACGGAAGAGGGGAACACATTGATTGTGGATCCGTCACAACTCCATGGCGCGGAAATCGAGACTTACAACGATCATCGGATGGCGATGTGTTTTTCAATTCTGGGATTGAAAGTACCGGGAATCAGAATCAAGAATCCTGCATGCGTGACAAAGACGTTCCCGAATTTTTTTCAGAAACTGAGCGCGCCTCCGCCGCATGGGCTGGGCGCTGTAATTCTGGACGTGTCGAATGGAGAGCGACTGCGTGACGAAGCTCTATTCGCTGATTGAATGCTCCGAGGTTCGAGCAGGGCTCCACGGAGTGTCGCCCCACCAAAATGAGTGCATAGGCGCAGATTGCGCTGAATCGAGTCTTCCAATGATTGCTTGACTTATGGCCAACCCGATCGTCATTGCCATTGACGGGACGAGCGCGAGCGGAAAGAGCACCAACGCGAAGCGGATCGCGAAGGCGCTGGGATTTTTCTATGTGGATACTGGCGCGATGTATCGCACTCTTGCCTGGTATTGCCAGCGGAGTCAGGTGGACGTCTCGGACCCTAAAGCAGTGTTTGCAGCTTGCCGAAAGTGGCGAGCTTCGCTGGAGTGCGTCGATACCCATATCCGGCTCTTGGTGGACGGTTATTTCCCGGAACGAGAGATACGAACCGCTGAGGTCAGCAGAGCCGTTCCTCAAGTGGCCGCCGTGCCGAAAGTGCGTGATTGGATGAAGAAAAAGCAGCGCGAGTGCGTTCGATTCGGAAACTTGGTTATGGAAGGCCGGGATATCGGATCGAATGTTTTTCCGGAAACGGACTACAAGTTTTATTTGGACGCGTCTTTGGATGAGCGTTCCGCGCGCCGGGCAGCCGATGGAATTGAGGAGAATCTGGCGGCTCGGGACGCGCACGACAGTCAGAGAGCCGCGGCCCCGTTGATGATTCCACTCGGAGCGGTGGTGGTGAATAACTCGGGACTGACCCCCGAGCGGACCAGCCAGATGATTCTCGATGAGATTCACAAACGATTGCCGGCAAAGGAATGAGTCCGACTTATTTCGCGGGATGGCAGTTTTTTCGGATCGTATTCGCCACCTATTTCCGGTGGCGTGTCTTTAATCCGGAGCGAGTTCCACACCAAGGCGCAGTCATTCTGGCGGCGAACCACGCGAGCTTTCTCGATCCACCACTAGTGGGCGTGGCAATACGGAGACCGATCAATTATTTGGCGCGTGAGTCGTTGTTTCGATTCCCTGTGGTTCGGACGGTTTTGAATCGGTGGAACGCCGTCCCGGTTGACCGCGAGGGTGGGGGAGCGAAGGGTTTGCGAATCATTCTGGACCGGCTTCTTGTCGGCGGCGGGATTATCCTTTTCCCCGAGGGAACGCGCACTCCAGACGGCCAATTGCAGGCAGCGCGCTCCGGGGTCGGTTTGATCGTGGTCAAATCGAGCGCGCCCGTGGTGCCGGTCCGAATTTTCGGAACGTTCGAGGCGTTCGGACGCAATCATGGGATCCCGCGTCCGTTCCGAGTTTCCATCAAGTTTGGAGAGCCACTACTTTATGAAGATCTTCGAACCGAGGCGAAGCAGTGTTCAAAATCCCGATTGCGAGAGATTTATGAGGAGATTTCTTCCGATGTGATGCTTCAGATTCATCGTTTGGAGGCGCACAGAGATCTTACCGCTTTTCCTCCCTGAGGAAATTCTAGCGGGCGCCTCCAGTCAAAAGAAGGAGCCAGTCACCTTCAGAGGGGGTAGCAAAATCAATGGACCGGTCGTTCATCAACGCGGCCACCTGCTCCGGTTGACCTGTGCGCGGGTTGTACCAACTGGCGGAGAAGTTTTTTGGAAGGGCGCTCTGGAGAATGCTGACGTTTCTGTCTTCCGGAACGTAGATCACGACCAGATCCCCCTGGCGTGAACTAGCCGCTGCGATGTGCCGTTTCGGATCTTCCTTGCCCGGTTGCACCGCCAAAACTTCCGGAGACGGCTTCAGTCGCCAGTAGTCGATCGCGGTAAAAAAGCTGGAAACGTGAGTCATTTGTGTTGCACCGGGCATTTCGAGAGCCTCCCTCCATGGAAGCGGAATGCCCGAATTCGCGTGATCGGTCGGCGGCGTTTTTCCGTCATCCCATCCCCAAACGCCGTGCCCACCATACGTGACGCCCGCGGTCGGCGAGTTGAGGAGGCTCCAATAAACGGCTCGGCGAACGGTGTGCGAGCTGATTGGTGATTTCGATTGATACGCGATGTGGTTTTCGTAGGGAGGTTCCAGATTAATGAAGGGGCGTGGAGAATCCATTTGCCAATCCGTCGAAGGCGGCCCAGAAACCATCCAGGTAAGGGTCCGCGCATCATCACCGTGCCCGCTTTGAAAACCCAAGAAATCAAACCAATTCTCGTTGCGAAACTCGCCGAGAATCCAGTGCATGCCCCCCGGATGCAGTGTTACAGGGGCATGCGGTTCATCCCCGAAAACCGCGCGTCCGATTCGTTTCCAGCGCTCCGCTTTAACGCCGCGGTAGTCTCCATCTCCGGCAAGGAACCAAACCACATCGTTGGCGCCCCATCGTGCAACCATATAACGCGCCAGTAAAATTGCTTGATCTTCCTGGAGAGAAAATCCGGGGTTGATCTCCGGATGCGAGCCGCCTCCGATAGCCCAAAGAAGCACGGGGACGCCGAGCAATCCCGCACCATTTAACGCATCCAATTTCCCATCCAGACGTCGAAAGTACTCGGGATTGACCGCGATCCGGTCGTCACCGGAGAAGGCCGGTTTACCGGTTAGGTCTCCCATCGGAGCTGCCCGCCATTGTGTGGCGACCCATTGCACGGCCGTGAAGCGCTGTAGTTTGCGGCGTGTCAGATAGTAGTTCCAATCCGCAGGTGTTGAAAGAAGCGCACCATTCCACGCCGTGTCTGCCAGCCAGAAAAAGGGTGTGCCGTCCGCGTGCGCGAGGTGGCGGTGATCCCTGGAGATTCCGACGGGACCGTGTTTGTCGAACACGGTTTTTCCTGTCGCGGCGGTGCAGACGAAAGTCCCGGATTGATTGTTCAGACCTTCGTTTTCCGTATCAAAGCAGGAAGTCGAATAGTGCCATTTGCCAACTTCGTTTGGAGAAAAGCGGACTTTCCACGTTCGGTCTCCGTCCCAAAACCCGAAGATCAAGCGGCTTTGGCCCGAGGGTGCCGTGAATACGACGCGAAGCTGGGTGTCTTGAAGCGGATTGTCATAAGTTTTGCCGCTGCGGAATGTCTGCTCAAAGCGTCCCCATTTGGGGACTAATGTGAATTGCGCCGAGTTGTCGGAAACGGTCGCGCATCCGCCGGCCAAAAACACGAGCGCCAGGAACGTGGTCAAACCTCGCAGGTTTCGACTCGAAGGACCTGCGATAATGGAGAAAATCATTTTTTGCATCGGTATGGACGGTTTCTTGCATGCCGGCTCGGTTTATTGACGTTCGCACTGATAGGAGGTGCTGCGCCTCACAGAGGCGCGCTCCGGAGCGCGGATCTGTGATCCGCAGCATCTGCGAAATGCCAGTAAACCTAATACGCATGGTTTCTTGATTGTTCGCCGGTATCCTCGCAAGAAAAAGGGCGCACTGTCAAATCACACCCATTATCTTGACGCGCGTCGGATCTGTCTGGATTCTTGTAGCTCAATCGTCATGAGTACATTGCCATTCGCTCGCAACCTTCCTGTTTTTCTAATTCGCATCGCATTCGTTGCCGTCGCAGCGTTTGTTTGTGCCAGTGCCGATCTGGAACGCGGCGAGCGCGGCATGATCGCGACCGTGCATCCGCTCGCCTCGGCGGCGGGGATCGAGGCGTTCCGAAGAGGAGGCAATGCCATCGACGCGGCGGTGGCTGCCGCGTTGACGCTCGGTGTTGTGGACGGATTTAACTCGGGTATTGGCGGCGGGTGTTTCTTCGTGGCGCGCCTGGCTGGTGGCGAGATCGTCACTATTGATGGACGGGAGTGTGCCCCGATGGCGGCCTCGCGGGACATGTATGTCCGGGACGGGAAGTGGGTGCCGGAATTGAGCCAATTGGGAGCGCTGGCCTCGGGAGTTCCTGGATCTTTGATGACTTATGACTCGGCCTGCCGTCGATATGGGAAACTCTCATTGAAAGAGCACCTTCGATACGCCGCCAGAATTGCGGAAGACGGGTTCAGGATTGACGACACGTACGCCGAACGCCTCCTCTCAGCCGCTTCCGAACTAAGCTTGTTTGAGAGCGCGCGTGCCATTTTTCTGAATCAGGACGGCTCCGTTCCCGGCGCTGGCGGCTGGTTGCGGCAGCCCGACCTCGCCAAAACCTACCGATCAATCGCGGAACATGGGATTTCTTGGTTCTATTCCGGAGAATTTGCCGAGAAGACAGGCGTTTGGATGAGAGGTCATGGCGGGCTTCTGACAGAAGATGATTTTGCCCGTTATGAGATCCGATTCCGTGAACCAATCGAGACCGAATACCGCGGATACAAGATCACCGGGTTCCCTCCGCCTAGTTCGGGCGGCATTCATGTCGCTCAAATTCTCAATGTGCTGGAGAAGTTTAATCTGAAGGAAATGGGGGCGAACTCGCCGGACGCCATCCACGTTATCGCCGAAGCAATGAAACTTGCGTTTGCCGATCGAGCCTATTGGCTTGGAGATCCGGATTTTGTCGAAGTTCCGCTTGGGTTGATTTCCAAGGAGTATGCCGCGCTTCAGGCGAAGCGCATCGATATGCGGCGGGTGTTGCGGGTGACTGCGCACGGGAATCCCCGGCCCGGCAGTGAAAGTTCTCAGAGTCGGCACACGACGCATTTTACGACCGCCGACTCGGAAGGGAATTGGGTAGCCTGCACGGCAACAGTCAACACGACGTTCGGCTCAAAGGTGGTCATCCCTGGGACGGGAGTTGTTCTGAACAATCAGATGGATGACTTTTCTGCTCAGCCGGGTGTCCCGAACTATTTCGGGTTGGTTGGATCTGAAGCGAACGCGATCGCGCCGCGCAAGCGCCCTCTTTCGAGCATGAGCCCGACTATTGTTTCCAGGGAGGGAAAGCCGCTCTTCTCCGTAGGCGCGGCGGGCGGACCGACGATTATCAGCCAGGTCGTTTTGGCGATTGTGAACGTGATCGATTTTGGAATGAATATCGAGGCTGCATTGGATCAGCCGCGTTTTCACCATCAATGGAGTCCGGATGAACTGCGAATTGAAGCGAAAGCGGGCGGTGTGGTTATCGGAAAGCTAAAGGAACGAGGGCACAATGTAATCTCTGTTAACTCAATCGGCGCAGCTCAAGCCGTGTCATTCGATACGGAAAGCAAACAGTTCTTCGGAGCACACGATTCCCGGATCCCAAATGGCCGGGCGGCAGGCTGGTGATTTCGTCGCGCCGAGATTGACGAAACCGTTCTCGTACACTCCACCTTACAAAGCATGAGCAAAGCCCGGAAAATCACGACGTTTAATCCGAGTGAATGCGCGCAATTTGGATCTGTATTCGGACTGCCGTTTACTTGCGAGGAAGCCGAAGTCGTGATTCTGCCCTTGCCCTGGGAGGTAACTGTTTCATACGGCACAGGTACAATTCATGCCCCTGAAGCCATTCTCAAAGCTTCACTACAGGTCGATTTGCTTGATCCACATGTAAAGGATGCTTGGAAACTTGGCATTGCAATGGCGGAAATTGATGTTCGCTGGAAAAAACAGAGTTTGTCTCTGCGCGAGAAGGCGGGGAAGTACCGCGCTTTAATGAGCGGCGCGGAGTCTGGCGAAACTAGCCGTGAGACGGCCCGGATAAAGGAAGAAGTTGACTCCGTAAGCCAGCAGTTTAATCAGTGGGTAAAGGAGCAAACCTCCCATTATCTCAACAACAACAAGTTGGTAGTGGGCTTGGGCGGTGATCACAGCTCGCCTTTAGGCATCATACAGGCACTCGGTGAGAAATACTCCAGCTTTGGAATACTGCAGGTCGATGCTCATGCCGATTTGCGAAGCGCTTACGAGGGTTTCGTATTTTCACACGCTTCGATCATGTTTAATGCGTTGAAGATCCCGGCGGTCTCAAAGCTAACCCAGGTGGGAATCCGCGATTATTGCGACGAGGAAGCAAACGTAATTGATAATTCCAACGGCAGAATAGAGACGTTCTTTGATAAGAAGATTCGAAACCAGATATTTCGAGGAGGGCACTTGAGTCAGATCTATCAGGAGGTAGTCAAGACACTGCCGGAATATGTTTACATTAGCTTTGATATAGATGGACTGAACCCGCATCTGTGCCCAAATACAGGCACACCCGTTCCTGGGGGAATGGACTTTGAAGAAGCCCTATTCTTGATTGAAGTGCTCATCGATTCCGGGCGAGTCATCATTGGTTTTGATCTGAACGAAGTGTCTCCCGGGGAAAATGAGTGGGACGCCAATGTGGCAAGCCGATTACTGTATCGGATATGCAACATGATGGGACGCTCTCAAAAAAGAATTTGAAGCCAGTGAACGCATCGCGATGTTTGGAGTCGATCCTGGCTCCGGGCAATCGTTCATTCGGGCTGGTCGTCGGATCGTTCTTCGGCTTCGGCTTCGGCTTCGGCTTCGGCTTTCCTTCTACGTTGCACCGCTGTTCGCAGCAGATATTCGATTTGGCCGTTGACACTTCTCAACTCCTGTTGAGCCCATGCCTCAAGTTCGTTCCACAACTTTGGGTCAATTCTAAGAAGGAACGATTTCCGTGGTTCCACAGGCTTTTCGGATTCTTCAGTTGTAGAGTGTTCCGGCGTTGATGACCGGAGAGACTTCAGTCTCGGCACAGAGGACGACGAGCAAGTTGCTCACCATCGCCGCCTTGCGTTCGTCATCCAGTTGCACCACCTGCTTTTCAGCCAGTTCGCGCAGCGCCATTTCCACCATGCTGACGGCTCCGTGGACGATCTTTTGCCGGGCGTCGATGATCGCTTCGGCTTGTTGCCGCCGGAGCATGGCTTGCGCGATCTCCGGTGCATACGCCAGGTGCGATATTCGGGCTTCATCGACGACCACGCCGGCCTTGGCTAGACGAACCCCTAATTCCACCGCCAACGCCTGGGCCACTGCGTCACCGCCACTCCGCAGCGTGAACTCGTTCTCTTCGCCTTGATCATAGGCATAGGAACTCGCGAGGTGCCGAACCGCCGATTCACTTTGGATTCGGACGTAGCTTTCATAATCCTGAACATCGAAGATCGCCTGAGCCGTGTCCTCCACGCGCCACACCACGACGGCTGCGATTTCGATCGGATTACCGCGTTTGTCGTTTACTTTGAGCTTTTCGCTATTGAGATTCCAGGAACGCAGCGAGATTCGCCGTTTTGTGTAGAACGGGTTGGTCCAGTGGAAACCGCTTCGTCGTTCGGTTCCTTTGTATGCCCCGAAAAGGATCAGGACACGCGCTTCATTAGGTTGAAGTGTGAAATAGCCGAAGGCCAGGAGAGGGATTAATCCAACGGCAAGCACTCCGCATATTATCCCCAGCGGGCTTCGGATTATGGAGAACCATGCGATCAAACCGAAGACAAGAAGGAACTGAAGTCCTAAAACGGGCCATCCACTCATTGCTTGAATGGAATTCTCTCTATTCGAATGTAACGCAATTCTCGCAGTCATAGTTCAACCCTTCAATCACGGACAGTTTATATTGGAATGTTATCTTTGTGATATCATAACGAAATCGAACCATGCTGCAAGTGGAATTTTCAAGTTTTTATTTTCTTTCCCTTCAACCGCGGAAGATCAAGCGAGAATATTCAGCAGAGTTTCTGTCACGTTTTGCTGCGTCTTGATTGCGGCTGCATTCGCTTCAACCTCACGTTGTGCTCGGATAAGGTTCACCATGTGATCGGGATTGAGGTTGCCTGATGAAATCTTTTGGGCGCTTTGCTCAACCCTCGATGTGGCGTTGAGGATGCCCTCAATCGGTTGAATGGAATCTGGCGAAAGAAAACTCACATTTGCAAGGTATTCGAGAACTGCAGCTAATCAAGAAAACGGTGCATCGGATGAGCGAATCGTGCGCATCTCCGAATGAGGATCGTTCAATCTTGGGAAAGATCGATGAGATTGGTTTT
>JAQBVM010000213.1 GCA_027623095.1 Verrucomicrobiota bacterium
CTAGTTTTAACTCGCTCCCTGGCCCAAAAATGGCCCCAATTCACCCACTCGAGTACACGAAGAGCCCTTTTTGTAAACCTATTTTTGCCGCGAGCGGATGAGGTCAAGAGCATCGTCGGAGAATCGCAATCCGCTGAGAAGTCCAAGTCCGCCTCACCGCCAGGAAACCTTAAAGAAACGAATTACTCGGATCGAACCGATTCTGTGGACCAAAAACTCCGCCAATTAGAAACCGCTTACCAGCAGCGCGATTTCCGCCTGGCTCGCGCCCTGGCTGATTCGATTCGGCAAACTCTTCAATTTGAAGAGCAACAGAGTGCCTCGATCGGCACTCCCGTGCTCGGTGCCGAAACGTTTATTCCCGTGTCTGCATTGCCAACCGCCTGGCGTGATTGGGCCCGCGGGTGGGCCTACGCGAAAGTCCTGGCAGTCAACGAAACAATCGGAGAGGCGCGCTCTGGAGAACCGATCGAGATCGTGGCCGCGTTCCGCGCGGATCAAGCGACGTCCTTGACTCGAGAAATGCGGATCGCGCGGATTGAGGGATCGGCATTGCGCGAGGTTCGTTCCCAGGTTACGGAGGAAGTCCGCCGCGGCATGGAACGCCACTGCCGCTTGACTTTTCTGGTCGATGCACCCGCAGGCCAACGAACGTTCTGGCTGATCTTTTACGGCAACCCCGATGCAGAACTGCCCGATTATCCAACGGACTTAAAAGTGACCGGCGAGGGATTTGGACTCGATATCGAGAACGAATACTTCCGCGCCTCGCTCTCCAAGCAAACGGGACAACTGGAACGTCTGACCTATAAGCGCGAGCACGGCCAGGAACTGTTCGCGGGCGGCGAGGGCCACGGCGAGCCGCCTGGAATCGACTGGGCGCACGACTATGTAACTTCCGGCAATTTCCAGAAACTGAGGATCACGAATTGGCCCGAATGTCCTGATTTCGAGATCGTGCGCGGTCCGCTCTCCCTGACGGTCCGGCGCTGGGGCTTCCCATACTCGCCAATCCATCCGGTTTTCACACCCTCGCGCATGAACATATTCGTCGAATATCGTTTTTATGCCGGCACACCCTGGTTCATCAAAACGGGCACCATGCAGGTCATCCAGGACATCGAGATCGGTTATTTGCGCGATGACGAATGGGTCTTCTCCGGAATGTCATTCACCGACATCCTCTGGATGAGCCGCGACGGCAAACTGCGGGTGGGACCGGTGGAAGCGGGCCAGGCCGAAGACCTGTGGGGCGTCGGCTTCTTCCATCGCGACACGCGCGATGCCTTCATCGGATTGTTCCTCGAACACAGTGCCGAGAACGCGCCGCCGCTGATCCACACCGGGGCCCCCATGTTGCATTACAAGTGGCACGGCCATGTGTGGAGTCGCGCGTTGTACCAAGGAACGACCCTCCGCGCGGGAGCTGTCCTCCGGCAAAAGAACGCTTACTTGACCCTTCCGTTTCCTGAAACGGGCGGTTCCGAGAGGGTGGAAGCCATCCGCCGGCGCCTGCTCCACCCTCTCGTTCCAAGCGCGGCCAAACTGCCCGCGACGACCGGCGAATCGGAAATCTCGGGACAGCTTTCCCGAACCGGTGAAGCTGGCGACAGTCCCATTTCCAAGAAAGCATTGTGGGCCGCGCTGGGCGACTGCCGGGACGAGCAACTCTACGAGGCACGGCCAAGCATCGTGGACCTCGGTCTGGTGTACGATATTCGGGTTCGAGGCGATGTGGTGCATGTGTTGATGGCAATGCCTCATCGCGGCCGTCCGCGGCTCGGTTACTTCTCCTACGGAAGTGGAGGCAACGAGTCGCCCGTTCGCGATGTCCTCCTGAAAGTCCCGGGAGTGCGCCAAGTGGTTGTCGAGCAAACTTGGGAACCCTCGTGGAACCCCAATCGATTATCCGACGAAGGACGCCGAAAACTCGGACTGTAGGCAGTCCGACGAAAAATAATGGCCCATGTTGATTGACATTAGCGGACACGGGAACGCGATGACAAAACTCAGGTTGCGCCAACTACCGACCCAGCGACGTGCGCCCCAAGAGTTCTTGAACCCTGCGCGTCCTTCGGATACTGTCGAACCATCAAAGAAAGTGCTTACAATCTTTCCGTTCAGTGCGCCGCACCAAACGCCGTTTCATATTCATTATCTATTCAAATATTCTCCCACGGAAAACCGATCATGAAAACGAGTCCCGGCAGCCGATTCCGAAAGGGTCGGCATGCAGCCCGGGTGACGAGACTCAAGTTCGCACTTATTTTGATCGTGCTTTCCCACTTGCCGGTTTGGGCGGACGGTGACGTTCCCAGTCTTTCGATTTCCAAAAAGACCGTTTTGGATCTTGCCACTTCCGAATCAACGTCAGGACACTGGTCCTTCCAAGCCGTGAGCCGCCCTCCGGTTCCGCCACTTCAGGCTCCGCCGTCTTCCAACCTCCGCACGGAAATTGATGCTTTCGTTTCCGCCGAACTCGCTCAAGAATCCGACGCCATCCGTCCCGAAGCTGATCGCCGGACGTTGATCCGCCGCGTTTACTTCGACCTCATTGGGCTTCCGCCGTCGCCTGAAGAAGCGGCAGCGTTCATTGTTGATCCCGATCCTCGCACTTACGAACGGCTGGTGAATCGCCTGTTGACTTCCCCGCATTACGGGGAGCGCTGGGGCCGGCACTGGCTCGATGTTGGAGGGTTCGCGGAGTCTAGCATGTTCATCGGAGACGTTCCGCGCCAGGGCTTCTGGAGGTACCGCGATTATGTGATCCGCGCGTTCAACGAGGACAAGCCGTTCGATCGATTCGTCATCGAGCAGCTAGCCGGGGATGAGCTGTTCAACTGGCGGGATGCCGATCTTTTCACCCCGGAGCAAGTCGATTTGCTGGCGGCCACCGGTTTTCTCCGCTGCGCGCCGGACGCGACCGACAACCAAGCCATCACGCAAATGGATAAGCGTTACGTCGCACAACAGACGGCAGTCGAGGTTTCGATGAAGGCGTTGATGGGTCTCACGATCAATTGCGTGCGTTGTCATGACCACAAGTTCGATCCGATCAAGCAGGAAGAGTACTACCGGTTGATATCCGTGTTCCAGCCGGTTTACGATCCCGATCAATGGCTGCCCGGCATCTGGAGCGAAGGAAACATCGGACCATTGCGCGCCATTCCATTGTTGCCCGGAAACGAGCGCCGAAATGCAATGGAGGAATCCCTCGGTTGGCACGACGCGCGAATGGCGCTGGACGATGAACTGCGGCACGGGATCGAGCGTCCTTTCCGGGATCAATGGTTGCGCGAACACTTGGCAGAGATTTCAGACGAGCCGGCGCGCCACCGCATTGCCGCCCTGCTCTCCACGCCGGGCACGGAACGAACCGAGGAGGACGAGGTGTTCTGCGCTGAGAAAGCGCTCCAGCTAGGATTGACTGAGGAGAAAATCAAAGAGCTGTTCCCAGAGATCGAAAAACAGAAGACGGCGGCCAAGGCGCGACTTCAGGAGCTTCGGGATCGGAACAAGGAAGTGTTCAAGGAGGTCATCTGGGCGGCGTTCGATACCTCGCCAACGCCGACATCGGCTCGCTTTTTGAACCGAGGAAATTACGAAACACCCGGCCACACGATTGAGCCCGGCGTAATCGCCGCAGTGGATCAGCCGGACCGAACGGCACAATTCGATCGAGCTCCCGGCGAGTGGACCACCGGACGCCGGCTCGCGCTCGCACGGTGGCTCACACATCCTGGACATCCGCTCGTGGCGCGCGTGATGGTCAACCGTATTTGGCAGTATCACTTCGGTACCGGCATCGTCTCGACACCGGATGATTTCGGCGCCCGCGGATCTCGTCCGGCCAGCCAGGAATTGCTGGACTGGCTGGCGGCTGAATTCGTCGAAAACGGCTGGAGTGTGAAACATATTCACAGGCTCATTCTCAACTCGGCGACCTTTCGCCAGGAAACCGCGAATCGCGCCGGTCTTCAATTCTCGAGAACCGGCACGAGTGACGATCTGAAGGACAGCACGGACCACGGCATATCGAACGCGGCGCCGATTTCGGCATTCGTCCCCGGCCCGCGGCGAGTTGAGGCGGAAGCGATCCGAGATGCGCTCCTCGAGGTCAGCGGCCGGCTGGACAGGCGGCTTTTCGGGCCATCGGTTCCGACCGAGCGTCGGGGAGACGGTTCCTTTGGCGTCAAACAGGGGCACGCGGACCGGCTCCGCCGGACGGTGTATATCCACACGCGGCGCACCTATGTTCCGACCCTCCTCACGCTTTTCGACGAGCCGCAGATGGACACTAATTGGCCGAAACGCTCGACATCCGCCATCGCGCAACAGGCGCTCGCTCAAATGAACGAGCCCTTTGTGATCGAATGTGCCGGCGCGTTCGCGAACCGGGTGATGACCGAAGGACGAAGCTCCTTTGACGACCGCCTTCGAAGGGCATTCGAACTGGCTTACCAACGCGCGCCTTCGGAAGATGAAGTTGCGTTGTTTCGGCGAACCAGTGCGGGCATTGAAAATCCATGGCCCGTTATCTGCCAGGCCTTGTTCAGCTCGAGCGAGTTCCTATATGTTGATTAACAAACCCCATAACCATTGCGATGAATGAACATCTGCCAGCGTGCTCCTGCGGTCGTTACGCGCCGCCTGCCTTGACGCGACGTGAGGCATTGCTCCGTTTCGCCGGCGGCTTTGGAGCCCTCGCGTTGAACTCGGTGTTCGCCAGCCAGCCCGTCCCTTCATCCACCTTTAACTTTCTGCCGAAGGCACCCCAATTCACCCCGCGAGCCAAGCGGGTGATCATGCTCTATATGGGCGGCGGGCCCAGTCAGATGGACTTGCTCGATCCCAAGCCGGTGCTGCAAAAGAACAACAGCCAGCCCATCCCCGGCTCAATCGTCCAGCGCGCTATTGGAGGATCGACAAAGCTCATGGCGAGTCCCTTCCAATTCGCGAGCCACGGGCAGTCGGGACTCCAGGTTTCTGAGCTGCTGCCGCACCTCGCTCGCGTCGTCGATGACATTGCGGTCGTTCGTTCTGGCGTCACGCAGCATATCGATCACGGCGAAGCGCTGCTGGCGATGCACACCGGCCGCGGGCAATCCGGGTTTCCCTCGCTCGGATGCTGGGTCACCTACGCGCTCGGGAGCGAGAACCAGGACATGCCCGCCTACGTGGCAATGTGCGCCGCGGATCCGGAACGCGCCCGGAACGCGACGACCGCCGGCTTCCTGCCCGCACTTTACCAGGGCACACCGTTCAACGCCACCGGCGGCAATCCCATCTTCAATCTCAAGCGCCCGGACACAGTGACGAAAGCCGACCAGGCGCTGATGTTGGAACTGACGCAGGCCCTGAATCGCCGGCATCAGGAGGCGCGGGCGGGGCTCAGCGAACTGGATGCCCGCATCCAGAACTTCGAGCTGGCCGCTCGGATGCAAATCGAGGCGTTCAAACAAGTCGATCTCTCCACCGAGTCTGCTCAAACGCGGGGGTTGTACGGCCTGAACAACGAAACAACCAAGGCGTTTGGCAACCAATGCCTCATCGCGCGCCGTCTGCTCGAAGCGGGCGTTCGTTTTGTCCACCTCGTTCGGAATGATTGGGATCATCACGCGGACATCCCCAAGAATCTGCCGAAATCCTGCGCGGAAACGGATCAACCGATTGCCGCGCTGCTCACCGACTTAAAGCAGCGGGGCATGCTCGATGACACGCTGGTGATCTGGACCGGCGAGTTCGGCCGCCTGCCGGTCGTCCAGGGGGGCAGCGGTCGCGATCACAATCCGTTCGGATTCAGTTTTTGGCTGGCTGGCGGCGGCATTCGCGGCGGTATGACCTACGGTGCGACCGATGAATTCGGTTACGCGGCAGTCGAAAATCCGGTAACCGTTCACGATTTGCACGCGACAATTCTGCATCTGCTGGGATTGAATGACCACAAAGTCACATTCGATTTCGAGGGCCGCGAGGAGACGCTTACCGGCGCGGAAGGCGGAAAGGTTGTCCACCCGTTGTTTGCGTGATTCGAATTCACGCAGGCGTCACCGCTTTACAGACGGACTTTTGTCACGAGTGCGGTGCTAATGGGTGACCCCTCTGCCTTCAAGAATCACAATCAAGTAGTCGCAACCATTGCTGGCCACCATGAACATGATTGTCTTTTTCCGCGATTCCTCGTAACGTCCACGAAATGGAAATGGACCTCATTGCGACCGGGGCGCTCCTCATCGGTCTCGAGATCGTTCTTGGTATTGACAACATTTTATTAATTTCGATTCTCACCGATAGGCTTCCTCCTGATAAGCGGACAAAAGCCCGCTACCTGGGGCTCGGATTCGCGCTGGGGGCGCGCTGCGTGCTTCTTCTTGGCGCTTCCTATATGGTTCAACTGAGCAAACCGGTCATTGCTGGTTTAAGCTGGAAAAGCATCATTCTCATCGGAGGCGGCGGCTTTCTCCTCTTCAAAGCCGTGAAAGAAATCCACCATGTCGTTGAGAGCCGCCTCGACGAGCACGGTTCGCCGAACGCGGTGCGCCCAACCCTGTCGGCTATCATTTTGCAAATCATTCTGCTTGATATGGTCTTCTCGATTGACTCGGTCATCACAGCCGTGGGTCTGACCGATAATCTCATCGTAATCTACACCGCTGTAGTCGTATCTTTTGTCGTGGTGCTTGCTTTTTCAGGTCTGATCGCGGGTTTTGTGCAGCGGCACCCGACTCTCAAGATTTTGGCCCTCTCATTCCTGATCACCATCGGTATCACGCTGGTCATTGAAGGTTTTGGCGCCCACGTTCCAAAGGGGTATATCTATCTTCCAATGGGCTTTGCGCTTGCCGTCGAACTCATACAAATGCGGTTCACTCACAATCAATCCAAACGGGAAACGGCACCACCGAAACCAACAAAAGCGTCAAACTAGAGCATTGACATGTTCTTGGTTGGCGGTAATGGAAAGAGCATGCCACGCAAGGTGCGCGTCGAATGTCCAGGGGCCATTTACCACATCATGAGACGCGGCGACCGGAGGCTGAGGACGAGGAATGGGAACCGCTGAAGCGCGGTTGGTGCATCGGGAGTGATGAATTCAAGAAGCAGATGCTCGAAAAAATGGAGAAAACGCTGGGTGAGCATCATTCCGGGGAATTGCGCCGCGAAAGTGCGGAGGCCAAAGCTGAGCGCATCATCAGCGAAGAACTGCGTAGTCTGGGTTGGAGCGCAGCGGATCTTTCGCTCCGGCGGAAGAGTGATCCGGCGAAACTGGCGCTCGCCAATCGCCTCAGGAGAGAAACGATCCTTTCGGTCGAGGCCATCGCCGAGCGATTGCACTTGGGAAGCCCCAAGAGTGCCCGAGCACGATTGCGAGAGTCCAAAGGAGCGGAGATCCGACGGAGAGAAAGGCAATCCAACGCAGAGACGGAAATGAACGAATTCAAAGATGTGGTCTTGCTGATTTGACCCCTGTTACAAGCAGATCATTCCGCGATCTGTCAGACGGAACCAACTCAAGCCGTTGACACAGTTGTGAATTCTTGAAAGCTTTCGTGTTGCTATGAACCATTCCTCTTCACGAGCTCATTCGCGCCTCGGTTTCGCTTTCACATTGATCGAACTATTGGTGGTCATCGCCATCATCGCAATTCTAGCGGGAATGTTGCTGCCCGCTTTGGCGAAGGCAAAAACCAAGGCCCAGTCGATCAAATGCATGAGCAACCTGAAACAATTGCAGCTCGCCTGGCTGATGTATCCCGATGACAACGATGGAAAACTGGTGTCCGGATATGCCGGGAGCGCCACCGGTGAGGATCGCTGGGTCCGGGGCAGCATGGATGTGGACGCGCAAGCCACGAACGTGGCTCTCATCAAGAGCGGACACCTTTATCAATACAATCCGGCTGTTGATATCTACAAGTGTCCCGCGGACAAAAGCACGCAGAAAGCGGGCGCAAAAGCGCCGCGCGTTCGGAGCGTCTCGATGAGCACGGCGATCGCCAATCCCAATCCGTCGATTGCCACCGGCTCGACCGAGAAATACCGGCGTTATTTTAAGATCTCGGATCTGATCGATCCCGCGCCTTCACAACACTGGGTTTTTATGATGGAACATGCCAACAGCATCGCCGGCGGCGTGCTGGCTGTGGACGTCGATGATACCGGGGCGCGTGCCCGGATTTTTGACTATCCGGCGACTTATCACTCGGGGGCTGACGGTCTTTCATTCGCGGACGGCCATTCCGAGATTCACAATTACGTCGATCCGCGCACTCAACCGCAGGTGAGATGGGACGCGGGTGTCTCGCTCCAGTTCAACATCGCCTCGCCAAACAATCGCGACATCGCGTGGCTCCAAGTGCGGACGAGCGCGTTGAAGTAGAATTGACGTTTTTGGCTTGAACGGCGGTTTTAAGTCGATGCAACCGCACTACTTTGGCGAGTGTTTCCAATTCGAAATTGGGAGAGATCGTTCCATTTGGTTTAGAACCCGTCATGCGTTCAGGAGAATCACTGCAACGCGATCATCTCTCTGAACCAGATCTCCGTCTTGAGGTCTAAGCATCGTTCCCGTTACTGCTTATACTTGCGGGTTGTGTGCTCGTAGAGCCACAGAACGTCTTTGTTGTTCGCCTGGCTGACGGAGGGAGGATTGCTTTGACGGAGGACGGGCGGTGTCGTCCGCGGATCGGTCCATTTTTTGATTTCCGAATGGCCGTCGGCGAAAGCAAACCCGCAAGCGTTATTGTGAAAGCTCGCCGGCACATCGGGCAGCTTGGCCAGCTTCGGGTCAGGGTAGCCGTTCATATCGATGCAGAAAAATCCGTCATTCATGCTGTCAAGATGTTCGTCCACCAATACCCAAGTCATGCTCGGGCCGGGATCGACAAAATCGGATGACTTGAGGTATTTCCGGAACTCGGGGCCTCCGAACCAGGTCCAATCTCCTTGGTTCATGCCGCACCACGAATTCATCGAATTGCTCCGGGCGCGGGGGGTCGCTTGTCCCTTGTGCGGACCCGAAGTGGGTTTGACGGTGTATTTATCGGCCGGACGTTTGAAAAATGGAAAGAATCGCGACAATGCCAATGCCTGCGAGCAACTCAACCAGACCAAATGCCTGCCAAGGCCGGGATGGGTTTTCAGTTTTGCTGGCCGTTCGCAGGCGGGTCGTACGCCTTCTTGCTATCGACACCGGGAGCGGGAGTCGGCAGGCGGGGTGATGCCCTCTGCCTGCATCACGTGATGAATGGCGGTAATGGTTTCGGCGGAAGGCTTGAAGTTTCCGGGACGGTGGCCTTCCGCGATCAACAAGGGTGTCCAGCCATACTTGTTCTTCTGATTCCAAATCCCGATCTTGGCCCCTTTGTCGGCAAGGAACTGCACCACCTGCGGCAGATTCTTGAGGGCCGCGCCGTGCATGGCGGTTTCACCGTTGGCATCGACCGCGTTGACGTCCGCGCCGAGTTTCAGGAGCAGTTCCGCCGCTTCCAGCACTTCAGGCTCTTCTCCGGCGGTTTCATTCGCCGCGTCCGACCCGACTCCGATGCCGCACGCGACCATCAGGGGCGTACAGTTATCGGCGTTCCCGAGCAGTGGATCCGCGCCGAGTTTGACCAGCAGCTTCATGTAGGCGACGTCCGCCGTCGAGGCTGCCATCAGAAAAGGCGTCGCACCGAGTTGATTGAATTGGCCCGCCCCGCCTCTGCCAGTCTTCAACCGCGTATTCACATTAGCGCCATGTTCCACGAGTTTTCTGACGAATTGGAGACTGCTCAAATTTCCGGAACCAAGTGGAGGAGGATCTCCCTTGGCTTCGCCACGAGGCGGTTTGCGAACCCATGTCATCGTGTGCAGAGCGGTGAATCCCGAACGCTGGTCGTTCGGATCAGCGCCCGCTTCAAGGAGGGTCAGTGCCATTTCGAAATGACCGTTCTCGATGGCCAGAATCAACGCGCTGGTTCCCCGGCGGGGGCCTTTGCCCGCGCTCCTTCGGGGCTGCATGATTTCGTTCACATCCACCCCCGCCTTCAACAGAGCCCGAACAACTTCATCCCGGCCTTCGCGCACGGCGAAAAAGAACGGTGTAAATCCGGAGTCTTCAAGCGGCGTCTGAAAATCCGCGCCCTCTGCCAGAAGCGCCTCGACCACGGCGGCGTGTCCGTCGGCGGCTGCCCACATCAGAGCTGTCTGTCCGCGCCTTTCCTTTGCGTCGATTCTGGCGCCGCGCTCGATCAGCGCCTTCACCGGGCCGATTTTGCCGGTCCGGGCGGCGGTCATGAGAACCGTCTCTCCTCCGCGCAGGGTTGTGTTTGGGTCCGCCCCGGCGGCCAGCAGCCGTTCAACCAAATCTCCGTTTCCGTTTTGGCAGGCAAGCGAAAGCGGTGTCACGCCGTAGCGGCTCTCCGCTTTCACATTGGCGCCGGCTTTCAATAAAAGCTCCATCGTCTCCAGATCATCCTGGTAAGCCGCCCAATGCAGTGCCGTCATTCCATCCACCTGGGCTGCATTCACGTCGGCGTGCTGTTGGAGCAAAGTGCGGATGCGGGCGCGGTCCAACTTTTTCGCCGCGTCGGCAAGACTTGAATCCGCGGCGGCGGAACTGGCGACACATAACACCAGGGACAGTCCGAGCCGGATCAATCGTTGCATGACACTTGCGCTCGTCATCTCGGGCGTTTTCTCAACGGGTTAGATGGGAAGCGGATTGAACACTTCGTCAAGTTTGCCGGTACTATCGGCAAACGAATCGAGACGGATGCCGACTTTGTCCAGCAGCGTCAGGTGAAGATTCGCCAGCGGTGTCGGTTTGTCGTATAGAATATGCCGCCCGCCCTTCATTCCGCCGTCCGCGCCGCCGGCGACTAAAATCGGGAGGTTCGTATGATCGTGAATATTCGGATTGCCGATGCCGCTGCCGTAAAGATAGAGCGAATGATCGAGCAACGTTCCGTTCCCTTCCGGTGTGGCCATCAACTTTCCAAGGAATTCGGCAAACAACGACACATGGAACTGGTTGATCTTTGCCATGCGCTCGATTTTGGCCGGATCGTTGCCGTGATGCGAAAGCGGGTGATGCGGATCGGGAACACCGATTTCGGGGTAAGTACGATTGCTGGTTTCGCGCGCGAGTTGGAAGGTAATGACGCGCGTGACATCGCCTTGGAGCGCCAACACCTGCAAATCGAACATCAAGCGGGCGTGGTCGGCGTACGCGGCGGGAACGCCCACCGGACGGTCCAGATCCGGCAACGGATTCTTCTCCGCGTCAGCCTCGGCCTTTTGAATGCGGCGCTCGACTTCACGGACGGTTTCGAGGTAATGGCTGACCTTGGCGCGATCGCCGGGGCCGAGTTTGCGGTTCAAGCGCGCGAGGTCTTCGTTGAACCAGTCGAGCAAGCTGGCTTTTTTCCTCAGCGCGGCCTTCCGGTCCGCCACACTGCCACCTTCTCCGAACAAGCTCTCAAAAACGATTCGCGGATGCGCCTCCGCCGGCAACGGCGTCGTGGGCGAAGACCACGAGAGATTGTTTTGGTACACGCAGGCGTAACCGTTGTCGCATTGACCGACCAACTGAAGCAAATCCATCGACATCTCCAGCGAAGGCAATTGCGTCTCCTGGCCGATCTGTTTCGCCGCGACCTGATCCACCGTCGTTCCGAGGTAATAGTCCGTGCTTTCCGTCAACTTAGCCTTGGCGGCGCTCAGGAAGGCGGAGTTGGAGGTGGCATGACTGCCGGGGTAGGCGTTTTGCAACTCCAGATTCGTGATGGCCGTGACGTGGTGCTTGACTGGCTCGAGCGAGCTCAGAATCGGAGAAAGCGTGTCGAGATTATCCCCGGGAGGCGTCCACCGCGTAATGTCGCACCCCATCGGCATGAAAACGAAACCAAGCCGGCGCACGGGCAGAGCGGCGGTCTTGGCGAGCGGAGTCGCAGCGGGAACCATTGCATCAAGCAATGGCAACGCCAGGGTGGCCCCCATGCCTCTTAGAAACGTCCGCCGGTGCATGAATTTTTTCGTGATAATCATAGTGATCTCCTCATTTTGAAGGGTGTGCTATTAGCAATTCCAACAATAATTGTCGAGAAACGAAAATCAGCGGCCTGCGCGTCGCGAACGATTCTTCGGATCGCGGGCGCGTCGTAGGACTCGATTCCCCGGCCCAGTGCGTACGTCATCAGCTTCTCGGTCAGCGTGCCTGCGAAAATCTCCGGGCGATTCAACAGGGCTTCTTCAAGTCCGGTCACGCCCGAGAACTCGCTCCCGTCAGGCAAACCGCCGGAATTGTCAATGGGTTCGCCCTCGACCGAAGTGCGCCAGCGTCCCACGGCGTCGAAGTTCTCGAGCGAGAAACCGGGTGGGTCTATGACTTTATGGCAGCTTGCGCATGTGGCGTTGGCCCGGTGCTGGGCCAGGCGCTCGCGGATCGAGATGGTAGCCGATACGTTGTTGTCTTCCAGCGCCGGCACATCCGGTGGCGGACCCGGCGGGGGTGTCCCGAGAAGGTTTTCGAGGACCCATTTCCCACGAATCACTGGTGAGGTTCGCGTGGCATACGACGTGACCGTCAGGATGCTGCCCTGACGCAGCAATCCTCCGCGCTCGCTGTCTTTGCCGAGCGAAACGCGGCGGAAGCGGCTGCCGTACACATTCGGAATTCCATAGTGCTTCGCAAGGCGCTCGTTTAGGAACGCATAATCCGCCTTCAGCAGACTGAGGACGCTTCTATCCTCGCGCAGGATACTTTCAAAAAAGAGGCTCTTCGTGTACTCGAGTGGGTGAATTCCAGCAGAAAAGCGGCTTTGAGCCAATGTAAATGGGC
>JAQBVM010000214.1 GCA_027623095.1 Verrucomicrobiota bacterium
CCGGACGCTTGATTCCCATGGCCCCATCCGGCAACCTCCGACCATGGAAATCACCGCTTCCAGCTTCAAACTCCGGGCCAACGCCCCGGAGGGCCAGAAAGCGATTTCCTATCAGCTCAAGGCACCTGGAGGCACCAATCAAAAAGTCTTCGATCAACAACTGCAGAAGGCGGAGTTCGAGAAGAGCATCGCCGCACTTCGCGCACACCTCTGATCAAGCCAGCAAATTCCCATGACTCCAAGACTCCATCACTCCCTCGGCTGCTTCGCCCTGGTGCTCATCTGCATCTCCGCGCCTCAGCGTGAGGCACAGGCTGCCGCCCCGGCCAAACCCAACGTCGTTTACATCATGGCCGATGACATCGGCTGGGGTGACCTCAGCAAGAACGGCGGTGGCGTTCCGACACCGAATATCGACAAGCTCTTCTCCAAGGGCGTCGAACTCACGCAGTTCATGGGCTGGAGCGTCTGCTCGCCGACGCGTGCGATGCTCCTCACCGGCCGACATGCCTGAGTTCAAGGGCAATGTGGTTGCGGTTCCGACTGCTCCCTTCTGGGACAATGACATCGCCGCCGCAGAACCCAAGCAGGACGAGTATAACAAAATCGTCGGCACGGCTCACAGATTGAAAAAAGACGGGACCTTCGACCGGGAATGGAAATGGGAGAATTACTGGAAGCCGGTTGGCCAACCTCTTCCCGACGATCGGAACTGGCGCTTCGCTACGGTTGATGCCACCGAAACGAAGGACAAGTTGGAGAAATACACCGAAAGGCGATTCCGTGACATCGCGCTGCCGGCCGGGATGGAGAAATGGTACATGCCCGACTTCGATGACAGCAAATGGACGGAAGGCAAGGCACCCATCGGAAAGGGCGTCTGGAAACACAGCGGAATCACCTTGGACAAATACCCCTCAACTTGGGGAGAGGGCGAATTCCTGCTCATGCGCACAACTTTTGAAGTTGAAGACCTGAACTACGATTCGTATCGCATCGCGATTTTGGCGCGACAAGGTTTCCATGTGTATCTGAATGGACACAAGATCCACACCTACATCTGGTGGCAGGACTCTCCGCGCTACGGTTCCATCGTCCTCAAACAAGATCAGATCAAACATTTGAGGAAGGGAAAGAACGTATTGGCGGCCTATGCCAATGACCAATACGACCTTAAATCTCCGTCACGTTATGCCGGGATCGATCTGCGGATTGAGGGTATCACCAAAGCAGATCAGGAGAAGCTCGACCTCGCCTTGGAGGAAGTCCTTTCGCCCAAAGACAGGGAGGCCCTCAAAGGCGCTTCCAATGGCGGTTACCACTATTTTGGCAGTGCGAAGATCTTTGCGCAGATGGGCAAGGCATTTGCAGAGGCTTTGCTGCGTTTACAGAAATAAACAAGGAGACGGTGCGCATGCGCCCAGTGTTCGTCTACGCGAGAGGTTTCGCACCGTTATTTCTGATTCATGTCGTATGGTTTCTTCCGGCTCTTAGCTTGCGAATATGCGCTGGTGTGGTGCCACAACAGCCGCCCACAATTTGCGCCGGCCAGGTTTGAGCAGTTTGCAAGTAACTATCCGGGTTCACGGCGTCCGTGTTGATCCAGCCTTGCGCCTCGTCGGCATAGCCGATGTTGCCATAGGCAATGAGCGGAAGATCGGGGCCGGTGATCGTCGCCAGTTTGGCCGCAATCACGGCTTCCCGAATTGAATTCATCGTCTCGATCAACAGCAGGTCAGCGCCCGCTTCCACGAGATGTTGGATGCGCTCGGAGTGTTCGGCGCGGCGTACCCTTTCCCAACCAGCGCGCGGCGATTGGTGCGAAAGGTGTTGGCGGTGAGGATGTCCGCGCCCGCATTCAAGTAGTCCAGATGAATCTGGCGCAACACATTCAACCCGGTATCCGTGGTGAGCGCGTTCGCCGACCACATGGGCAGGCCGGTGTCCACCCCGCGCCGGTTCAATTCCGTGCCGGTGGCACCATCAAGCAAGAGAAGTTCACCTTTCATCAGTTTCAAATTCCCGTTCACTGAAGGATTGTCTTGAAGGCAGTCGATTCATGGAAGTGTTCATAGGGGTGTGGCGTCGCTTTTTATGGCGTGATCCGTTCAATGGTAAGTCGCTGACCAACGTGCAGGTCATAAAATAATCCGGGGAGTTCGATCCCCGAAATCGACAACTTCCGGGACGCGGGTTGAGTTACCTGACCGTTGACCGTGATGTTTCCACGCATCTCGGACGGCAGCCAGAAAGTGCCGGACAACGGCGCGTTGCCCTGGGAGTGAGTGACGGTCGTGGTGATGCTGTTGACGTTCTTCCGATGCTCCAGCGTCAGGACGTGTTTCCCGATCCGGCAGTCCTCGATCTTGAACCAATCCAGATTGCGCGGAAGTTGTGGGAACAGATCGACGCGGTCATTGCCCGGTTGCGGGCGAACCCCGCCGAGCCCTTCGATCACGCACTCGAGGAACGGTCCGAACGACCAAAGCTGCATGAGATCGCCGCCTCCCGGTGTGGTTTCATCGAACGCACCGAGCATCCGTTCCCCGAGCGGCGCTTTCGCGGACAGCTGCATAAGGCGCCAGCCGAGCTCAGGCCTGGCATACGCAAATGCCGTCTGCGCCAGAACGTTGTTGTGCACCACGCCCACTCCTTCTCCGGTGATCTTCGGTTTCCACTGGTGGACGAAGCCCCATTGATCGTTGACCCACTCCTTCTGGATCCGGTTCAGGGCGATCGCGGCCTTGCCCGGCTCCGCGAGGCCGACCTGCTGCGGGAAAACCACAGCCCAGAAGTTGTCCATGGTCTGGCTGCCATCCGTTCGCAGCGAACAGGCCCACATCTTCTCAACCGGGTTCCACCAGTCGCGGTTGAAGTTCCTTTTCAGCTCGGTGGCCCGGCGACGATAGTCGTTGGCACCCGATTCGCCCAACGCCTCGGCCATGACGGCCAGGCTCTCGTAAGCGGCGTAGAGTTGGCAGACGGAGTCAATCCGCTCCGGGCCCATGCCGTCCTGCTCCATCAGGCCCGGGCCTTCGAGATACCCGTCGTGATCCTGATCGGCGGTCGCCAGCACATGAGCGATGATTTCGCGGCACACGGGATACGCCGCTTTCAGAAAGCCCAGGTCGCCGGTCCACTGAAAATGTTTCCAGCACGCCAGGACAAGTTGTGGCGTTTCCTGAATATGATCCCAGCCGAGCAATCGCCCGTTGCTGGCCACCTCGTGCGCTCCCTGCTTCTTCTGCCCGGCATAGTGCAGCAGACACTCCAGCGTGCCGCGGGCTGCTTCATCGAACCCGGCGGCGGTCACGCCGGCCGTCGAGTGGAGGCTGTCGCAGCCAAACAACCAGGTGTAAATCGGAAAGCCTGCCGCCAGGAAGGGAGCCGGATAGCCGGGGCGCAGGTCCATCACCGACATCATCACGTTCGCCTTCGCGCAGACGAAGGCGTCATTCATCGCCTGGTCCGAAGAGGAGAACTTCACGCCACCGAGAATTTGGTCCCGGTAGAGAGCTTCCTTTCGAGCCAGCATTTCGGCTGTCCGTCCTGCGATGGACTTGAATCTTGCCCGGGCGGCTGTAACGCCGTTCTGATGTTCCCCTACGATTAGGAAGCGCAGGGTTGCCTCTCCACTTGCAGGCAGTTTCACCGAATAGGTCAGGATACCGGTGCTGCCTTCGATTCGATGTTCCGCCGGTGACGGATCGCTGCCGAAGACTAAACCCCATTGACCAGCCATCTTCGAGTCAAGCGCTTCGACCAGTCCGTCCCGGTATTCGAGGGCGTCAGGGCCGTTCGGCAGGCGCGATTCATAACTTGGACGGATGTTCACCGCTGCCGAGAACCGGACGGTGAGGTGGCGGGGCTTGTCCGTTTCATTGCGCAGCGTGAGCAACGAGACCAGCGCCGGCTCATCTTCGGGCACGAAGTCCTGCCGGGTGACTTTGAGTTGGTTGCGCTCAAAGTGAAACGTGGCTGACGCAAACGAATGCTCAAAGCGCGACGGACCCACCAGCCGCCACGGCTTCTGGTCAGCATCCGAAACGTTGAACTCGAACTTGTCCACCAACTTGATGGGATGACACCAGACACCGCCCTGGTCTCCGTCGAGCCGTCCTACCCGCGGAAAGGTCCCGTCCATCGCGCCATATTCATAGAGCTTGGGTCCAGCGACGAGAAACGGCGTTTCGTCCTTCAGCGGCTTCGTTCGGTGAATGTTCCCGAACTTCAAGTGCTGGCTTCCCTCCGTTCGCTTTACCGCCACGACGTCTTCGAGCTTTCTCCCAACCGCATAGACGTCGATCTCCGAGAGGAACCCGCTGCGACTCCACTCGGGCTTGTTCGCCGGCAAGTCGAAGAGCAGGTAGCGATAGCGGCCGATCTCGCCATCGCGGGCATTGATGCTCGAACCATGCTTGCCGCCATCTCCCAGTGGGAACGTATCGACCCGGGCAACCTCCCTCCAATTTTTGGCAAGATCGGCAGGATCAGCAGACGGGGTGGATTCAGCATCTGATGCCCACAGCGTGTAGCGCTGGGGCGACAAAGCGCCCGAGTGCCACGAATAGACATTGATCCTGGCGATGCTGGTATTTCGACCGAGGTCCACGAGCACACGGGAATTTTCTTTTGTATCGAACCACGTGCTGTTGGCCGGATCGTCGCCACTTGAGGCGAACTTCCCATCGTTCAGCCGCGGCAGGTTAAAGCCGCGTGCGCCAGCATCAGCGTGGGGCTTCCCGAAGGCCGGCACGTAGCTGAACACGGCGCGCGGGTTCCGGCTTTGATCCGCATCGTCTTCTGCCGAGGGTGGACCCATCGCCAGGTCAGACCAGTCTCGCGCGGTTCTATCGACGTTTACGATGATGTCGGCTGACTGCGCGCCTAAGACAACACTCCCCAGGAACGCAAGCGAGAGCGGTAATCGAAGTAGCGGGATTAGGTTCAGGAGCACAACGCGAATTTACGGGGAGCTATCACGCACAACTCAACGCCTGAATTGGGTGCAGTCGGGCGGTTTTGAAGCCGGGGGAAATTCCGGCGAGCACACCGGCTGCGACGCTGAAGCTGAAGGCCAGCAGAATCGCTTCCACGGTGATGTCGGCATCGAACTTGTTTGTCGCGTGTATTTCACGCTATTTGATCCGGATGAGTTCCGGGGCGTCCGTCGAGGCTTCAATCGAAACGATCGTGTCGCGAACGGACTTGGCCTTCATGAGCATCAGTCTCTTGGGGAAATCCTCTTCGTCCTTTTCAAAGTAGTCGGCGATTTTTTTAAGTTCGGGGACGACCGACTTCGCGTGGGTGCCGTAGCTGAGGAGGATCTGCATCAGCTCAGGTGTCCGATGCTCGCTGGCCCAGGGGTTCTGCTCACGGGTGTATTTCACGCACGCGCTGATTCCTTCTTCGATCCGATGTTTGGCGAGGAGCCGCAATCCCTCCACGCGGATTCCGTCGGCAAACATTTCCCCGCTCGGCGCAGGCGTGACGACGGCTTCGAGGATGGCGGGCAGGAGGGGCATGAGTTCGTTGTAGCTCAGTCGCTGGTAGATGCCGCCGACATCGCCGCGCGCGCGGCCGTCCTGGTTGCGGAGACCGGCGGCGACGGCTTTGCGGAGGAGGTCGCGGTCCACGCCGTCGAGCGACTTTTTGAGCATGTTGCCGAAGAGCGCGAAGCATAGGAATCGCTGTTCCATCCCACGCGGATCTTGGGTGGAGGGTTCAAGGGCGAGGCGCTCCAGCAATTCCGGGACGGCGACCATCGCGGGTGTGCCGATGGCGGCAAGCGCTTCAGCGGCCTGGACGCGCAACCATAGGTCATCGTGGCGGAATGTATTTCGCAGCGCGGGCACAGCCGCGGCGCCTCCCTTCACCGAGGCGAGGGCCTGACAAGCTCCGTAGCGCGCGTCGAGACTTGGCGAATCGAGCATTTTCACCAGCGCGGGAATGGGCGCGCTTTTGCGACGGGCCAGAGCCATCGCGGCCCGCTCGCGCACGGTCGGCGACCAACTGCCGAGGCGCGCGAGCAACTCTTCCTCCCCCATCGCATCGTAGGCGCTCTTGCGGTCTTTGTTGTTCCAGCCGCGCCCATCGTTGATGAGCGATTGCGTGGCGGTGGCGTCGAGCTGCGGGACGATGCTGGGCCGCTTGCCGGTGAGGTGAATTTTCTTCAACGGCATGGCGTAAGCGAGCAGGTAGGCGCCGGTGGCGTCCCAGCCCTCGTAGCTGTCATGGCCCGGCTCCGGTGGGCCTTGGTGGGCGAAGCTGCCGTCCCAACGACGCGCGAAATCGAAATACCAACCGCCAAATTCCTGCATCCACGCGCCCGTGGCCTGGGGGCCGGACTGCGCGACGCCCGGCATGGCCCAGAGCATGTTGAAAAAGTTGCCAGTATGTCCGGTGTCGCGCTCCGGGCCGTGGGAGGCAAGGCTCATGCGCGAGAAAAATTCCGCGCCTTTCGCTTCGCCGAGCAGGTCGAAGAGGACGGCGGTCATGCCGCACTTGCCATTGTCTTCGTGCGTCTCCGTCCACGGAGCGTGGTCGCCGTAGGGAATCGCGCCTTTGCCGATGTAGAAGCGCAGCAGCCGGACGCTGCGCTCGATGGCGCGGTCCACCGCTGCGTCCTTCACGCCGGCGGTGCGGGCCAGCACCAGCCCGATGGTGAGCGGCACGCCGGGGGAATTCATCATGCCGTAGCCGCCGAGGCGTCCGTCGGGGATCGCGAAGCCGTGTCCCCACGAACCGACGACGCTCTGGCCGCGGGCGGATGCCAGCGCGAGGCGCTGCAAGCCGGGCATGACGCTCACATCGCCCGTCGCGATGACGTATTCGGAAAGCAGCATCATGACGTAGCCATAATACCAGGTCTGAAAACTTCTTGCGGAGAAGTCCGCCGCCCATTGGGCTTCCTTCTTCACCAGCGGGAGATAGGCGGGGTCGCCGCTGGCCAGCAAAGCGAGGGCGTTGAGCGAACGCGTGATGGGGTCTTGATTCTTCGCGTAACCAGGTTCGGCCATCTGAGCAGCCAGCGACTTGCACCCTAGCTCAAGAATGCGCTTCGACTTCGGACAGGCGTAAGGCGCGGTGGCGCTGAACGAACCCATCACCGGCAACTTCACCACCACCTCCTCCGACTTGCCCGCGCGCCATCGAGTGAGCGTGAGCTTGCCGCCGCCCGCCTCCGTCTCCGCCGCCGTGATGGCCGGCCCCAACTCCGTGCGCGGGTCGAACGAAAATGCCTTCCCGCCCGCGCCGAGCAGCACATCGCCCACCGCAAGGATGCCATCAGCGGGAGAACTCTTTTCCACTTTGGTGATGGAAACCTGCCGCGCATCGCTTGTCACCATCTTGTCGCAAAACATCCATCCGCGCGCCCCCGTCGGCCCAAGATTCCAGTCCTTCTTCGCCTTCGCCGGAATCGCATCGCCCTTCGTAAAATCAGGCATCGAAATCTTCTCCCCGCCCGCCGCGAGCGAGAAGGAGGCGAAGCCGAACAGCGCAGCGAAGGTGAGCAAAAAGGGTGAGCAAATGCGTTTCATATTTTTAAAAGAGTGCAGCCGCAGCAACAGCGCAGCCAGAGCGAACTCCGCCCCGCTCTTACCAACCAACGCTCAGCTGCGAAACAGCTTTCACATTCACCCACCTGCCCTGTACCGGGCCATGCCACCGCCGGGGCGAGACTGAACGGTGAGGAACCAACTACACAAACCGCCACCACGTCGCCCGCGAGCGGTCGGCGATAGTTTGAAAAGTCGCGGGCGGGTTCATCTTGAAGCCGTTTAGCAGAGCTTCGCGGATGGGCGTTCCGAGCACCGATGCAGCGTCAAAGGCGGTGTAGAGGATGGCGTTGGGAGTTCGTTCCAGTCGCAGCACCGGGTCGCTCATGGTGGCGATTTCGGGAATCTCGGCCTTGATGGTGTTCACACTGCCGCGCGCGCTCGCTTCGACGAGCGGATGAGCGCGGGTGTCATGCGCGCTGACGATTTCGGCGATACCGGTGAAGAAAGCGGTTCGCACGGCTTTGATGGGAATTTGCACTTGCGTGCGTCGCTCGCTTTCCGACGCTCGCCGCACGCGCATGAGCAACACAGTGCCCGCTACGTTCCATGCTTTGACGATAGACTTATAAGCTTCCGGGCCGGTGACGCGCTGAAACTTGAACAGCGCGGATTCCGCCGAGCGTTTCTTCTTCGACTGCGCGCTGCCTTTGCGGCGCCGGCGCAGTTCGCTTTCAGGATGGATGTAGCCGAGCGCGAGCAGGTCGTTGAGCAAGGTCTTGTCGAGTCGGTGCGCGAGTCCGCTCAATGGGTCGCGCCATGCGGCGAGTGCGGAGCGTGCTGAGGTGATGACCGGGTCGGTGAGCGGCGCGTCAATTTGCAGGCCCGCTTCCGTGTTCAAAAACAGCCCGGCTCCGGTGAGATTGTTCGAGCCGACGATGAGGCGGGCGTCCTTGTCGTTACGGAGCAAATAGACCTTCGGGTGAAAGGTCACGTCCGCCTCGTTGTGATGGATGAAGGTCTCGATGCTCCCCTCGTTTTCCAACGCGAGCAGGTCGTTCAGTCCTTCGTGCGACGTGTTTTCGATGTCCACGCCGACGGTGATTTGCATCGCACCACCCGCTTTCAGAAACTCGCGGAACGGCGCGGCAAGATGCTGTGTGCCGGAGCGGCGCACCCACGCGACGGCGAACTCCGCGCGCCGCCAGTCCTCGCTCACGAGGTCATCCGTGAGCGCCTTGCCGAAGCGATGAACGAGCGGCTGGTTGTAAAACATGCGGTCAGCGGGTGGAGGACTTCGCGCGTCCGTAAAGATATTCGTAAGGCAGCACGGTCTTGCCGGTGCTCTTTTTGTCCGGCGGCTTGGCGAAAATCAGAATGTGCTCGTGGACATTTTTGAAAAGGAAGTTCGGTGGATACGGGTAGCTGCCGAAGATGGGGCGCTGCTTGCCGTGCGAACCCCATTTTCCGCCGGTGCCGTCTTTCGACCAGATGATTTCATTTACGCAGACGAAGCCGATGTCGCGCAGCAGTTGGATGAAATCCGCCGCGAGCGGAAAGGTAAGCAGGCCGTGCTCGGTGTGCTGGTTCACGTTGGCGGTGACGAGGCAGAGCTTGCGGCCCGGCATGAGCACGCGAAAGCACTCGGAAAAAACGGGACGGATTTCCGCGAAGAACTGCGGATAAATGGGTTCGTTGCCGATGTTCTGTCGGCCCTTGCCGTAGTCCGCTTTGTTCCAATACGGCGGGCTGGTGACGACGAGGCCCGCCGAGTTGTCGGCGAGCGTTTCCATTTTCCGGCTGTCGCCGTGAATGACGGTAGTGGAGCCGTTGCACCGCGCGCGGATGACTTTCGCGTAGGCCGCGTTTTGCTCGATGCACGTCCCTGTGCGTCCGAGTTCTTCCGCCGCCAGCGCGGTTGTGCCGGTGCCGCCGAACGGGTCGAGCACCGTCTCGCCGTGAAACGAAAACAACTTGATGAGGCGACGCGGGATTTCGATAGGGAAGACTGCGGGATGGTCGGGGTCGGACGTGTTGGCGATGCGCCAGACGGTCTTGGTGTATTCGCGCCACTCCTCTTTGGTGAGCTTGCTCTTTTCCTTTTGGGCTTTGGTCGGTGTTGAAGTCATTGAGTTTGCGGTGAGGGGAAAATCCGATGCAAGTGCTGGCGGCGCGGGTCGGTATCGTCAACCACAGCGTTGCCACGCACGAAAGTGCGGAGTTCCTCCGCGAAGTCCGGTCGCAGCCCGGCGCTCGCGAGCAGCAGCACGTCAATTGCGTCGCGCTCCTCGTGACAGTGCAGCGGGCGGTAGCCGATGGTGAGCTTGCCGCCGTTGAGGCTGGTGAAACGATGCTCCTGCAAACGCTGCCACAGCGCGCGACCCAGCGCGGCGAGTTGCGAGAAGCTGTCCGCGTCGAACGTCGCACGATGAAATGGAATCTCGTCCCACAGCCAGCCCGGCACATGAAATCCATCGCCCCAGACGTGCCACAGCCAGAACGTCACCCGGCTTTGCAGCGCCGCGAACGCCGCCGCCGCGTCGTCGTCCGAGCGAAACTCCAGACAATGCACCGCGCTCTCGCTCATCGGCGTTCCGCGTTCGTCGTCGGCGAGTTTTGCGTGGCGATAGACATTCAGAAAATTGTAGGCCGTTCCGCCGACAAAGACGCGATGCCCTTCCTGCGCGCCAACCGCCGCCTCTGGGCGGCAACTTCCCACGCGCACGCACCACGAGGGCAGTCTGCCGGTTCCGCGCCGCAGCGCGCAGAACGCCTCCGCCTGCGCCGCGCCGCCGAGTTTCGGAATCCCGTGGGCGATGCTCTCCGCGCCAAGCGGCGTGAACGCGATGCTGTCGAACAGCGCATGGCGCGTGCGGCTCGTCCATTTTCGCAGCGGGCCGGTTTCGATTTCGGCGCGCTGTCCGCGCGGTGGCGTCGCATCGTCCGCAAGGTGAAAGAGAATCGCATTTCGCGTCTTCACTTCCTCGCCGAACAGCGCGTGCGGCTCGCGGTCAAAAAACGCGAACTGCCAGCGCCCGCCAGCCGCGGACATTGCTCGACGGCAGTTCTCATATTGGCTGCCGCCGTGGTAGGCGATGGAGAGCGGCGTCACCAGCGCCGCCGCAGAGCGTCCCGGCGCCGCGAGTCGCCACATCATTTCGATGAACAGCGGAAACAAATTCGCCCGCGCCCCCGCTTGCCCATCCGGCAGCGAGCAGAATCGCGCGGCGACATCGCCCATGTCTCCCCTCTCGCCTATCGCCGCGTAAGGCGGGTTTCCCACGAGCAGACCGAAGCCATCCGGAGCCGATGGAAAGACCGAGCTAAGCGCGAAACCACGCGCGCCGAACCACGCCTCATCAACTGCTGCGAATTCGTGGGCCGCGACGATACGCGAAGGCGCAGACTCCAATGCTCGCGTGACCTCCGCGAAAGCATCGCGCGCTTCCTGCGAACTTTCGCCGCCCGGCTCCACCGTGAGCGCGTCCACCTGCACGAGATTCATCCGGAGTCGGTGCCACGCCGCCCATGGACTAAGCCCGCGCCGTTCCACAACGCTCCAACAAGCGTGCAGCAGCACGAACGCGCACGCATCCAGCGCATGACCGCTCACATCCATTCCGAAAAGCTGCCGCGTCGCGAACTCGAACCGGTCAAAACCCTCGCCCGCCTCGGCCTCCGCCGCGCGTAGTAGGGCGAGCAGAAACACACCCGTCCCGCACGCCGCGTCGAGACAACACCGCGCGCCAATGCCGCCCGCGTTCGCCGCGCAGTGATGCACCATGTAGTCCGCGACATCCGCCGGAGTGTAATAGACGCCCTCCTTCCGCTTTGCATCGCGCGCCGCCCGCGTGTTCTCGTCACGCATCACCGACGAGCGGCTGCCCGTGCCGTGTTCTTCGAGCAGATGCGGCAGCAGTTCCCAAAAATCTTTGTCGAGCGACAACCCGCCCAGCAACTGCTCCGCCCGCCAGCGCGCGGAATCGCCGATGAGTCCTGCCAACACCGGAGCGTCTGCCGCCCCGTAGAACCACTTCTCCGCATCAATCAGCCCGCGTTTTTCGCCAGTCGCGCTCCGGGAAAGCAGGGTGAGCGAAACGAGATTCCAAGCCGCGCGCCAAGCGATCCGTGACGGCGGGAGCTGCGGAAGTTTTCCTGCATGAAAGCGCGGGCCAAAAGCGGCATCGAACTGCTTCTGCGACACCAAACCACCCAGTGCCCGGGCGATTTCATGCACAGCCTCGCGCAAATGCCGTCCCTTTTCGCCCACCGCGCGCTCCAGCGAGATTCCATCTTGCGGCGAAGCCACTCGCGCCCTGACTTTCGCGGCCACTGGCAAGGCGGCAAAAAGTTCAGGCTCGGCAACGAATGTGGCAGCGTCAGTCATGCAATTACTCAGTGGCTTGATGCTCCCAATTCCGAGCGCAAAGCTCAAGCGGAGTTTCGGAGAATAGTCCGTAGCACATGCAGATTCTGCGATTTTGGGCGGCGAGCGGTCTGGCCTGGGCGCGCGCAGCCGTCATTGGAAGTGGTTCAGCGACTTTGGGGCGTTGGTGTCCCAAGCAGCTCCTCAGCGAAAGCCTTGCCCATCAGCGCGAAGGTTTTCGCGCAGCCGAGGTAGTGGTAGCCGGCGTTGGAGGCGCCGCGTTTCCAGAGCGCCTCCTCGGCGGGCGTGATGAGGTCGGCTTCGAACTTCTTCAGGTGCTCCCGCTTTTGCTCCTCGGTCATTTTGCCGTCGGCGTTGGCGTGGTCCTTGTGCTTCGAGTTTAGGAAGTGCCGCATCTGGCTCACTTTCGCGCGTTTCTTGTCGATCGCGTCGAGTTCATCGGACCAAAACGGCGCGGTTTGCACGGCGAAGACGTTGCCCGCGAACTCCGTCAGCGCCGCCGGCGCCGCCATCGCTTTGCGAAACTCGATGTTGTCCTTTTCTGCGTTCAGGCCGCCCACGCCCATCACGCCGATGACGAACGGCATCTTCGGCGCGCCGACATCGCGCCGCACATCGCGGATGAAATGCGCGAGA
>JAQBVM010000215.1 GCA_027623095.1 Verrucomicrobiota bacterium
AATTTTTTCACCGAACTTAACAAGCTGCTGGCGGTTCGAAAGGAATAGGTGTGGTTGGGTTGAGCCGGCAATCGGATAGGGATGTCGCTATGCGCGACTCACGACCGTTTTCTATCCTAAGTTCCCGGAGAAAAGAGACAAAACCCCAACAAAGTTGATGTTTTGTCTCTTTTCTCCGGGAACTTAGGATAGGGCGTTATCATTGTCCAATTTGCCAGAACGAGGCAGAGTTGTTCCGGAGTTTCGAGATGCTTCGATTCGCGAGATTCTCCTCGTCATACCGCATTGTTTATCGGCGATCCGCCCATGCGGAATCGATTGAGATTTTGCGATTTTGGCATGCCGCCCGCGGCATTCCCAAACTTTGAAGAGTCGAACAGAACGCTCCACGCGAACCGCCGCCCTGCGCCTCGTTCTCTGATGGGACAGGATTGTCGGATGTTGGATTCGCAACCAGCGCCCGTTTCCGGCGGCAGTCGCTCAGCTTTGTGTTCGGCAAATCACAATTGAATGCGCTTTGGTTCTCGTTTACGTTTCCGACATGCAAAGTCTGGTTGATCTCAAACAAATGACACTGCCCGATAAGCTGCAGCTCATGGAGGCGCTCTGGGACGAACTGTGTAGCCGCGAAGAGGAGATTCCAGTGCCTGATTTGCATAAGGCGGTATTGGACGAGCGAGAGCAGCAGATCAAGGAAGGCAAAGCGCCGTTCAATGATTGGGAGACAGCTAAACAAAGGATTGGCAAGCGGATTTCATGAGGATCGAAATCCTCGACAAGGCAGAGGATGATCTTGTTGCGGGTTTTCAGTTTTACGAAGCAAAGGAGATTGGTTTGGGCGGAGAGTTTATACTCTGACATCGAATCGCTGAAGTTATATGGTGGCATTCATCGACGGGCGTAACGAGACTTCCATCGCATGCTGTCGAAGCGGTTTCCATTCGTGATCTTTTATAAGACGACCGCGGATACAGCCTTTGTTCACGCCGTCGTTGACTGCAGACGAAGGCCAGCATGGATTAGGGTTCATTTGCGTTGAACTTGCCGAACAGGCGCTCCAGGCAACGCCGGTTAGCGCTGATCTCGAAGCCTCGAGTCGCAGGCCCGGCGTCCCTGAGCTTGGTCGTTCGATCCAAATCGAGACTTGGCTGCGGCTGGGGACAGCGTATTGTTGATCGCATGAAACTAGTGGACCTTCCGGAGGTTCGGGCCTTGCCACCCAGCGAAAAGCTCGAACTTGCCGACGAGCTATGGACTGCTGCAGCACGTGATCTTGAAGCGATGGGTGTGCCACCGGAGCAGCGGGAGATTTTGGATCGCCGCTGGTCAGACTTTTTGCACGATCCATCGAGCGCCCTCACGTTGGAACAGTTCCAAGAGCGATTGAGAGAGCTTCGTCCGTGAGGGATTTCCGCATCCTTGCGGAGGTCGCCGGAGACATTTCCGAGGCTGCCGACTGGTATGACCGGGAAGGATACGTAGGTTTGGGAGATCGTTTCACGGCGACGTTTTACGCATATGTGGACCACGTACGGCAGAACGGAGAGATTTATAGACCTGAGTATTCGGAGTTCCGTCGCCTCCTTCTCCGACCGTTTCCGTATGCATTGTTTTTCCGATATCATGAAGAGATCCTGGTGGTCACCCTTGTCGCACACGCAGCGCGAGATCCACGGCGCATCCGAAGGATGTTGCGTGAGCGCGAGGCATGATCGAAGCGGGTAAAGGGGAGTGTTTAGCTCCCCCCTCCACATACCACCTAGCATGCGGCTCCGCACTAGGCGGTTCCTAAGAAGCGTCGGACCAGCGGCCGGACAAAAGAAGAGGAGTCTCCTTTGATACGCTGCCACTGTCGATTCGCCCTCCTTCCGCTCCGCCGGTCGGCATCATCGCGAGGACAGGCGCAACAGAACAGCGCATCCTTCCCAAGTTTGGACCTGCGTCGAAGTTGAGGCTTCCGGTTTCTTCGTTGATGCGGACCGCGCACGGTCCCCGGCTCAGTGCCTTCGGATGTATCAATGGGTTTTGTCATGTGGTGCTGACTCACCCCGGACACTGGGCCTTCTATGGCGTTTTTGTTCATCGCCCCGTGGTTTGCCGCCGGCTTCCTCCAGACCGCCCCTCGCGAGACCGCCCTTGCCTTAAGCTAGTTCTTTTCATACTTTCATACTGACTCATGAACAGAGGACTTGAACCTCTTCAGTTAATGCCCATGCTGGGCGTACACCAGCGAGCCGAGCGAACAGCCACCGGCCGTCTCGTTCTTGACGCTTTCGGCAATATGAACATTGATTTCCAGAGCCGGAGCGCGCTGTCGGTGGCCGTCGCTCACCCGGATCGTTGATATGGCCGCTTTATTATGCGCAACATCATTCCACTCCTCTTTGTCGCCGCGACGGCGCGTGGATCAATCAGAGGCGAGTTCACTGCTTCTGCCCCGTCTTCCGGAACTCCCTTCTGTCCGTTGCCGGCGATAGTTTTGACGACACCAGTTCGCAGGTTCACCGCACGGATTCGGCGATTATCGAGATCCGCGAGATACAGGTTTTCGGCGCTCGGATCGAGGGAAACACAATAAATCCCGCCGAATAGCGCCGCCCTCGCCGGACCTCCATCGCCTCCGAACCCTTTGCTTCCCGTGCCAGCCACCGTTGTAACAATTCCGGATTCGGCGTCAATGTTTCGAACCCGATTGTTCCACGTGTCCGCAAGATAAATGTCATCGTTTGGAGCGATGGCCAGATTGTGAATGCCATTGAACTGCGCTTGGAGGGCAGGACCGCCGTCACCATTGCTTCCTTGGGCGCCGGTGCCGCCGATCGTCCTTACCCATCCGTTGCCATCTATTTTTCGCACGCGGAACCCATTCAGTTCCACCATGAACAGATTACCGGCACGGTCGAAATCCACTCCGAAGGGAGCGCTTAGCACAATTTCTCCCGCGGGCGCCGCGTTGGTCTTCTCCCCGCCTCCCGCAACCAAAACGAGCTGTGATCCGAACGCTGTCAGACTGCTGAGAACAGGAGACTACGGCTCCCGAACAATCAAACGGTAGAAACGCGAAGCGCCATTCGCACTATAATCCTCAATCAACCCAACTGCTGGAAAACTCAGGAAAAATGGGCGATTACCGGGAACCTCCAGCGGCAGCCAGGAAAGTGGATCGGAAGCATTGTCGCTCCATTGGATTTGCATCCCGACATTCGCGGGCCACGGAAACTCCAGTGTGGTGACGTCCACCGACCGCTTGATCGTCAGTTTTAGTGCGTCCGAAGAAAGTAATGGATTAGTTCCAAAGAGGTATTCGGCGAAATTCGCCATTCCGTCACGGTCGAGATCTGTCAGAGGGTGAGTTGCCCACGGCGAATTGATCGGAATCCGGTGGGCGCGCCATTGATCATAAGTTTCGTAGAATGGGAGATCCTGAGTAATCCATCCTCCAATCAGGTCAAGCGCCTCGGCATTGACCAAGTCTGTCCCCAAGGGAGGCATATGCCCATCGCCGAGTTTGGCCAGCCGCTGCCAAAGCACCGAATGTTCGAGCGAACCCGGTTTCACCAAACGATCCATGGGCGAGTTTGATCGATGTGCCGGCAGTCCGTCGATCAATCCGGTCCGGCTCCGTTGGGTGGTGATTCGCGCATCCCAATTGCTGCGTCCTGGACCGCCCGGTTGATGGCAGTGAACGCAGTTCGCATGCAAAAACGAGCGCACGCGAAATTCGCGACTCGCATAGAAACTGGCGGGATCGGCGAGAACCGGAAGAGTGTCGCTCTTAATGTCCGTCTTATCGAGATATCCCGCCCTGCTGAGCGCTTCAATTTGGTTCTGAGAAAAGCCGTCATAGTTCAATTGACGGTTCAATTGAACAGTGTTGAAACCGAGTGCAAAGCCTCCAACCGAGGTATGACACTGGAGACATTGCGTTCGACTTGGGTATCGCCAGAGTTGGGGGCGAACAGCGCCTCCGTAGTATGTAAGAATCGTTTCACTCTCGCCACCGTCGGGCACGAGAGCGGCCTTGCGACCGGCAGCATCCCACCGATACGTCGCTCCGTGAACACCGTGCGCATGACGGACAAGCACACGGGTCTCTAATCGCCGCGCCGACGACGGGACTCCATTGGTAATTTCCAAATCAAAGTGTTTCACCCAGACGGTCCCCCGGGGAAATTCCCACCCAGTATTCGAATTGAATCCAATCGTTTGTTTCGGGTCAGGCACCAAAAACCATCGCCGCTTAAGCGCGTTATCGGACCAAAACGGCAGATTTACAGAGTACGGAACAACACCGGTTGCGGGCGTCAGCGAGGCTAGATCGGAAAAAAGACCGGTATCCGCGAGGCTCGGAGGCCAATCCGAAACGTCATCAATCTGAAGGCGCAACTTCCGAATCACTCCGTCCAGCATATCAGCCAGCAGGATATCGCCGTTTCTTGGGTCAATTCCAAACGAGGCAATTCCAGGCTGGCTCGCAATCCATTCTATCTCGGCCGCGCGATGGTCGATTGCGCGGATTTGCTTCTCCCTAAGACTCTCGATTTCCAGTCGGATACGCTGCGCCTCGGGATCGAGAGCTCGATAATAGGCAGCAAGTCTCGCTTTCTGTTCGGAGCTTCTGCTCCCGATTGGAATGCGCAGAATCTCCGAAGCATTTGGAAAGGCGTCCGCGCGGATGGGCGGCGTCGCACTGGAAACCGATAGCCTAAATCTCCCTAGGGTAACTTGTGAGCCAAGGCGTTGCTTGATCACGATGCCGAGCACCGTTCCGGCGGAGAAGCCCACAGGCGTTTCAAATTCGAACACTGCCTCGTGAGCAAGCCCCATCGCGGGTGCAATCGCCCAACCATTCGAAAGATTCCTATCAATGGCCTGATCGACTTCCCAGCCGACCTGCGAATAGTTCGCCGTTGGATTAATCAGGCGGACGGACTGAATTGAGGCAAGGTCATTCTGCGGCGCAATCGAGATCTCAAACTCAGAAATGACCACGTTTCCGGCGGCTGCGCGTCCGGGACCTCGCCCCGGCAGCGTGTCATCCGGCAAGAGTTCAAGACGAACGGCTCTGAGGTTGCTCAATTCCGTTCGCGCCACAACCGTGTAAGTCTCCGTAAAAGCCAAGTCGCCAACCGCTAAGAGAGAGTTGTCCGGCTTTTGAACGAGCTCTGCCCCGCTCGCGGACGAGGACTCTAACGAACTCAGCACCGTCCAGCTCCTGTCCTTTCTCGCCCAATCGCGCTCCCAAGCAGCCTGGCGTTCTTCCATCTCAGAGCTCATCTCGGTCAAACGCGCTTCCTTCTCGTCGATGTCCGTCTGCGCAGATCTCAAATCAGCAGGCAAGGTGTTTGATTCAGGACGAATCAATCCAATGTCACCCGTCCAGAAATCCGAAAACAGATATGCTCCGTCCAAGCCCGGATACTTTGCGCCGCGATAGAGCAAACCCGCGGCAATCGCCTTTCCGGTTCCAGAGCCGCCGCCTTCGTACCCGTATTCAGCCAAAGGCGGTAGAAGGTTTTTGGGTTTGAGCCCCGCAGCCAGGAGATTCGTATGGGTTAGACTGCCTTCCGTGAACGGCCATCCGTAGTTCGCGCCCTTCAAAATGAGATTCACTTCCTCGCGAAATGACGATCCGGTGTCATTGGAATACAAATCTCCAGTGGAAGAATCGAACGAGAACCGCCACGGATTTCGCAATCCGACCGCGTAGAACTCCGAGCGCAACCGCCCCATATCAACGGGAACACCGTTAAACGCGGAAGCGCCAACAAACGGATTGTCCGCCGGAATCGAATAATTGACCATACCTCCGGGATGCGGATTCGGAGCGAGGTTGCCCGGACGTTTGTCCACATCGATCCGGAGAATCCCGCCAAAAAGGAAGCGATCGATCCCCTGCACGTTCTGAAATCCGAGCTGCCCGCCGTCACCCATAGATATGTAAAGATACCCATCGGGCCCGAAACGCAGATCTCCGCCTTCATGCCACGGATCTCCGTCAAATTGAGTGAAGAGCGGCAGTTCGGTATCCGGCAAAGCAATGTTTGGATTCAAGGGCGACCTTGTGAATCGAGAAAGTCGGAAATTCACTCCGTCGAACGATCCGTTTGAGGAAAACGTATAGGTCACAAAAAAACGACCGTTTGCGGCGAAGTTGGGGTGAAAAGCGAGCCCGAGCAATCCGGATTCTTGTTCGTGAAACACTCGATCGGAAATATCCAGGAAAACCGTGCGGTTCGGCTTCGCAAGGTTGGTGACAGTGATGATGCGTCCGGGTTTCTCCAAGACAAAGAGCCTATTTGTTTCTCCGGGAGGAACGGCAAAACCGACCGGTTCCTTGAAAACCATCGGATAGGCAACATCCGTTGTGTACCGAAATCCGCCCGGTACACGCGGAACTTGGATCGTTAGATTCGGAAATCGGTAAATCCCTTGAGAACGAGCGGTTCCGTTCGTGGCACCCGGCAAATCCGGGAGTTCGTTCGCGGCAAAAACCAGGGCGATGCTCAGAAAAGATGCGATGCATGGGAGCACCAGTCGGGAAAACCAACAATGCGACACCAAAACCATCGAGTTCCCCAATGTTTCAAACATTTCTCTTTAGCAATTCAATCGAATTAAGTTCTTTCAATCCCAGGAACCAAGATTTCGGAAGCCGCATTTAAAGCAAACTCCATTCCAGGTCACAAGCTTTGGCGCTGGTCGCGCCGTTCACTCCTTTGAACCCCTCGCCCAAAACGGACACGGCTTCGGATGAAAACACCGATTCAAGCGCGTTCCTCGTTTTGTGCGGGAGGGTGAGACTCCTTTCGAACCACTTCTTGGCAAAGTTCCAGGGTTCGGCGGGAGCCTCACCCTCCCATCTTCCGGATCTATGGTTAGGGTTCTGCTAGTCCTCAAGACGTTCGATTCTCGGCAGCCGGAGGAATATTCCATCCCGCACAACATTTCTTTTGACCCGAGCCCGCAATTTTTGTGGGTAATGTTGAGGGCCTGGAAGGCCGCGTGCCGGTTCTGTAAGTGTCGCTGTAGTGCTAATCCTGTCCTAGGTCCGGCGGCCGGCAGCTGCAGGAAATCTCTTCGCTCGACCATTGCTCCCCGCAACGAAGCACTCGGTAGGGCTGATTGAGTTCGCTGGCAACTTTTTCGAATTCGATCGAGCTGGCGGTGTTGAACTGAAACATCTCGAAATGACAGGGAATAACCAGCCGCGCTTCAATCTTCTTCGCCAGCAACGCTGCCTCGGATCCATTTAGGTTTCCCGCGACCTTGCGATCCGGAAGGCGCCCGTTGATGGGCAGGAGACAAACATCGATCTTCCAACCCGACAGCGCCTCGACAATTCCATTGTAAAAAACCGTGTCGCCGCTGTGGTAAAGCGTCCACGGACCAGCCTCTATGACGTACCCGAGGAACCGGCACCGGCCCGCACTGTCTTTCTCGACATCCTCGTGAGCCGCTGGCACGGCGGTAATCTTGAAGCCCGCCATTTCGGCGCTCATTCCGACATCAAGTCCAATAGGCATGCCAGGGTCAATGCCGAGCCGATTCGCGGCGAAATCTCGATTGGCTTCGGGAAGAATGAAACTGACGCCGGGATTCACCTTTAGAATCGGGATCAACGTCTCCGCATCCAAATGATCGGTATGATTGTGACTCGAGGTGACCACATCGATGAATGACAACGCCTCCGGGGACACGATACGTTCGGTCATTCGCACATGCGGCTTGTCCGTGTTGGCGTACTTCTTCGTGAGGGAGTCGGAAAGATAAGGGTCCAGGAGCAACTGTTTCCCGCGCCACCGAACAAGGAATCCGCTCTGCCCCAACCACCAGAGATGAATGTCTTCGGATTCTGTGTCCACCTGTTCTACGTCCGCGATAAAGGACCGATCCTGATGGAAAGGTTTGATCATGATTCTATTCCAACCCAAGTTCCCCACGGACGATTCTGACGCCGTCCACCATGTTCTTCAGTTTTAGTTTGGCAGCCCATCGCGCCGTCTGGCTTAGACCGCAGTCCGGAGCAAAAGAAAGGCGATCCGCCGCGGCGAATTTTAAACAAGCCCGAACACGCGCCGCAACCTCATCCACAGTCTCGATGAAGTAACTCTTCACATCGATTATCCCGACCGCAACATCCATTTTTTCCGCGATCTCGGAAATAATTTCGATCTCCGCGAACTCGCGGCTCGCCATTTCCAAATGCAGTTCGTCAACATTTAACCGTAGAAATGCCGGAAACATCGGCGCGTAACGGCGCAACCCGACTGCGCGACCTTTGAAATTCCCGAAGCAAAGATGTGTCGAAAGACGGCACTTTCCCACAATCGGCTCGACCGTTCGATTAAAGATCCCAACGAACCGCTCCGGATCCTCGCGGTGGGCATAGCAGCTCATTGACGGTTCATCGACTGTGATTTCTCGACAACCCGCCGCGACAAGTGATTCCAATTCGGTCCGAACGATCGGAAGCAGCGCTTCCGTCACCGCGTACCTGTCGGGATACTCGGAGTTTGGAACTAATCGTCCGCTCAAAGTATAAGGACCAGGGACACTCGCCTTCAAAACCGGCCCCTTTGGCGCCAAACGGAGCAACCGCTCGAAATCTTCTTTGGTGCCAAGCCCCTTTGGCGCCGCAATCGGTCCCACAACCTGATGCTTTCCCCGTTGATCGTGAGCTGGCGGGCCAAACCGCCGGGGCGAAACCGATTCCAGCTCGATTCCCTCCAAGAAGCCGTAAAACGAAAGATTGAAGTCCAACCGCGTCTGTTCGCCGTCGGTGATCACGTCAAGCCCAGCATCAATCTGATCGTGGATGGCGGCAATCACCGCGTCCTCGATCATTTCCTGAATGTCAAACGATCCAAACTGATCAAGATGACGGCATCCAAATTCGAGCCAGCCAGGGAACGGGTAACTGCCGATTACGGTCGTCCGCAACGGTTGCTTTTTCATGCTGGAATCACACTGTCGAAGACTAGACAATCGGGGCCGTTCCGCAAACTTATTTCGCGCAAAATTGGGGTGATACTTTGCCTAAACTGCCAATTCAATCCATCAGCGGGAAACATCGAAAGGATCATGTTTCCGCTCCGTGTCCAAAACACGAATTGGACTGGAAACCGCATTGTCATCGAAATTCGAATTGTGCAATGCGACATACGAGCCGTTCAATATCCTATCTTCTTTCCCCGGACCGGCTTCGATGATGATCGCGGATTCTGTGAGCAACCCTTTCTGTTCGGCATTGATTCCAAAGCAGCGCGTTTGGCATAAACCGCAGCCGACACACTTGTCCAGCAACACTACGGGTGCGAGATACCCACTGTCTTGAATCGGGTTCCCCGCGGTGTCGATTTCCGTTCCCACCGTTGTAAACTCGATCGCATGATAACCCGCGGCGGCGCACTCATCGACACACAATTGGCACGCTTCCCGTTCCGCAAACGGCAAGCATGTATTCTGATTGACGACCGCCAAGCCCATTCGAGCGGCCTTCTTTTCGACTAAGGGAAGCGCGCGTATCGCGCCTGTGGGACAAACTTGACCGCAGGCATTGCAGCTCGACTCACAACCCGCCCAGTTCGCATCGACGCGCGGCGTCCACAAACCTTCCAACCCCTGCTGAAAACCCAACGGTTGAAGCACATTGTTGGGGCACGCCTTGAAACACTCTCCGCAACGAATGCACAACTGCAGGAATTCGCGTTCAGGAACACTGCCCGGAGGACGCACTGGGCGGGGACGATTGGGATCGTCCAATCCAGCTCCAAAAAGCCTGGAAACCGCGGCCACACTCGCGCCTCCTGCCACAGCCGCAGCGCTTCCGCCAAGCAAGCCCATAAAATTCCGCCGACCCAAAAGAGTCTCGCCGGTTGGCGGAAGATTGAACTGTTTCAAATCGAAGCGATTCCAGCGCTCGACAAATTTGATGGAATGCGTCGGACACACCCCGCCGCACGTTTGACACAGAGTGCAGTCAGTCACCCGCGTCGTGAAGTCGGGTTTAATCGCGTCAAATGGACAGACCGTCACACATTTGTTGCAGTGAATACACGAAGCCTCGACCTTACGTTCTGTCATCCTAAAAACGTTCGAGAGCGAAAATAGAGCGCCGCTTGGACAAACATACTTGCACCAAAATCGGGGCCGCAAGAACCCAAGCAACAGCACACCGCCAAACATGGTGATCGAAACCCAGTGGCCCGCATTCATGCGGGGAACCAGGTGCAGGCCCCGCGCCAAACCGCTCTGCAACGGTTCTCCCAGAAAAAGCATGCCGCGTGTGATGACTGGAATGGCGGCGAAGTATCCCGAGGCTAGCACTCCGAACAGAGCGGCAACGAGAATACCCGCAAGAAGATAGTATTTGATGTGAACCCACCATCCTTCCCCGGACACACGAAATCGTTTCCATCTCGAGCCCACGCTCCAATCAAACAGATCAATGAGGGTGCCCAGAGGACATACGTAACCGCAGAAGCCTCGAGGGATTAAGACACACACAATGAGTATCACACCCGCGCTCACCAGCGACCATACCCAACTCCGCGCCGCAATCGCGGTCGAGAGGCTGACAAGAGGATCGATAATCAGAAAAGCTTCGGCGGGAAAAACCTCCTTGCTGGACAGTTCATCGGCATAGTGAGAAGGCCATCTTCCCGGCTCCGTTTCATGCAACTCCCACGAACCCGAACCAAGCAGGATCGTGTCGAGTTGTTCGGCCTTCAAATCCCCATCCGACTTCAGCGATAAACGGCTCCCTTCAATTGCAGCTATCTGGAAGCGACCTACGCTGCCCTTCTCGGAGCTATCCTGAGCTGCATCCGAAAGGTGCCACAGCTCACCCTCGACAGGAGATTGCGTTCCCTGTGATTGAATCGAAAAAGTCAGCCTTCCGGATTCCTGCTCGATCTCGATAAACCGCAAACCGGATAGAACAACGCCGTCGGAGGCCGGTTTGGCGCTATACGGCCAACAGATGTGGAAGAAGCTCCACAAGAATAATGCAAAGCATACCGATTGTAGGACGCGGCGAATTGGCGATGAAAGCGTCGGCACTCCGATTCTGCGAAGGATCCGGCGCAACACCCCCTCCATTCCCGTGGTAGGACTAAAGAAAAACCTCTCCGGAAGAATTCGGCGCGCGATTCTGACGATCGCGTTCGGACGGCCCTGAATCTGCCACTTCTTCCGCATGAAAGGCAGAAAATGATCCAGGCGAATGAGGGCCGGGCTCCGGCGTCGATCGTTGAATCCGGAGACACCGACAAGAACTCCCGTCAAGACTCCGACGACCGCCGCCGCGAGCCACAAATCTTTTGGAAAAATCGGGACGGACTTGCAGAGATAGAGCCCAATGCCTGACAGAATAAAAGCGAGAGCGGCAATGCTCGATTTTAGGGCATGTGTCATCCGGAACTGCCGTCATGGCTGCGCGCCGGTGGTAAGTGCCTTCGCTGTTGCGTTGATGATCGCAACGGCCGTAATCGTTGCGCGACTCGTCGCATCCACGTCCTTGAGATTCTGTTTGCGAATGATTTGACTCGGAACATCCCGGAGGGCGGAATAATACTGTTTTTCGCGGTGGTCGGTTACTTCAAGCTTTTCGATTCTCCCGCTCTTGACCGTTGCCTCGATATGAATCGGCGCTTCGTATCCAATACTGCTTCCCCGGTAAAGACCATCCGCGAGCTTCCCAATATCGAGCAACTCGAAGCGTTTAATGAACTCGATGCTGTCCTCGGCTCTTCCACGATACCGTTTGTCGTATTCCGCGTTCCGAGCCGATGGCCCAGTCAGAACCTTCTGGTAATAGATTATGGCCCTCTCGAACTGGTCCGAAAGGCGGCAGATGTCCCCGGCATTCAGGTACGCTAGTTGAGGTTGCTGTGTCCACGACGCGAAAGAGTCGGCCATTTGCAGCGCCTTCTCGATTTCCTCCATTTCACCCAGCAGTTTAATCTTCGCGATCGAAACATCGCTTGACTTCATGACGGCCTGCGCCATTTCTTTGTTTCCTAGTCGAAAGTAACATTCGGCCAATCCGACAGCATCTTGATCACTGCCGCGGACGCCGGACTTTTCCCACCAATAGGCCGCGCGCGCGTAATCTTGGAAAAATCGAAAGTACATTGCCCCGATGCTCTCCATGACTCTCTGGCGCAATTCAGGATTATTCTTGTGATGCGAGAGCAGAAAGTACATGAACCGCACTCCCGACTGCCATTGCCGGGAATTAGGATTGATCCGGTCCCAAATGTATTGGCCCACATTCCGTGGGCGCATCTCCGAATGAGGGCAGACCACCCTCCGCACTTCCGCCAAGAAGGACGCCGACGACTCTC
>JAQBVM010000216.1 GCA_027623095.1 Verrucomicrobiota bacterium
CGTCCATCCACCAAAGATTTCCCGGTTCGCCGATCCCCATGTGATTCGGAACCATGTCGAGGACCAATCCCAAATCTAGGGATTGAAGGGTGTTGGAGAAGTTCTCAAAATCCGTGTCCGATCCGAGATTCGGGTTGAACCGATTAAAATCGCAGATGTCGTATCCGTGTGTGCTTGAAGAACGAGCTTGGAAAACGGGGGATGCGTAAATGTCAGAGACCCCCAGCGCGGCCAAATACGCGGCGATGTCCGATGCGTCGGCAAAAGTGAAGCCGCCGTTGAACTGGAGCCGGTAAGTGGCGGCCGGAAACCTGGTGCGGCGGCTCGTAGTGTCGAACTGTTCAAAAAGGCTCGATCGTTCCATGATCTGTGAAGTGGTCGCGTATCGTTATGGGATCCGGAAATTGAGATGTTCACCCAGCGTTGTGAAACTCCGGACCCACTCCTGTGCGGCCGCATCGCTTTGTTCCGCCTTGGACCGCTTTTCGGCAAGCAGCGACTTCATCATTCGGTAGTACATGTTTTGAACTTTCCAAAGGTTTGAATCGAACGGCAAACGGTGAATCGTTTCGGCGGTCTCGGTTAATTGCGCCAGGACGGCGAGATCTTCGGCGTTTTCTGAAAACTTCAACATGAGATTCTCGATCTTCGTTTTCGTCACTTGCCGGATGCTGTTCTCGTAGAGGGCCACATTTCTTGCTTTTCCTTCGATTAACAAACAGCGAACACGATCAAAATTCGTCCCTTCGGATTCGAGCTCGCGATGGAGATCGATATTGAGGATAAAGTCCGCCGCTGTCTGAAGAGCGGAGGGCAGGGGCGCTCTCATGTCGGTCAGGAATTTCATGAGAGGCGTGTAGATGTCGGTGATTTGGCGGTACCGGCTTTCAAGATCTTCGCGCGTGGAGGCGAGAACCTGCCTGAGGATTTTGCGCTGTTCGTCCCGAAAAAGAGACTTGAGTGAATAGTTGGACTCGCCAAAGTGCCGGTCCATTAAGCGAATGACTTGCGGAAATTCGGCTCGCTCGAAAGCCTCCCGTAATTCGTGCACTAGACTCTGATAAGATTCCTCGCCTTGGTATAGTCGGACGCCCCCGTTTAGATTGTGATCGCCAAAATGAAGTACCCCGTAGGTAATCGTGTCCGAAGCGCGCGTAATCTCAAATGTCACCTTCGCACGTCCGATCGCCAGGCGCGCTTTGCCGGCCGTGAAGACTTCCCGGTGTTCCTCGTCAATGGTGAACGCGTAAATGCGAGTCCGTTGCTGATACGTTTCGAACAGCGAGCTCACTGCGTAATGGGCTCCGAGCGTCTCGCGGTTCACGATGGCCGGTTTGACGAAGTGTTCGTAAATCCACCGGCCATTTTCGTGCCCTCGAATATTGCTCTTCGCTTTTTCGAGAATCTCGAGAAAACCGGGTTCCAGATCCTCGTCGCAGAGGTCGGACGCGAGCTGCAGTGCGCGGGCGGCGTACTGGATGATTTGAACGGTTTCGAGTCCGGAGATCTCGTCGAAGAACCAGCCGCAGCTTGTGTACATTAACATCGCGTTGCGCTGCATTTCGAGGAGCCGCAGCGCGGCAATCTGCTCGGGTTCGGTCAATGGCCGCAGCGCGTGCTCGGAAAAAAAGCGGGCAATGCTCTCGTCTGAACGGTCCAAGATCACCTGGATGTAGGCGTCGCGGGCGCGCCACGGGTTTTTGAGCAATTCTCCGGCTTTCGCTTCGTACCGCGGCATGAGCATGTCACGCAGCCAATCCAGCGCTTCGCGAAGCGGCGCGCGCCACTCCTGGTTCCATCCGTGATTCCCGCCGGAGTTGCAACCGCAGTTGCTCTTCCAGCGTTCGACACCGTGCGAACAGCTCCAGGCGCTTTTTTCGTGGATCTCGGCCTCGAATGCGGGTGGATTCTTTTCGAGATATTCGCCGTAATTCGTTAGGGTAGCCGATTGGCTCTCTTCGATAAGATGGAGCGCGCATGCAAGCGCCATCTCGCCTTTGCGGTGATGATGCCCATAGGATTCCCCGTCGGTCGCAATATGAACCAATTGATTCCCTTGCCGTCCGTCGTGAAATGCGTCGGTCAACCGCCGCGCGAAACGTTGGCCGTCCTCGAGTAGGTGTTCAAACGCCACCGCCTGGGAAACAGGCGCATCGTAAAAAAACACCGCTATCCGCCTTCCGGAGGGAAGGCGGACACTGTATGGACGCGACGGATCGACGCGTCCGCCGTTGACATCACGCCAGCGACCGCCGCCGGAGTTTCGCACGCGGCTCGCCTGATAAGGGGAGAGAATGGTAAACTTAATTCCGTGTCCTGCGAGTGTGTCCAACGACTCCAAATCCGCGGCGGTTTCGGCCAGCCACATGCCCTCCGGCTTGCGTCCAAACCGGGATTCGAAATCTCGAATGCCCCACACGACCTGAGTCACCTTATCCCGCTTGTTGGCGAGAGGCAGGATTATATGGTTGTAAGCCTGCGCAACCGCGGAACCGTGTCCCGAGAATCGCTCGCGGCTCTCGCGGTCCGCGGTCACAATTGCATCGTGGATATCCCGAGATTTCTCCTTTAACCATGCGAGAAGCGTGGGGCCGAAATTGAAACTGATCTTCGAGTAGTTGTTCACAATCCGATCGATGCGTCCGTCGCCGGCCAGCATTCGTGCCGTGGCGTTGGGCGCGTAGCATTCGGCTGTGATGCGGTCGTTCCAATCGTGGTACGGCGCGGCAGAATCCTGGAGTTCCACAGCCTCGAGCCATGGGTTCTCGCGGGGAGGCTGGTAGAAATGTCCGTGTATGCAGATGTATTTTTCCATTAATTAAGAAACAGTCGCTGGGTTCTTACTTTTGCAGGTCTGGGTGAAAAGGACAGCCGACATCGGGGAAAGGTGCAATTTCGCGCCGGCATCGGAAACGACTTCGGACGGGATCTGAGAACCCGGGCCGTTCCATCGTTCGTCCGCCGAGTCGAGGCGCTTGTTCCATCGCCCGGACGGAAGAGGCACATTTACGGGCGCCGACGATGGGGAGAAGCAAAGAAGCAAGAACGCTTCTTCATGATCCGCGAGATAGCGAACACAAAGTGTTTTGTCCGACTCGGCGACCTGAATCTCAATGGTGTCTTTGTCGGCATGAGAGATTGGTTTGAGTCCTTTCCGCATCTGGATGAGCTCCCGATAAAACTCCCGGAGCGATTTGTGGGAACCGTTCATCGCGAGTGCCTTGTTCAGTTTGCACGCCTTAAATGTGGCTTCGCTTTGCGGATCCGGAACTTCACCTTTCCAGTTGAAGGCGGCAAACTCGTCCCGGCGCCCCGTTCGCACGGCTTCCACGAGGGCGGGGTCTGAATGGCTGATAAAATACTGGAACGGCGCCGGATCTCCGTATTCTTCACCCATAAAGAGTAGGGGAATGCATGGGGAGAGCAGGACAGCCGCCGCCGCCAATTTCTGGCCCTCGAACGAGGTCCCATTGCTGATGCGATCCCCAAACATTCGGTTGCCAACCTGGTCGTGATTCTGCGAGCAAACGACAAACTGTTTCAGAGAGGTGTTGGCCGGAGAGCTGCCGTGCCGATGGCGGCGGTATGAGGAGTGATTCCCGGTAAATGTATATCCCTGTTTCCAGGCTTTCGCGAGGGGCAGGACGCCTTCGAATTCCTGATAGTATCCCGTCTGCTCCCCGGTCACAAGAACATGCAAGGAATGGTGAAAATCGTCGCTCCATTGAGCGTCGAGGCCGAATCCCCCGAGATGTTTTGGAAGAATGTGCCGCGCCATGTTCATGTCGCTCTCGGCAATCAGAAAGAAACGCCGGTTCAGCGATTCCGCCTGCTCCTTGGTTTTGTCTGCGAGTTCCTCGAGGAACGGGACCGCGGAGAAATCGCGAATCGCGTGAATCGCGTCCAGCCGTAGAGCATCGATATGGAATTCGCGCTGCCAGTAGAGCGCGTTTTCGGTAAAGTAACGGCGAACTTCGTCGGAGTACGGTCCGTCGAAGTTGAGCGCCTGACCCCAGGGGGTCTTGTAGCGCTCCGTGAAGTACGGGGCATATGCGCCGAGATAGTTTCCTTCGGGACCGAGGTGGTTGTAAACGACATCCAGGACAACGGACAGACCGGTTTGGTGACAGGCGTTCACTAGCCGTTTGAGGCCGGCAGGGCCGCCGTACGAATCCTGCACGGCGAACGGATAGACGCCGTCGTATCCCCAATTCCGGTTGCCTGGAAATTGGGAGACGGGCATCAACTCGATGGCCGTGACTCCAAGATCTCGGAGTCCTTGCAACTGCGGAATGATCGCGTCGAAGGTGCCCTCGGGAGTAAAGGTTCCCGGATGGAGTTCATAGAGGATGTAGTCGCGAAGCGGCAGCCCGAACCATGCGGAGTCCGCCCAGGGAAACTCGGGATCGGCAACTTCAGACGCCTTGTGCACCCCCTCAGGCTGAGAGCATGAGGCCGGGTCCGGCAGTTCGCTTTTCCCGTCAAGGCGATAAAAATACCGCGCTCCAGGCCGGACGTTTTCGACAGTTGCCCCGAAATACCCTTGATCCTGCGGCGCAAGTGGAATGGTTTTGTCGTTTGGAGAAACGATATGGACAGTGACTTCTTTGCAATCGGGAGCCCAAACAAGAAATTCACAAGAACCGTTGCCAAGATAGCGAGCGCCCAAATTCGTGCTGGATTGATTTGCGTGTTTCATCATGATTTTTTGAAAAAGATTGCCGCGAGCGGGGGCGCTGTAATTGTGAGCGAGTAGGGTTGATTGTGCCAGCCGATCGGGGCGGCTTCGACGCTGCCGAAGTTTCCAACGTTGCCTCCCCCGTAGTCCGCCGCATCCGTGTTCAGGATTTCCCGCCAGGACCCTCCTTCGGGAACTCCGAGGCGATAATAATGACGGGGAACGGGTGTAAAGTTGAACACGGCGGCGACGATGTCTTCCGAACCCGGGCCTCTTCGCAACCAGCTTAGGGTGCTCTGTTCCGAATCGTGGCAGTCAATCCACGAGAAACCCTCGGGATTGCAGTCCCAAGCATGCAACGCGGGCTCGGATCGGTATGCTCGGTTCAAATCCCCAACGAGCCGCTGCACGCCTGCGTGAAGCGGGCTCTCGGTGAGATGCCAGTCGAGGCTGGCGTCATGATTCCATTCCTGCCACTGGCCGAATTCGCCTCCCATGAAAAGAAGCTTTTTTCCAGGCTGCGCAAACATAAAGGCGAACAGCAGCCGCAGGTTTGCGAACTTCTGCCACTCGTCCCCAGGCATTTTGTTCAGCAGCGAACCTTTGCCATGAACAACTTCATCGTGTGAGAGGGTGAGCATGAAGTTCTCGGAGAAGGCGTACATTCCGCGAAACGTGAGCTGGTTATGATGATACTTTCGATGCACCGGATCATCTTTGAAGTAGTTCAGCGTGTCGTGCATCCAGCCCATGTCCCATTTAAATCCGAATCCCAGCCCGCCCACGTACAGCGGACGGGAGACCATCGGCCAGGACGTCGATTCTTCGGCAAAGGTCTGGGTGTCCGGAAAATGCTTGTACACTTCCTGGTTGAACCGGCGGAGAAAATCTATCGCCTCCAAGTTCTCGCGTCCTCCAAACTGATTGGGAATCCACTCGCCGGATTTGCGGGAGTAATCCAAATACAGCATGGATGCGACGGCATCCACTCGAAGCGCATCGATGTGGTAATGGTCGAGCCAGAATAGAGCGCTGCTGATCAAAAAGCTGCGGACTTCGTGGCGTCCGTAATTGAAGATGTAGCTTTTCCAGTCCTGGTGGAAACCTTTCTGCATGTCCGCGTGTTCGTAGAGATGCGTCCCATCGAAGTAAATGAGGCCGTGTTCATCACCGGGGAAGTGCGACGGGACCCAGTCGAGTATCACGCCGATTCCCCGCTGGTGAAGGCAATCGATCAAATGCATCAGATCGTGGGGATTGCCGTAGCGGCTGGTGGGCGCAAAATAGCCGGTGGTTTGATATCCCCATGAGCCAAAGAACGGATGTTCCGTGATGGGCAGCAGTTCAACGTGTGTAAACCCCATTTGACTGACGTAGTCGGCGAGATTGGACGCCAGCTCGCGGTAGGTAAGCGATCGCCTGTTCTCTTCGGGAACCCGCATCCAGGATCCGAGATGGACCTCATAGACGGAAATCGGCTGTTCCAGTTTCCCTTTGTTGCCTCTCTCCGTCATCCACGCCTGGTCCTGCCACGAATAGTTTAGATCCCACACTACGGACGCGGTCTGCGGAGAGGTTTGTTGAAAGAAACCGACGGGGTCGGCTTTATCCACATTGTATCCATTGTGGCGGGATGCGATATGGTATTTGTAGGTTGCACCTTTGTGAATTCCCGGCACGAATCCTTCCCAAATACCCGAGCTTCCCTTCGGTCGCAGGGGATGGTTCGATTTGTTCCAGCCGTTGAAATCACCGACGAGAGTCACACGCTCCGCGTTCGGAGCCCACACGGCAAAGTACGTGCCGGGCTTCCCGCCATGAGTCGCGGCGTGCGCTCCCAATTTCTGGTAAAGGTGGAAATGGGTTCCCTCGTTAAACCAGTGCAAATCATCGCTGTTCAGCAGACTGAAATCATGACTCACATGGTTCGGACGAACTTCCAGATTCTCTGATTTTTCATTTTTCTTCGTGTTCTTCATTTCATGTCCTAATCGATGAAATCGGCGAACGGTCAACCACCTGGATCTGTACTTTACAGTCAGGACTTTCGATCTCGGTTCCGGGCCGAATGAACGATGCCGAGAAATTGCCGAACTCCTGGATCGTGGCTTAATTGATCGATAGAGAGGCGCGCCTTGCGTCGCCAATTGACTCGTTCACAAGTGGTTCCGGGCACGTTCTGGGATTGGACTTCGCGCCACAAATCTTCCAGATTAACTAACACCAACTCGGTGGAACTAGCGCTGAGATGCGCCAGACTAGCCCGCAACAGCCCCTCTACATGCTGGCTAGTCTCCTTGAAAGAACCGGCGGGTAGCAAGAGTTTTATGAAAGATCTTCGGATTCTATTTCGAAGGCGTTGCTCTCGATTGAGATCGGCCTGGTTCAAGAGACCGAGATCGTGCCGGTCCATGATATCCAGCCCTTGCAGAAAGGCTTGGAAGGTCGGCATGTCGTGCGTGTTGAGGCTCGCCACGGACATTTTCGGGATACGCCGGAACGCCGTGTGAGGGTGGGGCTTTACTTCGTACTGGCTCACAAACATTTCGCGAATTCCATGGCGTGACAGACTTTTGTTAACCTCCGGGGGCACTGTTCCCAGATTTTCTCCGACGATCGTGGCGCGATGTTTGTGAGACTCGATGCTTAGGACCGCGTAAAGTTCTTCCGCAGGATAGGAGACATAGGCACCGTGACTTGCGGGAACACCGCGAGGCACCCAGTAAAGACGGTGGAGACCCATCACATGATCGATCCGAAGCATGCCCGCGTGCTCCAGGTGATGCCGGAGATATTGGATGATATACCGGTGCCCTTGCTCGCGGGATTTTCCTGGATGGATTGGAGCAAAACCCCAGTCCTGTCCTTTGGTGAAGACGGAATCGGGGGGAGCGCCTCCGGACGCGTTGAGCGCAAACAACGACTGTTCCTTCCAGGCATCGTATCCGTCAGAATGAACTCCAAGCGGCATATCCAGGTAGAGTTTTAATCCGCGGCCGCGGGTTTCTGTGGATAACGCCTCCATTTGCTCGCGCGCGAGCCACTGAGCGTAAAGGTAGTAGTTGCGAATCGCGGGATCGAATTCACCGTCTCGCAATTCTCCGGTTCGCATTGCCGCCGGCCAATTTGGCCACGCTTTTCCGTTCTTTTCGAAAACAGCCCGGAAGCGCGCGTAGGAGTCCCACGCGGGATGAGACCGAATGTGCCGATTGAACGCGGTTCGCCGCGGCGAGGGTTTGGAAAAAAAGAAGCGCGCCAAGACCTCGATCACACGCCGCTTTGCAGCCATTTGATTGAAATAGTCAACGACATCGGATTGCCTGAGTGATTGGATCTGTTGTTGAAAACGGTTCGAGTCGATCAGCCGCCGAGCTTCCCTGCACGCGGTGAGTTCAGGAATCCGCTCGACCTCGATGTAGAATTCATTCCAGAACAGCCGGCTTACCGGAGAGTATGGGCTCGGTTCACACGGCTTGCCGAGAAAAGCGGGGAGCAGTGGCAGCGTGGCAACAACATCTCCGCCGAGATCGGAGATCCAATTGGCAAACGCGCGCAAGTCGCCGAAATCCCCGCCCCCCCAGCTCCTTTCCGAATGAAGGGCATAGAGAGGCGCAAAGACTCCCCAGGCACGTTTCGTCCGCTTCTCGGAGAAGGTTTTCGTTGGGGCGGATAGAAGATGAGTTTGAGATTTTCCAGCAGGCGTCTCGACGGTGAGCGTGTGATATCCGGTCGGCAATGACCGCGGCAGACTGACAGTTTTCGTGATGTAGCGGACTCCTTCAATCTCCTCCACAGTTCGCGTTCTCTGACGGTTAAGCGCAATATCCGTTTGAAGCCGCTCGCCGGATTCGAATTGCAATGTGGCTGATAGGTTCCCCTTTGACGCGCTCTCCGGCAGACGGACTTGAATTCGGGGCGTTGCTTGGTTCCAAACAGCCACAACCGGCGGGATTGGTTCGCGGACTCGATCTAGAAGCGTCTCACGAAGCGAGTTTTGTATCTCGCGAGGTGTGGCCGCAGGAATCCCGAACGCTTTGAAAACACTGGCAAGAGACTCCTGTGAGGCGCATTGCCGGCGCCCCCGATCGTCGAGATACTGGGTCTGGATGCCAAATAGAGTTGCGAGTTGTTTCAATTCGGCGGTCGCCTGGGGCTGAGTGTGGGTCATAGTAGTGATAAGGATATCACGAAAGCCGTTCCGCAGTTTCACGCTGCGATTAGAACGGCCAAAACATTGGGATGAAATAGGCCGAAATAGCCCAGAAAAGTATGTTGAGGGGGATTCCGACTTTTAAGAAATCACGAAATAGATAGCCGCCAGCGCCATAGACAAGCGTGTTGGTTTGATATCCGATGGGCGTGGCAAAACAAAAGGAAGCGCCGACGGCGACTCCAATCAGAAACGGGCGGCCATCGACCTCAAGGGCTGATGCGGCTTGGAGAACGATCGGCGTCATGATAACGGCGACGGCATTGTTGGAGAGAAAGTTCGTCATAACCGATGCGCTGAGAATCGCGGTGGCGAGCATCGCGTGGGGACCCCAGGCGCCAAGCGCTTGAATCATGTTTTGCGCGATCCATTCGGCGCCCTTTGTTTTCACCAAAGCGTCTCCCAGTGCAAGCATTCCAAAGATTAGGAAGATGATTCGCCAATCGATCGAGCTGTATGCGTCCTCCATCGCGAGACACCCAAGTACGACAACCGCAACCGCCCCCAGCAGGGCAATCGCGGAGATTGGCATAACGCCGAAAGCGGACAAACCCACGACAGCGCCGATCGCGGAGACGGCAATCCACTGTTTGTTCTTGCGCGGAATCGCGTGGGGAACGTCGAGCAGCATCAGAAAGTCGCGATTGTCGCGCAGGCGATTGATCGATGTTTCCGCGCCCTCAATGAGAAGCGTATCGCCGAACTGGAGCCGGATATCGGCGAAATTCCGCCTGACGTTTACTCCCTGGCGATGCACCGCGAGCACAAGCGCGTTGTAGCGCCGTCGAAAGTCCAACTGGCGAATCGTGCGCCCAAGAAACGAAGAACGAGGTCCCACCACACACTCGACGATAGTGGCTTTTTGCGACCCTGTTAATTCCAGACCCAGCTTTGCTTGCGGCGAGATTTCCAAGCCGACCCACTGTTTCATCTCCATGACCGATGAGAGAACGGTTGCCAAACGCAGCCGGTCGCCCTGTTCCAAAACCAGTTCGTTGAGCGCCGCGGCCAGCGGTTCTCCGGCGCGAATCACCTCCAGCACCCGCGCTTTTGGCTGGTTCTTCAAGGGCGTGTCTGCCAGGTGTTTTCCGATGAGCGGCGAACCTGACACGATAACTGCTTCCGTGAGGTATTCCTTGGAATCAGTGCTTTGCAGCAGCGACGCCAGGGTTTCTCGGGCGGGAAGCATCCTCCGTCCGATCAGCAGCAGATAAACGATACCGACAACCGTGAGGATCACACCGATCTTTGCCAGTTCGAACATGCCGAGCGGGTTCTGGCCGAATCGCTGCCCCGAAGAACTTACCAGAATGTTGGTGGAGGTGCCGATCAATGTGCAGGTTCCGCCAAATATCGAGGCGAACGAGAGGGGTATCAATAGTTTCGAAGGCCGGAGGTTTCGAGTTGCCGCAAGCGAAATCATGATCGGCATGAACACCACGACGACAGGAGTGTTGTTGATGAAAGCCGAGAGGACGGCGACGATTGGAAGCATCACGAGCAAAAGCGACCAATCCGAGTGTCCGACGAGTTCGTTGAGCTTGTGGCCAATCGCGTCAATAACGCCGGTGCGTTCGAGTGCGGCGCTCAGAATAAACATGCACGCGACGGTGATCGGGGCCTCGTTGCTGAAGGCGCGAAACCCTTCGGCGGGCGTTAGGATGCCGGTGATCAGAAGCGAGCTGAACGCCAGCATCGCCACCAGATCGATCGACAGCTTCTCCCAGACCATCGCGACAAACGAGGCACTGAGCACCGCGAAAACAAATATCATTTCCCAACTCATTTCGGACGTGGATTAGGCTACTTGAAGAAACAGGGCGGTGGCACTCTCTATTTTCGGTTGAATGCGAATCCATGCGCATCGAAATGAGGACAGACCCACACTCCGCACTTCCGTTGGGGAGGACGCGCCGACTCTCGTTTCCCTCGGTGGGGCGACACTCCGTGAAGCCGTGACTTCTCCTTGTGGGACGGGTGTCCCGTAAGTCGGCGCTGTGGAAACGCCGGATTGCTTGGATGTCTTGGTGTTTCCATTGTGCCTACTCGGGCGGGTTATTCGCCGCAAGGTTGATCACGGCTCCACAGAGTGTCGCCCCACCGCACTGCAGGGGGCTGAAACTCAAACGCAGCATTGATCCTTAATAGCTCTCCAGGGATCACCTGCCTTCGAGCTCCTCCCCATGAACTTGAAGTTGCTGCGGGTCACAGACCCGCGCTCCGGAGCGCGCCTCTGTGAGGCGCAGCAGTTCAGGGGTTCACAGCGCGAAAATCTTTGTGGAAATCTCTCCTCAATCAGATGAAATGGAAGCAGCCGTTCATGTGTGTCTCATTCAGATGCGCCCTGCGAATCCGTGCCGAGCAGACGCAAGATTCAATTCGACCGGATCGGCTCGGCTGAATTTGACTTCCACAACGAAGTGCCAGCAAGGATATGCGGCATGCCATAGGCCCGTGAAGCGGCTCGTCTTTTCTACGACTACTGATTTCTTTGCAGTTCCATGGTGAAGTCCGCTTCCACATCACTTACCCGATTCGAAAAGCCCTTAGATAGTTGTCGCGCGCCTGGTTGTGATCAATTTCCCCTAATTTTGGCGGAAGCCCGGCCGGCTTTCGCAGTTGTTTCCAATCCGCGAACTGTTCCATCAAACTCGCGAGGCCCAACTCGTAGAGCCCATGCCTTGAAGCGGTCGGCGGTCCTTCGCGCCTCGGGTTGTCCGCTTTATCCAAACCCAGGCGAATCGCCTCGCGAATGCCCTCGAGAGCTTCCGTGGCGTGAGCGATGGCTTTCTCATCGGTCGAAGCATTCCCGTTTTTCCAGTGCTCGAGAATCGACCGGCGGTATTCCGCATTCTGGAGATCGACCAAGTGACGGTCGTAGGCCGACCGGTGTCGGCGGAATTTTTCCGGTTCTTTGCGCGGGTGCGGTTGGGGAAAGCCGACTTCTTCCGTAGCCAACTGAAAGGCGCGCTCATCAATCGCCGGCGTCTGTCCCGGCAGGAGTTGCCAGTCCTGCGCGATCCACGGTTTGGATTGTCCTTCCAGCGTTTCGGACTGAGGCACGAACGCCGGCACCTCCTCGCTTGATCGCACAAACGCCAAGTAGTGAATGCGCGCCAATGTGTAGTGCGCTTCCGCCGAATCAGGATGGGCCACTCGGTACGCTTCGGCGCTCTTGAGCAACCGGTCAACCGGAATCGGCTCCGGCCTCACAAAACTTCCGGACACGGTTGGGTTCGATGCGAATAGACTCATCAGGATGAGCAAGGGCAGCCTGGGGATTCTCATAATTCAGGCTCTTCGTGTACTCGAGTGGGTGAATTGGGGCCATTTTTGGGCCAGGGAGCGAGTTAAAACTA
>JAQBVM010000217.1 GCA_027623095.1 Verrucomicrobiota bacterium
AGAGTGTCGCCCGACGTTTCTTCATGGGTAGTGAAAATGTCAAACGAAGTGACATGAATCGGGGACATGAACCCATCCCCAGCCCCTTCGAGGAGGGGAGCTTTGTTACCGGTGCCGGTTTCAGGTCCCCTCCTGGGAGGGGCGCAGGGGTGGGTCGGTTCATGGAGAGGATCGGCAATTTTTCGAGCGCGCTTTGGGAACGTAAACGCTTTTCGTATAACGGTGGGGCTGTGCTGCCGTGCAGACCTAATTCCAGAGCGTCGCAGCGGCGGCAGCGCTGCCCTTACAAATCGGTCAGCAAGTTCAGCGGGTCTTCTGCGGAGCCCACGGTTCGATTGATGCGGGTCAAAGCTTCGGAAGGAATTCAAACACAGAATAGGGACTGGGTGTAGGACTCATGGGCGACGCGGTGGATCAAGTTTTTGTTCTTTTGAAGCATTGGCTCCTTGGGTTTTGCCCAGGTAGCCTTCAGCCGCTCGCTTCAATCCTTCTCTCGATTATTCCAATTCTTTTGACGTTTCCACTTTTGTTCGCAGTGACGACGATTCTCGAGCGAAAGGGGCTGGGCCGAATTCAGAATCGGTACGGTCCGAACCGTGTGGGTCCCTGTGGACTATTTCAACCGGTCGCCGATGGCCTAAAGATGATCATCAAGGAGGACATCGTTCCGCGGGCTGCGGACAAAGTGGTTCATTTTCTGGCTCCGTTGGCCTTGATTGGTCCGGTGTTTCTCGCGTTCTCGGTGCTTCCGTTTGGACGGAACATGGCCGCGATTGATCTGGATGCCGGGTTGCTTTTCTTTTTCGCGGTCGGCGCTGGCTCGGAACTTGCCGTTTTCATGGCGGGATGGTCGAGTCGAAACAAATATTCGCTGCTCGGCGCCATGCGCGCGATTGCGCAGATGGTGAGCTATGAGGTGCCCCTGATATTGTCGTCCGTAACCGTGGTTATGCTGGTCGGTTCTCTTTCGCCGATAAAGATTGTGGAGGCGCAGAGCGGTTACATTGCCGGATTGCCTCAATGGCATATTTTTTCTCCCTGGGGGTTGGCTGGGTTCATTCTTTTTATGATTGCGGCTGCTGCGGAGGCGAATCGAACGCCGTTTGATATTCCCGAGGGAGAGTCCGAGATTATTGCCGGATATCTGGTAGAGTACTCGGGCTTTAAGTTCGCCCTGTTTTTCCTGGGCGAGTATCTTGGTTTGTTCGCGATCTGCGGTCTGGGGATCACTCTGTTTCTTGGGGGTTGGAATGCGCCTTTTGCGTTCCTACAGTGGATTCCTTCATACGCATGGTTCTTTGCGAAGCTTTTGGCGCTGATATTTCTCTTCATTTGGATGCGAGGCACGCTGCCGCGGTTGCGCATGGATCAGTTAATGGGTTTTGCCTGGAGATTTGTGCTCCCGATGACATTGCTCAATATCCCGGTTGCCGCGGCATGGCATTATTCGAGAGCTTGGGAATTTCCTGCGGCGGACGCATGCCGGTGGGCGATGTGCCTGGCGATATTGGCGTTTGCCTATGTGCGGCTGGGCCGGGGGCTGAAACAGGGACGGAAGTATGGGAAGCGAATCTACAGGTTCGCGGATTGATGAATAATGAGGGGAAATAAAACGATATCACCGGGCATTGGAGCCAGTGTGGCGTAAAAGATGGAAACAGGCTTTTTAATCATTGCCGGGATTACTGCCGTGGGAGCGATTGCCGCCATGAGCCTGCGGAATCTAGTGCATTGCGCCCTATGTTTGACTGTGGCGTTCGCCGGATTGGCGGCGTTGTATCTTCGATTGGGAGCGCAGTTCGTCGGGTTCGCTCAAATACTCGTCTATATCGGTGCTGTGGCAATTCTGATCGTGTTTGCGATTTTATTGACGAGGAGCAACGAGACGGAATCGGAGGCCGGGCGGGGAAGGGGAAAATGGTCGAGTCTGGCGAGCGTTGGCGTGGCTTTCCTTGTCTTTAGCGTTTTGTCGATCTCGGTGCTGTCCGGATCAATGGCGAATCGAACCGCGCAGGATCTTCCGGACATCTCGGTGAAAGAGATCGGGTTGCAGTTGATGACTGGGTATGTGTTGCCACTCGAAGTGATCGCGTTGCTCCTAACGGCAGCCTTGATCGGCGCGGTTTTGATCGCAATGCCCGAAAAATCAGCAGCCAACGGAGACGCGCAAACACGCGTCGCGCACCGCTCACCAACCGAGGCTGGGGAAAAACTGAATGATTTATGACAACTCTGCAGGGATACCTAATCGTGAGCGCGCTGCTTTTCGCGGTCGGTTTGGCGGGGGCTTTGACGCGGCGCAATGTCATTCTCGTGCTCGTCGGCATCGAGTTAATGCTTAATTCGGCGAACCTGAATTTCATCGCTTTTTGGCGCTATGGCGAGCACCCGGAACTATTGACCGGTGTGATGTTTGTGATCTTTTCGATTAGCATCGCCGCAGCGGAGGCGGCAGTCGGTTTGGCGCTAATCATTGCTGTTTACCGGCATTACAAGACAACGAATCTGGATCAGATGGATTCCTTGAAAGGGTAGTTGTACTGGGTGGTCACTCAAGCCCTGAGATTGGGAATGCCCTAAGTTCGAAACGCGTTTGAAGCACTATCAACGAGAATGAATTGGCTGGTTAATAACCTCTGGTTGATTCCAGTGGCGCCGCTATTGGCGGCCGGCTTGATCGCTGTGTCGAAGCAGCGGAAACGTTCGTTTGCGGCGGCAGTTGCGATCGGATCGATGGCGTTCTCGTTCCTGATCGCGCTCGCGGCTTTCATTCTAACGCTTTTGCCGGAGGAGATGTTTCGTCAAACGGTTAGCATCGATTGGATGCAAATGGGGGAAACCTCATTGCGGATCGGATGGATTCTGGACCCTTTGACGGCTTGCATGCTCGTGATGGTGACTTTTGTGGGGGGGCTCATCTTCATTTACAGCACCGGCTACATGGCGGAAGACCGGAATTACACACGGTTCTTCTGCTTCCTTTCACTGTTTGCGGCCGCGATGTTGGGATTGGTGATTTCCAATAGTCTGCTTCTCTTGTTCATCTGCTGGGAACTCGTTGGCCTGGCTTCATACTTGTTGATCGGGTTTTGGTATCATAAGCCAAACGCCGCGGCGGCCGCGAAAAAGGCTTTCATTACGACGCGCATTGGGGACGTCGGGTTTTTCGTTGGCATGCTTTGGTTGTACACCGAGACTGGCACTCTCTTGTTCTACGACGGAGGAAACGGTTGTTTGGAAGCCTCGTCGCTTGCGAAACTCGTGTCCCTATCGACTGTCGGAGGAATGGCCGTCAGCACGGCCATCGGATTGCTGATATTCTGCGGAGCGATTGGCAAGTCGGGCCAGGTTCCTTTGCATGTGTGGCTTCCGGACGCGATGGAGGGACCGACTCCGGTGAGCGCTCTGATTCACGCGGCTACCATGGTCGCAGCGGGTGTGTTTTTGATTGCGCGCGTGTATCCGTTGATGGCGGTCGCCCCGGTCTCGAACTTGGTTTCCGCGCACCACAGTCCGGACTCGGTTGCGATTGTTTCCGCGAGTGAGATGCACGAAGATTCAGGGCAACCGGGAACGGGATCGGGTGAAAACGTTTCCCAAGCTAAAGGAGAATCCGCGACGGACCCTCTTCATGGAGCGGCTCAATCCACCGCGAGTGTGTCGTCGGCATTGAGGGTCGTCACCTGGGTGGGTGCGATTACGGCGCTGTTTGCGGCATTGATCGCTGTCGCGCAAACGGACATCAAGCGCATTCTCGCGTACTCCACTGTCTCGCAGCTTGGATACATGTTTATGGGAATCGGTGTTGGCGGTATAGGCGTTGGAATGTTTCATTTGATAACTCATGCCTTTTTCAAGGCACTTCTATTTCTGGGCGCCGGTTCCGTCATTTGTGGATGCCATCATGAACAGGATATTCGCCGCATGGGCGGTATTCGAAAATACATGCCGGTGACGTTTGCGACGTATGCCATTGGCATGATGGCATTGTCCGGAATTCCGCTTTTCTTTTCAGGGTTTTGGAGCAAAGACGAAATCCTCCACGGCGCTTGGCTTTGGCCCATTTCGAAGGGACCTTTCATTCTCGGTTTGGCCGGCGCTTTCTTGACGGCGTATTACATGACCCGGCAGATGTGTTTTGTTTTCTTTGGGAATTATCGAGGGGCTCGGGCGTCGAATCCCCGCGATTCAGCTCATGTGGAAAGCGAATTGGCGCATCACACTCCGCACGAGAGTCCTCCTTCGATGACGCGTCCTTTGGTGGTATTGGCCGTTTTCGCGATCCTGCTCGGTGTTTTCGGAACGCCAGCGTGGCCGTGGTTTGAGGGGTATCTTGCAGGGCATTCCGCGCCGTTTCGGCTCGGCCGTTTGTTTGAGTTTGGCACCCTCGGATTGATGGCGGGATCAACGCTCATTGTCCTAGCCGGCATTGGGTTGAGCTGGTGGCATTATGGTTTGGAAACTCCCTCGAATCCTAACGAGGCCGATCCATTGGAACAAAGACAGCCCAGAGTGTTCGCGGTGCTTCGTGACAAATTCTATGTGGACGAGCTTTATTCCGTGTCCGTGATTCGATTGAACGCCGCCACCGCCCGTTTCTTTGATCTATTCGATCGATTGTTTCTTCGCGGAATTGTTCAGGGAATCGCCGCGGGCGTGAATGGTTTGTCGTGGTTGAGCCGGGCGGTGGATGAGTTTGTGATTAACCTCGGGTTTGATCGCGGATGCCGAGGCGTGCGATGGAGTGGAAGTCGAGCTTCACGGTTCCAGGGCGGAAAGGCGCAATCGTATTTGAGAGTGCTGGGTGTCGCGCTGGTTGTTTTGATGCTGTTCATCACGTGGGGAGGGACATGGTAATAGAATGAATTCCGTGCCATTCATCTCATTATTGACGGCGATTCCGCTTGTAGTTGGATTCGTTCTATTGGGCTGGCGATCGGAAAAGCATGAACGTGTTCGGCTGATTGCCCTGGTGGCTAGCCTGCTACCTCTGGCCCTGGTGCTCGTTCTGTGGAGGAACTTTAATCCCGCTGACGCGGATCTTCAGTTTGTGGAGCGGCACGTATGGATCCCAACGTTGGGCATCGATTACTTCGTGGGGATCGACGGCTTGAGCATCCTGATGGTGCTTCTGTGCGGGATCTTGGTTCCGATGTCGATCGGGGCTTCCTGGAATGTCCGGCAGAGACCGAGCCTTTACTTCGGGCTGATCCTTCTGCTTGAGGCGGGGCTATTCGGAACGTTCACCGCATTGAACTTTTTTCATTGGTTCATTTATTGGGAATTGAGCCTCTTGCCGGCGTTCTTCCTCATCAAATTCTGGGGCGGTCCCGACCGCAGCGCTGCGGCGACTCAGTTTTTCATATATACCATGGTTGGCAGCATCACGTTGCTGCTCTCGTTCATGGCGATGGCCCTTGCGACGGGTTCTTTTGATTTCATTGTTCTGGCGGAACTGGCTCGAACCGGCAAGTTGAGCGTCGCTCTCGGCGAGAAGCTGGGATGGCAAGGTCTGTCGCCCGAGCGGATTTCGTTGGTTGTGTTTTTCGGCGTTTTCCTTGGATTTGCAGTCAAAGTCCCGCTCTTTCCGTTTCACACCTGGCTGCCGTCCGCGTACGCCGAGGCGTCATCTCCCACGACGATGTTGCTTACGGGAGCCATGTCGAAAATGGGAGTGTATGGATTCGTTCGCATTCTTTTGCCGCTATTTCCCGCGCAGATGCAGGCGGTTGGAACGTGGTTGTTGTGGCTTGCTGTCATCACTATCGTCGCTTCGGCATTCGCTGCTTTTGCCCAGCGGGATTTGAAACGGATGCTCGCGTATTCTTCCGTGAATCATCTTGGTTACTGTCTCTTGGGACTATTTGCCGTCGCCCGCGTGGCGGCGCCAGGCGCCGGTGCGGAGATCGAGCGCTCGGCCGCGCTCAATGGGGTCTTGCTGCAAATGTTTAACCACGGTCTGACGGCATCCGCGTTGTTTTGTTTCGTTCGATTTCTTGAGGAGCGCAGCGGTGGCGCGCGAGGAGTAAATGACTTCGGAGGAGTGCGAAAGGCGGCTCCAATCTTTTGCGGGTTGATGGGAATTTCAGTTTTCGCCTCGCTGGGGTTGCCAGGGCTCAATGGGTTTGCCGGTGAGTTTCTGATTTTTAAGGGAGTATTCTCTCTGGCAAGCTGGGCGGCGATCGTCTCCACCTTGGGACTGCTCGTCACTGCAGTTTTCTTGCTCACTCTGCTTCAACGGGTATTCCATGGCCCGCTGAACGAACGTTGGAGGAAATTTGCCGATCTCAGTTTCAGAGAGATCTGTGTGGTGGCACCGGCGACTGTTTTAATGTTTGTCATAGGGATTTATCCGCAAGCCGCAATTGGCCTTGTGAACCGGACGGTTATTGAAATGGTAAAGCAAATCCCGTTTTAGACAGCCATGAATCGCACCCAGCCAGATCCTGAATTCTACTGCCGCCTACGCAGTCGGATGCGAGGCGAAAGCGGTGTCCATTATGACCCGACCGGCGTGTGTTTCCGAGTTGTTGGAGAAATAGCATCGTGCAACCGGACCGCGGCTTGTCCCAAGCCGCAGCGATCCCGATCAAATGGATGCATCAGTTTGTTTCCGATGCGAGGAATATTTTCCGAGTGCTGCGGGCTGGGACAGCCCGCGGTCCGACGATTGTTCCAACAAGTTGGAGATGCACGGGGGCGAGGGGGGCGAATTAAGCAATGTTAGCCTGGACTATTTATATCTCATTTGCCGGGGCGTTGCTGCTCATGCTTTGGCCGCGGCGCTTCGCGCAATCCGCGAAAGTGGTGGCTCTCGTGGTTGCGCTTTTGGGAGCTGGATTCGCGCTGATGGGGGCGTTGAAGGCGGGTCCTGGGATGACGACAATCTGCCGCGTTCCGTGGGTCCCTTCGCTTGGAATCGAGTATCACCTGGCCTCCGACGGCATTAGCTTGACGCTTGTGGTGCTGACAGGAATCGCGTCGGTTGTTGGAATTCTTTTTTCTTGGAACGTGGAGCGTCGGGCGAAAGAATTCTTCGCCTTTTACATGGTTCTGATCGGAGGCGTCTATGGGGTTTTCATTAGTTTCGACGTCTTCCTTCTCTTCGTTTTCTACGAAATCGCCATTATCCCGAAATACTTTCTGATCGCGATTTGGGGCTCTACAAACAAAGAGTACGGCGCGATGAAACTGGCGCTTTATTCGTTTGTGGGCAGTGCAATGGTGCTGATGGGATTGGTCGCGGCGTATGTGGTGGCAGGAGGCGCGACGACAAGTTTGATCGATCTGGCGCAATTCGAATTCTCGAAGGAGTTTCAGTATTGGGCGTTTCCGCTCGTGTTTGTGGGCTTTGCCATTCTTGCCGGATTATGGCCGTTTCACACTTGGGCGCCCACGGGACACGTCGCCGCGCCGACGGCGGTATCGATGCTTCTCGCGGGGGTCGTGATGAAACTCGGAGCGTATGGGGCGTTGCGAGTCGCAATGACTCTTTTCCCGCTCGGGCTCCAAGCGTGGCAATCGGAGATCGGACTGCTTGCCGTGATCGGGATCGTCTATGGAGCGATGGCGGCTCTGGTCCAGACAGATTTCAAATTTGTGATCGGCTATTCGAGCGTCAGCCACATGGGATTCGTAATTCTCGGGTTGGCCACGCTAAACGAGATCGGATTGAGCGGGGCTGTCCTCCAGATGTTTTCGCACGGGATTATCGCCGGACTGCTTTTTGCCGTGGTGGGACGAATGGTGTACGATCGGGCGCACACCCGCGAGTTGGGCGCGTTGCAGGGTTTGAACTTGAGCGCGAGGATTCCTTTCGCGGCTGTCACTTTTGTGGTGGGTGGCGCCGCATCGATGGGCCTTCCTGGATTTAGCGGATTCGTTGCCGAACTGCAGGTTTTCATCGGCGCCTGGCGAGCGTTTCCGAGTTATGCCATTCTCGCGGGGGTGGGGCTTGTGATTGGTGTTGCTTACACGTTGCGAGCGCTGCAGAAGGTCTTTCTAACCGATCGCGCTCCAGGGGCGGAGGGATTGGCGCCTGCGTTGGACCCGATTTCAACTCCCGAAAAACTTGGCGCGTTGGTGTTGATGGCGGCGACACTCCTAATTGGCTTATATCCGCGGCTGCTTCTCGATTGGATTGTTCCGAGTTTTCAATCTCCGCTGTTTGAAAGACTTCGAAAGGGCGCCGCTTGGTGAGTCTCGATCGGTTGATAAGCGCAACTTGAACAGGATTACAGGAACCGAATTCAGATGAGTTCAGTTGATTATTTCCAACTATTGAAGCTCGTGGCGCCAGAGGCGGTCATGGCGCTCGGGGCGCTTGCTGTTCTGGCGGTCGATTTGCTGTTCATGCGATGCAGTTCCCATCATCAGCGGCAGACGATGGGTGCCTTTGTCGCCGGGTTGGGCTGTCTGGGCGCGCTCCTCTGTCTTCTTCAAAGCGGTGAGAGCGCGAGCCTTTTCGGCGGAATGCTGGTCGTGGATCCGTTAACGCGCATGGCCAAAGCCGCTCTTTTGATCCTGACGGTGTTCACGATCATTCTCTCGATTGAACGGACGTTCTCCGACCACGTTGGGGAGTACTACGCGCTCATATTGCTGGCAACCATTGGAATGATGTTTTTGGTCAGTTCCGAGGAACTGCTCATGATCTTTGTGTCGCTCGAACTAACTAGTCTCTCGCTGTACATTCTGACGGCGTTCCACAAACGCAGCGCTCAATCCGCGGAAGCGGCTTTAAAGTATTTCCTGTTCGGTGGCATGGCGGCGGCATTCACTTTGTTCGGAATCAGCCTGGTCTATGGGTTGTCCGGGGCCACGGGACTGCGAGAGATCGCGGTGGCATTGGAAGGGAAAGAACTGGATGCGCCCATGGCTTTGGCGCTTGTGATGACCGTGACCGGTTTCGGATTTAAGATTGCGGTCGTTCCTTTCCATCTTTGGGCACCCGATGCCTATCAAGGCGCTCCGACACCCACCGCGGCGTTGGTCGCCTCCGGTTCCAAAGTGGCGAGCTTTTTCGTTTTAGCCAAGGTCTTGATGATTGGATTCTCAGGGTTTGAAGGGGATGCGGGCTGGCGGCATTTCGTATCCGGGTGGGCTCCGATTCTCGCGGTGCTGGCCTTGCTTTCAATGTTTCTTGGAAACCTCGCCGCGATCGCTCAGAGCAGCGTGCGACGGTTGCTGGCTTACTCTGCGATCGCCCACTCCGGATATGCATTGCTGGGTATTCTTAGTAATTCCGAGCGAGGATTCTCTTCGTTGATGTATTACATGGTGACGTATGCGCTAACGGCGATCGGCGCCTTCGGAGTCGTAGCAATCGTCGAGGAGCGAAAGGGAGGTTCGCGCCTATCGGATTTTGCGGGACTCGGACGCGAATCGCCCTTGGTGGGGTTGAGCATGATGATCTTTATGCTTTCTCTCGCCGGGATTCCGCCCCTGGCGGGTTTCTTCGGAAAATTCTATGTCTTCGTTGCCGCGGTGGGTTCGGGATCGGAAAACAGCGGTCTGCTGTGGCTTGTCATCGTTGCCATCGCGATGAGCGCTGTTTCGCTTTACTACTATCTGCAGGTTCTCAAGCAGATATTTGTGGCGGATGAAACCTCGGAACCCTCGGTGGTTCGCGAAGAGAGTTTTACAAATATTGCCATCTGTGGACTTGCGGTGCTGGTGGTGATTCTCGGATGCGCTCCGAATTTGCTGGTCGCTGGTTTCGATGCTGCGGTGAGAACGGCTGGATTCAAATAGGGCTAAGGACGGAGTTTTGCCATAAAGGTGGGATCGGTTCCGTGGAGGTCGATTTGACGTTGATTCGCCAGGATCTTTCCGTAAACGTGCGTATCACGGATGAACATCTCCAAACGCTTTTTGAAGGAGTTGTTCACAATCCGGCCTTCCACCACATCCTCGCCCTCCATGAAAGATATTCCGTACGGCAGCGACCAAGCGTAACACTGCCGCGCGACCGTGCGGAGCTGGTCTGTGACGGTCAAACCTTTCTCGTGAGATGCCACGACAGACGCAAAAAGTTTGCCCGTGAATTCTTTCCAAAAATGATCGAGAAAGTTCTTCATCGGGCTGCTGATGCTTCCGTGATAATCAGGTGTTCCTAAAAGATAAACGTCCGCGCACTCAACGCGGGCCTTCAGCTTTTCGTAGTCCTTCCCTCGATAAGAGGTGTCCGGATTGAAGAGCGGAAGCGGTTCTTTGTTCAAATCTAGCAGATCGACGATGCAACCGTCCGATTCGAGTTTCGTCGCCACGTGTTGTACGACAGTGCGTGTAACGGATTTCTTATTGAGGCTGCCAGCGACCGCGAGAATGCGGAGGGATGCGTTCTTCATGGGAAACACTCTCGAAAAACCAGATTGGAATGTCTCTCTTAATCGCGTGTGCGAACCGGTTATCCTTTTTTTGTGATGCTCGACGCCGAAGGGTCGCGGCTTTAGGATCAAGCTCATGAATGACGCTGGAAGGAAGGAACTGGGGCGCTTAATCGGCCGGCAGCTCGAATTGATTGGCGAAAATCCTAGGCGCGAAGGTTTAAGACGAACTCCGGAACGCGTCGCAAACTCACTGGAATTCCTGACTCGCGGGTACGGACAAAACCTAAAAAGCGTTCTCAACGGGGCGTTGTTTGCGGCAAAGTCGGACGAAATGGTGATCGTCAAGGATATCGATTTCTTCAGCTTGTGCGAACACCATATGCTTCCTTTCTTTGGGAAATGCCACATTGCCTACCTCCCGGTAAAGAAAATCATTGGACTCTCCAAGTTACCAAGGCTCGTGGATGTGTTCGCCCGTCGGCTTCAGGTGCAGGAGCGGATGACTCACGAAATTGCCGTGACGATTGAAAAGCTCATCAAACCGCAGGGAGTTGGGGTCGTTGTGGAAGCGCAGCATCTCTGCATGATGATGCGCGGTGTTGAGAAACAGAACTCTTGTGCGATTACATCGGCCATGTTGGGACGATTCCGCAAAGACGCCCGGACCCGCGGTGAATTCCTCGATCTGATCCGGCACCGCCGACATTGAACTTGGTGGCTTGTTTTTTCCTGCCAGCAATTCTCATTTTGGCGGAAGGTTCAATTCGCGCCCCGCTCGTAGTCCCGGCTTTAGCCGGTTTTTCGCGGTGGCCGGCTGAAGCCGGGACTACATACACCTCAAAATTAGAATTGCTGTTTCGCGGGGCATTTCTCTTGAAGACGGCAGTTTAACAAGCTATAAGGAGGCAATTCCAAATAGCAGCGCTGCCGGCTCTCCAAGAAATTCGCGCTTAAAATGTGTCCGTGGAGCCGGAGAGTCCATTTGCTTGTATTCGGATTATGGATTTCTGCGGATCCTTTTGAATTAATGCCAACGTGCAAAGCTTACAGAGAGGTAACCCCAATGAAGAATTCAACGAATCGTCCAATCCCCCTCATTCGAATTGCAGCATTTACTCTGATCGAGTTGCTGGTTGTCATCGCCATCATTGCCATTCTCGCAGGAATGCTGCTCCCGGCTCTTGGCCGGGCAAAAGAGAAAGGCCGCGCCATCAAGTGCCTGAGCAATTCGAGACAGTTGGGATTGGCGGCGGTGCTTTACGCGGACGATAATCGGGATCTATTCCCTCTGCGTGTGGGTGTGAATCGCTGGCCGACACAGCTTTTGCCTTACTACCAGACTCTCGAACTGCTGAGATGTCCGAGCGACATTCGCAAAGGGATAAGACCCACCCCAATTCCGATCAGACGGGAAATTATCCCGGATGAAGCATTTCGCAGCTACATTATTAACGGTTGGAACGACTATTTCCGAGAAATCAGCGGCACGTACGACGTTGGTTCAACACCAAATCAGGCGCTGCCAACCACGGCGATTCGAAAAGCATCCGACACAATTGTTATGGGGGAAAAAAAGGACGACTCGGATCACTTCTATATGGATCTGTTTGAGCCGTCGAGAGGTGGCCGGGGCAATGACACAACGGAGATCGAACGTGGGCGGCACTCCAATACCCGGCCCGGTGAAGTGGGAGGCGGATCGAATTATATGATGGCGGATGGCAGCGCCCGGTACATTAAGTACAAGGGTCTTCTTTATCCGCTCAATTTGTGGGGAGTGACCGATTACTATCGGACAAATTACGCGTTGAGCAACTAGCCCTAGAACAAGCGCATTAGAGTCTCGAAATCGCCAATCCGGAATTTTGTGAAAAAAATCTCGT
>JAQBVM010000218.1 GCA_027623095.1 Verrucomicrobiota bacterium
CCTCAATCACCGATTTGAACGCCGTTCGCCGGGAATTTTTAACCCTCCGCACGCTGACAGACGTAACACGTCGGTTCCTGGGTGAACGTCCGAAATGCAAAACCCTACTTCCTGCCCGCTGGACTGCCCGACGGCACCAGCGTCAAGGTGATAGCGTTTAGGACCGGCTACGGGGAGGTGGAGTATTGGGGAAAGCAGTTCACCATCTCGATGGTCTGCATTGACCAACCGCTTGTAAAAGCTCGGGACTGACTCGGTGCCAGCGACCAACGATGATGCTTTCGCAGCTTGGCGATGAAGCCCCACGCGAGGCACGCGACAGCGCGCTTCAGCACAGGCTCTCGTTGGCTTGGAATGGTGAGTTCCGCTCCTTTCATGCCTTCATTTCGTCGATCTGTTTGGTCGCGATGCCGATCGGGCTGTCCAAGGCGAAGCGCGCGCCTGGATTCGCCGCCAAACCCGCGCCCGTGATCGCACCTGTCCAACTTTCTTCGCTAAAATGAGCCACCGTCTCGGACACGTCATCATCCTGATCACATGTCCTGCCCGACTTTAGAGCAGCCCTGCAAAAACACACGAAGGGCGCTCGAGCTCTTGACACATCCGAAGCCATCCAATACACATGCTTTAACAACCTCGCCTCCATAGCTTGTTTCGGCCCTTCAGTGGCCGGAGATTGGGGGCCACCTCAGAAAAAGCGATTAGGCACAGGTCCTACGATCTACATGGATTACGACGCATTGCGATCCGAGATCCTGTCCGGAAGGATTCGACGCGAAAGACGTTCCGCTGCTCTGAATTCCCATTTTTCACCCCGGGCGTGCCTGCTTCGCCACTTGCTCCTCGATCCACCGGGGTGGATCGCAATCACAAATAGATGCCAATACCAAGAACTGACCCCGACCCGGGCTAATTCTTCTTTGTCGCGATGGTCGCGGCGATTCTATCAAAATCGCGATCGACCGGCTTTTGCGCGGGGGCATCCCACGAATGTTTACCCGTCTGAGGCTCCACCCATCGGTAGATTTCTGAATGCCCATCGGCGAAAGTCATGTTGGCTCCCCCGTTGTGGCGGTCCGACGGATCGTTCTGCCATACCCGGTTATCAACCTGAATCGCAAAGTAGCCATCCTCGAGCGTTGCTGTGCTTTCGTCAAGGAACACCAAGGCCCCGGACGGCGCTGGATCGATGATATCGGACGTCTTCCTGCGCACCGGATAGCGTGGGTTCACCCACTCGACATTGCTGTTCATCTGTCCGGACATCGAGTAACTGCGCACGCGCTTGAACCGTTTGCCGCTGACCTTGTAATCGTCGGCGGCACAAACGTAGATGGCTTCGGATTCGTTATATTGAAAGAGTTTTCCATTCCGAATGTTGGCGACATTCGTATGGCCAGGGTTACTGTTCACATCGCCGAGAATCCAGGCTTCCGGGGTACCGAGGTAATTCGGCACCAGCTTTTCCTCGTAGTCGAGCGTATAGAGAATCCAGGCGAGTCCGAGCTGCTTTGTGTTTCCGAGGCAGGCAATGGCTTGGGCTTTGGCCTTCGCTTTGCCGAGTGCCGGGAGGAGCATCCCTGCGAGGATCGCGATGATCGCGATGACCACTAAGAGTTCGATCAACGTAAAACCGCGGGAACCATGTCGATCGCCGGAGACAAACCCGGATTCAGTATGTTGGATTAACGGTGGGGTTGTCATAGAGTTAACTGATAGGCAACTGTCGGCTAATACGCAATTGCTTTTTCGATGGTGCGAATTCGACGGGTGCATGACAGAATTCTTCGTCGATGGCGAACGAAGATAACGACCGTTCGTAATCGTTCACGCCCCGGAGTCTGAAATGAGAGCCTCGAAGAGGCTCATGAAGAGTCTGCGGGCGACAAGGACGGAGCGGGCAGATTATCCGCCCAGGCTGCAACGGCGCTCCAGAGGCAGTTGAAGATCGATCGTTTTTGGATGCGGCAGGTGCCCACGACGGTCCAGATGCGTTCGCAGAATAATTTCTTAACGGCATTGCCCTTAGACCCCGTTTCTTATTGGAATACCAACCGTAATATACAAGCAGGGGAAGCGCCTCACAGGGGGCGAGCGATCCTTCGTCCAGCGGATGGCCGTCCACTTCGATCCCAGCTTATCCCAGGGACAGTGGGCGGCAAACTCCACGGAGCTGGCTTCGATCTTGGGATGCACCCGAAGGACCATCTGCCGCTGGAAGAAACTGCCCGATTGCCCGCAACCTGCGGCGGACGGACGGCACAATGTCGTCGCCTGGCGCGAGTTCATGCGACGCAATGGCCTGGAGGCTGGGTCAGAGGACGCAGACGAGCTGGAGTTGGGTGCCGACGCCAAGCAACGTCGCGCTGCGGTTCTCGCCGACCGGGAGGAGTTCGAGTTCGCGATCCTGAAAGGGGATTACCAGAGGCAAGATGACGTTCGCCGGTGGCTTGGCGAAATGATTACGGCCGTGAAGGTCGAGCTCATGAACTCAGCGGTTAGAACCGCCAGTAGCCTTGTGGGGCTTACGGCGGTAGAGATCTTGGACCGACTTCGGACGGAGAACACTCGAGTGTTGAGGCATTTGCATGAGGAGCCGTGGTCGGATGGTTCGGAGAGCTCCCCCGGTTGACACCCCCGCCCAGTAAAGGGTGAGGAGTGCCAATCCAGTCCAGAGGATGGGTAGGGACTTGTTCCGCCCGCCGGATCCGTTGCCCGTGTCGGAATGGGCTGCGAGGTTCTTCCACGTCGACAAGACTTCGCGTTCGCCAGGGCTCTACGACCCGACGACCACACCCTTGATCAATGCGATCCTGGACGAATACCCCGATCCGAACCTGACGCAGATCGTTCTCAGAGCGTCGGCTCAGTCGTCCAAGACTCAACCGAAATCAACTGCTGGGCCTGGATGATCGTGCGCGTATCCCGGAATCCTGCGGCGTCATCAGCGTTGGCAGGGGCTGAAAAAGAGTGAGGGGGGAATTCCTTGGCATCTGGGCGCAAGCAGGCCCGCAAACGGTGGGCCGCATTGATCGAGCAAGTTTACGAGATCGATCCCTCGACCTGCCCCAAGTACGGAGCGGAGATGAAGATTCCCGCCGTAGCCTTGGCGAAGGGGGATCATCGTTTTCCCAGCGTTCTTTCTTGCTCCAATCCATCCCCAGGATCTATCGTTGATGGACGATCCAAAACAAAATTCCTATCACTCGCCAAAAGAATCCAGTTCCGCCGCCCCCATCCGACTTTCCGATTGTCATCGGATTCCCTGCGAATCTATCTTCCCGAAAGCGTGTGAAGGGTTCATTCCTCAAATCAACAGCCGTTAAATGAAAAATAGACATCTGAACTATCCGGAAAGGGCGTTTGGCTCTCGGTCGATTGTGATCACGAAAGTCCTACTCTGGGCTCGTTATCTCGTTGTGGGCGGATGGCCGTTCAGATCAGAAACAGCAGGACAAAGTCCATCGCGGCGCATGGCAGGCGGTTGCAGGCTTCTCGCCGTTTTGATTTGCCTCGCGTGTGTAGTTGCTCTGGGAATACCGGTGCAGGGACAGATCCTCAACGGAACGTTGACGGATGCGGTGCCGTTCGAGACGCATTCCGTGAAGCTGGCGGATGACGGCCGATTGACGCTGACGATCACGACCGGCCCCGATCTCAATCTTCTGAATGGAGTTTACATCCTTGAGACCGACGGTGTTACGCAACTCTATCATGGAACGCAGGGGCCGGGCGCAACCAAAGAGCATTCGGTTGCGAATCTTCGAGCGGGGGAATACCTCGTCAAGGTTTGGAAAGACGGACGGTCATTTTATTTCGGCCCTTACACCATTGAAGCAAAGCTCGAACCTGAATCTCGCCCTGTTGACGGCGAACCCAACAACCTGCCCGAACAAGCGCTTGCATTCGAATTGAATCAACCGGTCACCGGCCACATGGGATTTGTCGGGGGCCCCGCTCCTCTCGACGGCACTGACTATTGGAAAGTCCGAACTCCGACCGATGGTCAGCTCGCCCTTGAAATCACGACTGGGCCAGATCTCAATCTGCTTAATGGAGTCTTCGTTTACGATTCAGATGGCAAGACGCAGCTCGCGTGGCGCACGCAGGGTCCGAGCGAAACGAAAATCCACGTCGTGAATCAATTGCGGGCAGGCACCTACGTGATCGCGTTGGTTAAGGATACGCGCACACAGTATTACGGTTCCTACAGCCTGACGGCTCGGCACGCTCCTGATGGGCTGGATAATGATTCAGAGCCGAACGACGCGGAAGCTCAAGCCCAGTCCATGTTATTGAACACTTTGGTCACTGGGCATCTTGGTTTTTTGGGAGGCGGTCTTGGAACGACGGTGGACCAGGACGATTGGTGGGTGTTCACGTTGCCGGACTCGGATTCGGTTGAAATCGAGCTCGCCACCGGAGCGGATCTCAATCTTTTCAACGGAGTTATGGTCTATCAGGATGACGCTTCAAAACGAATTTATTGGGGCAGCCAAGGGTCTGGAGATTCGAAGCGGCATATCCTGGGTGATCTGGGCTCCGGTAGATACTTGCTTCGATTGGTCAAGGACAGCCGTCCGTGGTATTGGGGATCTTATTCCCTTCGGGTTAAAACCGGCAAACTTCTGCCGCCTGAAGTCTCGACCGGATCTGTGAAAGTGATTGGGTCGATTCAAGACCACGGCGCGCCGAGTTTCAACATTGCCGATAACCATTTTTGGACGATGACCACAGCCGGATTTGATCAAGTCGGGAAGATTGGCTTCGGTCAACGGCAGGCATATCCCACACGATGCCCACGGCAGGGATTGACTGCGAGGCGCTGGTCTGGAAAGGCTCCTCGGTGCGAGTCGAGGTATGAAACCGACCGGGCGTTGCCGGCGGCGGTCGGTGGTCGTTAGGCGTTTTTGAGCATCCTACGAGCAGATCAATATGAAAAAAGTTTACCTTGTTGCGGCAGTCGTTGGGGCAATCGTGCCCTGCCTGTTCTTCATGCAATTCATCCGACTGAATGGTCTAGATATTCTGGCGTTTGGATCGGCGCTATTCGTGAATGGGGCTGCGGGTGGCTTTAGCGCCGATTTGCTCATCTCGTCATTCGTATTCTGGGCATTTATGTTTCAGCAAGGAAGGAGAGACAGTGGACCCAGGCCGTGGCTATTCATCATTCTCAACCTAGGCATTGGCTTGTCGTGTGCCTTACCTGCGTATCTGTATGCAAAAGAAAAATTCCGCAATGGTAGCAACGCCAGCAACGCCTAACAGTCAATTGCCAGAGATGGTGATTGCCCTTGAGTCATCGGGGTGGATGGCGAGTGACACATTGACAACAATGCGGTGTTGAAGATGAGATCGAGCATGGAGGAGGAACCTTGTCCGTAGAGACGACCATACCGCAGGCCACGAAGGGGCTCGTTCTGGGCGTGATGCTCACGGTGCGTTTTCCACTCCTCATCCTGGGCCAGAGCCTCTTTGCGCTGGGAGTGGGATGGGATGCGGCCGGGAGCTACTGGCCCGTGTATCTTTCGCTGATCGTGGATCTGCCTTGCCTCCTGATGCTGAGAGCCGTGCTGCGAGCCGAGGGGAAGGGGTTGCGTTCCCTCTTGGGGGCCACAGATCAGTGGCGGCGAGATGTTGTGCGGGGGATGGTGCTCTATGTGCCGTTGTCGCTTGCGATCATCCTGGGCCGGGTGGCTGCAACGCTGATTGTGTATGGCGATCCCTCGTCGATGCCTTCGTTGCCGGTGTTTCCGCTGTGGGTGGCGCTGTGGGCGGTGTTGGTGTTTCCGATCACCACGGCGGTCACGGAAGAGTTGATGTTTCGTGGCTATGCGCTACCCAGGCTCGAGGCGAAGACGGGCAGCAAAGTGGTGGCTGTCGCCTTGATGACAGCGGGATTTGCGCTCCATCACACGGTGATTCCGGTTCTGGGCTGGACATTTGGGCTGGCGTTCTTCGTGGCGCTCATCCTGCCGAGCGTCTTCCAGGGCTGGATTTACTTTCGCCACCTTCGACTGCTCCCCCTGCTTATCGCGCACCACCTTGCGGATCTGGCGTCCGGGGTCATGTTGGGGTTCTTTCCGGAGCTCTTGCCGTGATCCGAAGTATTCCCTCGAAACATCACGCCAGCCGGTGGCCAACAGTTCGCGCAACTCAACCTCATCCGCTGGGGTGAATAGCCAGAGAACGCGGCGACCGGCCTGGTCTGCGGGTGCGGACAAATGCTTCGGGGGCATCGCAAAAGCTCCCCTTACGTCTCCACGAGGCACACGCTGGTCAACGACAATTATTCCTCCCCACTGGTGACAATTAGAATTCCCCACTGGCAGGAGCTTGGGGATTGGCACGGAATGGGGCAGCGGAGGGAGGGCGTAGCCCGACCGGAGCTGCCCCATTCCGTCGACGTGTCGGTGCCCCTCCCTGGCCGGATTCCAGGGCTCCTCGTTTCCGCTTTGTGGATCCGAATTCCTGGAGGATGACCATTAACGACAACCATTCTCCTGGCGCGATTGCCTCACGGAAATGTTACCGAAACCATGGGGCAGTGAGGGGTGGTCTGGACGACGACTTTTCGGAGTTTTCCGATGACCGAATCAGCCCCCCTCCGCCATCGAGACGGAGAGGGGCAGGCACGACTTATTTATCGCCTTTGCTCCGCTTGTTTTTGGCCTCCTCCTCTCGGACGCTTCCATTGTCAAACTCCAGAATCACCGCGTGGTGAACCAACCGATCCACCGCCGCCATCGTCGTCATGGGATCTTTGAAGATCTGGTCCCACTTGGAGAAGACCAGATTGCTGCTGATCATCACACTGCGGCGCTCATACCGTTCAGCCAGGAATGTGAAGAGAACTTCCATTTCCTCGCGGGTTTGCTGGACGTAGCCCAAATCATCAAGGACCACGACAGCGTACCGGTCGAGCTTCTGAAGCATGGCCTCCAACTGCAAAGCCGCTTTGGCTTTCAAGAGTTGTTGCACCAGGCGGAACGTCGGCACAAAGAGCACCGCATGCTCGTGGCGCAGGATCAGTTCCCGGCCCAAGGTGGCCAGGAAGTGCGTTTTGCCACGACCCGGCAAACCGAACGCAATGACGTTCTCCGCTCGTTCCACGAAGCCTCCCTCCAGCAACGTCGCCCACTGCCGGCGGATTTTCACCGGCAGTTTGTTCTCATCGAGCGTGCCCAGGGTCTTGCCCGCGGGCAGGCCGGACTGTTTGAGCAATCGGTCCCGTTTGCGTTCCTTGCGATCGGCCGCCTCCGCTTCGCACAGATGCAGGAGGAACTTCCGGTAGCCCCAGTTGTTCTCCTCGGCCTGGACCAGCGTTTGGGCGTAGCTGGCCGCCATGGTCGGCAACTTGAACGAGCGCAGCAGCATCTCCAATGAATCAGGCGACATGCGCCACCTCCTCTTGCGGAGAAATCAACTGGTCATAGCTGTCCAGATCCGGGGCCAGTTCGGCCACCCGCGGAGTCAGGACTTCCGCGGGCGCAAGGCTGGCCCGCACTTCCGCCGCGCCCCATTTCCGGGTTCCGACCATCCAGGCCGCCATCGCCCCTTCCACCTTTTCCACAGGATGGTCGATAGCCAGCTTTAACAGGTGCAGATACTCGATGACTCCCGGTCTTTGTCCGTGATCCCGCACCAATCGATCGTAGGCCTCGCGATACGCCACCGTGGGATAGAGTTGCTCCCGGTGCTGGTAGTTGAGAAAGGCTCCGGGTTTGCGCAGCAGTGGAGCCACCACATCGCGGAAGTTGATGACCGCGCCCCGATCGCTTCGAGCCCGGGGCAGTTCCAGCACCGCTTGCCGGCCCAGGTAGAGCTTGAGAACCGATTCATAAACCTCAACCCGCAACTGTTGGCCGATCAATCGTGAGGGCACCGAATACACAACCTTCCGGACTCGAATCGTGCTGTGCCGGCTCACTCGCGCATCGACTTCCCGGTATTCGGCCAATGCCGAGCATGGCAGAGGGCTCATCACGGCTAATTCCTCGGCCAGACGCTTGAGACGCGGCTTGTTGGCCTTTTCCATCACTTCCTCCAGGAACTGATCGTAGTCCTCTTCCTGGGCGAAATCCCGGCTTCCGCGCAACAAGAGGTGTTGTTTGATCCGGCGTTTGAGATGGCCATTTTGCGACTCCACATCTCCCTGTTCGTGGGGGCAGGCAACATTGATCGTTATCGGCGAGAACCCGTAGTGTTCGCACAGATCCAGATAATCCGGATTGAAGGCCCGCGGACCGGTCCCGATCTCATGCGTGGCGGCGCTGCTGTTGTCGGTCCCCAGGTGTCGCGGCTTCTTGCCCAGCCGCCCCAGAGTGGCTTGGAGTCCGCCGACCAGACTCAGGAAAGACTCCGACTGGCAACGCGTGGCCCATTCCCAATTGGAGTGTGCGAGCACGCAGTGACAGAGCAAATGATCCAGGGGTTGGCCCAGGATCGTCACGCCCAGCTCCTTGGCGTGCGTCCAGTCCAGTTGCATCAACTCTCCCGGACTATGGTGCTGCGGGAAAAAGACCTCTTTGTCCGGTCCGTGAGTTCCCCGCCAGTAGTTGACCCGGCGTTGGAACGTTCTCAAATGGCTCGGTTCCAGTCCGCTTTCGGGCTGTTCGAGAAAGTGCTCGAAGAGCGCTTTGGCTTCCAGTTCGGGGGCGTCCCGAAGCATCCCTTCGACCCGGGGCCACACCGGGAGCAATGGATCCGGACGCGTCCGCCAGATATGGGGTTTTTGCTGCTCATCAGGAGAAGCCTGAGTATGAACGTATTTTCGAGCCGTCTTGCGATCGACTCCCGCATGTTTGGAACTGAGCGACATATTTTGTGTGAGGGCATACTTCCTAACCAGCAGCCCGTGTTGTTTGAGGTTGATCATCGTGCGGAACGCCATTGAGAAGAAGGCATCCGCCTTCCTTTCTGGCTGCTCCGGACGAGAGCAAAATCCCCGAGCCACTGCTGGGGAATTCTAATCGTCGTCAGTGGGAATAATAATTGTCGCTAGACAACACGCGGCCTGCTGCAAGCAACGTTCATCACCGCGCTCGAAAATAGCCCGTTCGCAAATCTGTGTTCAACGTCCGGCGAACGGACGCTGCCGCCATCGACAGCATTCGCCATAAAGCGCCGCTCGGTTTCGGAGGCTGAAATCGATCCGTGGCAGCCGTGCGAAATTCATTATGAAGCTTCGACCGGCACCAGATCGACCACCCAAGACAATTCAGCAGGATCACGCTTATGATCGTCAGAGGAACGAGATAAGGAAAACCGGACTCCAGATAGGAAGGGCCGCGTGCCCAAGCGAAACCAAGCAGAACCATACAAATTACCAGCCAAGGCAAAAGTATGACACGCCAGAACGCCGCCCCGGAGGCGTGAGTGGGCTTTTTGACACGCAAGGCCATCCACATTCCAGCCCAACCCAGCGCGACCAATTGCGCGAGCGCCAGCATGAGGCAGATCGAAGCGATGTAAATCGACCGAACGTTATGAGACGGTAATCCGAATTCTGACTTCGCAATCCAATACACAATCGAATCGATTAAGACGACGGCAGCGGCTGGGCCCGCGAATTGTCGGACCAACGCAAGCCACTGCCCGCGGAGGATCGACTTGACACTCAGTGGAGTTGAGAGCAACACCTCGAGAGTGCCGTCGCGCCGGTCTTCGGCGAGACGCTGGCTAGCTGTCGAGGCAAAGCTGATGAAGATCGAAACGGCGAGCGCCATGGCTCCGATATAACACATAGCCGCAGCGAAATCGGGATCAGACTCCAAATAGCGCCAACGGATAACTCTCATGGCAATGACAACGGAGATGATAAAAACCCACAACGGCAAAGTTCTGAACCGTTCGCGACTCGCCAGCCAAAAAAATGGATTGGTTCTCAAGTGCTTGATTCGCAAGCTGGGGCGGGACGATCTTGGGCCGAGCTTTATTTGCTGCCAAAGCCCACGCCATCCTTTGGCAAACTTCCTTGTTTCAGCGTCGGGCCGGTCCTGCCAGGCGCGAGGCAAAATGATCGAGGCCAGACTCAATAGCCCGACGGCCAGCAAAAGAGTCGTGAGGACCGACCACCAATAAAAGTTGCTCCGCAACGCTGAAGCGGCCTCCAGCGCCATGAAATGTGTGTTTAATGGGCTTAGGAATTGCAGGCAGCCTGCCATTTCAGGGGACCAGCCATTGCGCCGGATCAGTTCGGCAAACCCTGGAAGAACAAACATTAGAATGAAGAGGATCGATGAAGTGGTGCTGATCGCACGTCGATTTTGACGGCTGAAAGATGAGACAAATAAGCCAATGGAAAGCGCCAGGAAGAGAGTCGCACTCAGGTTCAGCATGATCCGCCAGAATTCACCGAGCCTGACTCCGCCAAGCAGAAACACAATGGCGAACAAAGGGAGAGTCGTCAGGAACCCGAAAAACGTGGACAGTGACGTAGCGAGGAGCTTGCCGAGGACAACGTCGTAACCCTTCAAGTCCGTCAAAAAGAGAAGCCCAAGGGTACCTTCTCGCTTCTCGTCGCTGAGACAATCCGCTGTGTTCGCTGCTCCGGCAAAAACATAGTAAACCATCACTGCAATGCTAAGGCCTTCGAACATACCCGGCCCGCTGAGGAAGGCGCTGCCCCACGTCTCCATCATCCAGAAGGCCATGCTGGCGCAAAACAATATCGCCAAGGCCGTGATGGAGCGCGAGCGATAAGTCTTCGGATGGCGCGACGCAACGCACAATTCACGTTCTGCAACAGGCAGCATGATAGTGTCCGGTGTGAACTCGCATTGAAAAACGCGGCGGCGTGTAATTACTGATAGGATTTTGCTTTTTCACAGCGGACGTAACCTTAGCGGTCCTCAGATATCCGGTAAAGGCCATATTCCATTGGCCCTTTCATTCTCAACCGTTTGTCATCGAAACACCTTTCTTCAGTCCTCGTCATCGGACGAGGAATCTGCAATTCGGTGTCTTTGTCGAACCCCGGAAGATGCACCGAGAGAACCAAACCGGCATTGCGAAATGGCTTGGAATGAGGTCCGTGCCAGGCTCGTTTCCGAACGTGAAGCGACTGAGCAATCCGATGAGAAATCCGCATCAAACCTTGGTTTGCGCGTCGAGGATGTAGCATCTCCGGTTCTCAAAAAGATCACCGCTGCCGTTGCCCAGTGTGATCTGTATCTCGCATCGATCGAGGACGAAACCGATTTGGGCAAACTGAACGCCAGAGTTCGATTCTGTCTGGCATGAACATTTGATGGGATCACGGCCCAGTAGCAGACGGTCCGACCTTCGCATCATCGTCGCGGACCGTCTGCACTCTTTCGCAACGGAACTGGCATGGCAGTCGCCTCCTGCAAAAATCTTGTGCCTGACTGGACCTGAACCTGCCAGCTGGCGCTACATCACACCCGCTCGTGAGCAATCAGGGGCGGGCTTTTTATTGGAATGGCAGCCCGATTAGCGCCGACACCCAGCACCACGTGCAAGTGTCAGTCCTTACTATTGACACACTTCTGCGAACAAGGTAAGCAGTTTGGCATGCCACGGAAACCGCGCCTGGAGTATTCGGGGGCGATCTACCACGTCATGAATCGCGGAGATCGGCGGGAAGACATTTTCAGAGACGAACAAGATCGGGAGAAGTTTCTGCGGACATTGACCGAAGCTTGCCTGAAAACCGAGTGGCAGCTGCATGCGTATTGTCTGATGGGCAACCATTTTCATCTGGTGATCGAAACGCCCCAGGCCAATTTAGTCAGCGGAATGAAGTGGCTTTTGGGAGTGTACACAAAGCGGTTCAATATTCGGCACAAGTTGTGCAGCCATCTGTTTGCCGGACGGTATAAGGCGTTGATCGTGGACGGCAGCGGCGATGGCTATCTTCGAACGGTATGCGACTACGTTCATCTGAATCCGGTGCGGGCCAAACTGATCAAAGCGAATGAGTCCCTGGAGGAATTCCCCTGGAGCAGCTATGGATTCTATCTGAAGCGACCGGCGGAGCGTCCCGTCTGGCTGTGCGTGGATCGGTTATTCGGAGAAAGGGGAATCCCAAAAGATAGCGCGGCAGGCAGACGAGAGTTTAGGTTGCAGATGGAACGAAGACGCCGGGAAGAGGAAACGATGGATCACAGCCAATTGCGCCGGGGCTGGTGCGTGGGGGGAGAAGAGTTTCGCAAAGAACTGTTGCTGGCTGCATCC
>JAQBVM010000219.1 GCA_027623095.1 Verrucomicrobiota bacterium
CACCACCGCGACTCCTTCTCCTTCATAACCATGAGGCACTACCGCAGGCGAAAAAGCTAAGATGCGCACTTGCACTTGTTCCGCGCCGGCCTTGGATGGAACTTTTGTGAGAATCATGGCAACATGAATCTTTTCAGGGATTGTGAATTGCTTGCGCTGCTGCTCGTAAAACAGCTCGATGGCACCATCTTCAGGTTCCCCTACGGGAGCGAGTCTTGCACGTTCCCTCTGCTCAAACCCCGTCGCCAACATCTGCTTATACTGCCGGGCGATCTCCGGATCGCGATCCAAGCCCGCAGCCGTCGCCTTGGCGACGAGCATTTCCAGCTGAATCATATCTTCCAGAATCGATTTCTGGTCCTCGGGCGTGCCGACCGATTGTCCTCTCCGTGCCCGAATTTCAAGTTCTGAGAGGAAAGTTTCCTTCGTAATCTCAGCATCGCCCACACGCGCGAGGACATTGCCAGGCGGCTTTGAAGAGCAGGAGACAAGACCAAGACCCAGGAGCGAGGCAAACACGGAACAAAAAAGTTGATGAAGCGGAATCGTTTGCATTGGGCTCGAAAGCTGCTGTTCTCTTCAAATGTGCTTCGCCATCAAAAACTCAACCGGAACGGTTCGGATCTGGTAAACGAACACTCTTAAAAATTCCTCCAAACGTTCTGTGGACCAAAACGTGGGCTTTCAAGCTGCCGTTTAATCACACCCCGCTGATTGAAGAATTTCTGATCCAATCTTCAATTGCACGATTCACGAAGAGTAAATCAACTCCAGTGAGCTGATTCATTAACGCTTGTATTCTTTTATCAAAACTCTGAAGACCGACGCAATACAAATTCTTCGCTGAAAAGCTGAAAGCCGCCGGATCCCGCGGCTCGATCTCCAATCACCAGGTCACAATCACCTCCCTTCGGTCGGTCCAAAATCGTGCCGAGCCCGGCCTTCCCCCCTTCCCAACGGCGGTAGGGCGAAGCGTCCCGCTGAGCCGCGGTCCGTCCGAAGCCAATTCCCCGAAACCGCTCACCGGGACGGTTCGGGCCCTTTTTTGCTCCGAATGTGGGGGAGGGGGAAAGACCCCATCCAGCACTGGAATCCTGAGCCCCTAGAACCGCCGACGCACCCGTGTGGCGCCCCCCAGGGTGCGGCATTCCAACTTCAACGACGCACCCTCCGGCAACGCTCCCCCCATTCGCACTTTCTGCACACCGACACCCGCCTTCGAGGAACCTGCATTCACAGGCACCCGGGCCACCTCTTTCCAATGTTCGTCCGCAATCACCGCCTCAGAACCTCCTGTGTACTTCACACTCCCCAACGCCGGCACCTGCTGCCCCTCAGCTCAACGACCGTTCGTCCGTTCAGCTCCAGAGTGATCCCGGACAAGGGTGCTTTCGAAGTGGACCGCAGGATCCACTGCAGGCTCTGGGCCGGGTTGGGATTCTGAAATTCGAACTCGGAAACCGCAGTGCTTCCGGCTTCGCGTGCAAAACGAGCGACCGGACTGCGTTACCGTCGCTCCAATACTTTCGATTCAAGCCCCGTCACCCGGCGAATCCAGTTGGAAACATCCCGCAGCACTTCTTCGTTTATGGTTTCTTCAATCGTTCCGTATTCAGCCACCGAACCCGTCTTGCACGGCTGGAACAGGTGATTCAGGTTCGGGTAGACCTTCATTTTCACCCGGCCATTGCCCACCCGTGTCAGCGCGGCTTCGATCGCCCCGAGGTTCTCCTCCCACACCACCTGAACGTCCTTCCTGCCGTTGATGGCAAGGACGGGCACCTTCACTTGTTCGAGCGTGGGACGCGGATCCGTTGCCAGGAGTTCCCGGAGCCATTTGCTGGTCACCATCTGAACCTGGGCGTCCCACTGCGCCTGATTCACCCCCATTGCCTTCAACTGCTCAGGCGTAAATCCTGAAAGCGAATCGTCCAGAACGGCACGCACCTGGTCTTCCAGATCCGCCTGGGATCAATCTCACCCCGCGTTTTCAGATACTCCACCGCGGCGAGTGCGTCCGTGGTGAAGTCCCCAGTGGTCGACTCGGAGAACCTGCCTTCCGATTTACCGGCTCCACGATCGTCAAAACGAAGAACAGCGATGCCGTTCCGTGTCAAATGATCGGCCAGCACGAGAAACGGGCGATGCCCCATGAGCGCTTCGTCCCGATCCTGTTTCCCGGAACCACTGACCAGCACCACCGCCGGATGCGGCCCCCTGCTTTTGGGGGATGTGAATGTTCCGGCAAGCTGAATGGCTCACCGGGGATACTCGGCATCACAAAGGACACCTTGTTGGATTGCACCTGGATGTTCCCCAACTCGAACCCGCGCAGTCCTTGCACCGGGATATCGATCGAACCGGTCCAGGTGCCCTGGTCTGAAAGATCCACGCGAATTTCCAACGCCATTCCCGGCAACGTGATTTCGCCTTCCCAGTGGCCGCCTGCGGTCTCGACCGAATCTAAGGTCCTCGCCGCAACCGGTTCCGGGTTCGGCGCATTTTGACCTGCCTGGGATCCGGTCCGACCGCCTCCCAGACTCAGGCACGCGGGAGTGATTTGGGAACCGATGATTCCCGAAAACGTATTCGTTAACTTGGCGTAATCCTCAAGGTCCGGGAGCGAGACGGTGTCCATGGTCGTTGCTCCGTGGGTCGAAGCAATCACAACGAGCTGGGAGGGATTCTCGATTCCGGGAATCGGACGAAACAGAACATTCTGAATCCAGCAGAAGTCCGTGGTGTTCGCTCCAATACCCAGGACCAGGGTCAACACGGCAACCGCCGTAAACCCACGATGTTTCAACAGCATTCGAACTGCGAATCGGAGATCGTTGGTCCTGCGTGTTCGCCAGGCGTTCTGGTGCCAACGGCCTTTTGGATGCCTCAACCGTCAAACGGACGCAGGCTTTGTTCGGCTTAACAACGGCAAAAGCAGGAAGGTCTCATTCAAACTGCCAGTCGCAAAATAGCGCGGCACAGCCCTCCGCACAAGGAATTACCCTTTTGTTGAGGGTCCAGGCGCATTCCAGCGTGTCAAAAAGGAGGCGCTCCCGATTCCTGATCCACCACCCCTGCAGGGGGAGCAGACATGCACTCCAAACGGACTGCCCCACCTTCCGGATCCCCGAGCGTTTCTGAAAAGTAGGAGCCGATGTAAGAGGGCTCCCTTTTTCAACTGCCATACCAGGCGGTTTCCGGAGCAGTTGGAGCCTCGCCACCCCGGCACCTGCCATGGAATGAGAGTTTTCAGACACCCTCCAAACCAATGGCAGTGCGGTTCGCGCTCAGCTCGACCGTCTCTTTATGATCCCACCAAATGCCACGCGGCAGCGGTCTGTAGAGGATCGAACAAGACCTGTTCCAGCAGCAGTGTCCCGTTCAGGAACAATGCGGACAACGATCCGTCACCGGTCTGCACCATCAGATCCAGCTGCGTGTCCTGATTCAAATCCGCGGCACCCCTCACGCGCCAGGAAGAACCCAACGATTGCGATGATTCCAACACCCGTCCAGACACCAGATTCGTACCGTTCATCAACCAGAACGCAATCGTTCCATCGTTGTGCTGAAATACCAGATCCGCTTTGCCGTCGTTGTTAAAATCTCCCGTGCCCACGACTCGCCAACCGCTTTGACCCGGTGCCGAGGGGTTGAGCAGAAGCGCCTGTCGCAGCGTGACTCCGTCCATCAACCACGCCGCCAGCATCCCATTGCCCGAATGTTGAAATACCAGATCCACACCGCCGTCGCCGTCCATGTCAGCCGCCCCAACCACCCGCCAGTTACGATCGCCCGTCGTTGTCGGGGTCAGCATTGTTCCCGCCTTCAATTTGGTGCCGTCCATGAACCAGGCCGCCACCCGGCCGTCCTGATGCTGCAAGACCAGATCGGATTTGCCGTCCCTGTCAAAATCGGCGACCGCTACCATTGGCACAAGAGGGTTTGGGAAGCCTTCTCGGGCCTTATCCCAGCGAATCCATACAAAGGCCGGTTCGCCAAAGGCACCCGCCAGGAGGATCAGCCCAAGACACCAGCGGATTTCTTGTGCCGCGTGGACGAAAAGGAAGATGGCTACCGTCTGCTAATCCTGTCCGTGATGCCGCCGAGGAAGCCCGACTGGTGCCCCACCGATTGCTTTCAATCCAAAGTCATCCCGGACGACTTCTTCGCCCATGCGCGTTACCGATTCAGTTTGCTGGCCAATGCCACGCACAAGCCGATAAGGGACAAAGACGGCAACTACATCGCCGACGCCAAGAAACGCAAACGCCGCGCCATCATCAAGCGCGAGGATTTAATCGCCTGGCTCCAGCGGAAGGCGGAAAGCGCTGGTTTCACAGTCAATCCCGACTCGCTCCGCACCATTCCACGCGGCCGCGAATTCTTCCACAAGGATGGCGTTTCACACGGCACTCACTCGGCCGTCGAGTTCCAGGGCGAACTAACCGTGACAGATCCGGCGCAATTCCGCGCCACGGTCGCCACCGGCATCGGCTCCGCCAAGGCATTCGGCTTCGGCCTGCTCGTGCTGGCGCCAATCTCAACCGGCGATTAACCGCTTGTATTCGTCATGTGGACCAATCCAGAACCAATAGAGTGTGCCGTTGTGCATCCGACCGAGCACACGCCAGTTCCGATCGATTCGCGCGGACCAATAATCTCCCACCTTTTTGAAATGGAGACTCGGGTGACGAGGCGAGTCTTTCCAGAGCCGGAAGGCCTTCTTTGCCTTGGTCCTGATTTCGGGAGGAAGCGCGGCGTAACCGCTCCAGAAATCACTCGTTGTCGAGGAATTCATCCAGCGGTTTCACGCGGCCGGTTTCGATGTCCGTTTTGGCTTTTTCCCAGAGTTTGTCCAGTTTTCCGGTCTTCGCGTCCGACTCGATTTGCCGGTCCCATTCGTCTTCGCGCAACGCGATCAACCGATCTGTCAGCTTCCAGAATTCGTCTTCGGGAAGTTTGGCAATCGCAGCCTCGATCTCTTCTACCGTGCACATGGCCCGAGATTACCGGCGGACCGGAAGCCATTCAACCCACAACTTTCAACTATTAACTCTCAACCGAACCAATGAAACTCATCGAACTCCACATCCTCCAATCCTTTCCCGTCACCTGCCTCAACCGCGACGATCTCGGCTCGCCCAAGTCCGCCTTCTTCGGCGGCGCGAACCGGGCGCGCATTTCCAGCCAGTGCCTCAAGCGCGCGATACGACTTCACGCAAAAACCACGCAGCCCGATCTCCTTGGCGGAATCAGAACGCGGTATGTCCCGCACTTGCTTTCCGAGGAACTTGGCAAATTCGGAATCGGTGAAGTTCTCGTCTCGCTGGTTTCTGATGCTGTTGCCGAGGCTTTGAAAAACAAAGTGGACGCTTCGAAAGACGCGCGCCGCTTCACCACTCTGGTGTTTCTGTCGCCCACGGAACGTAGCCTGCTGGCCGGCAAGTTGCTAGGGATGATCGAGGGTCTGTCGGCGGACGAGCGCACAGCGATTGAAAGCGCCGCGTCGGAACCGCAGCCAGCCGAACAAGGGGGCAAGAAACCCAAGAAGGCAAAGGACAGCCCGCGGCTCAACGGCAGGTCGTTGAAGCGTTCATCAAAGCGGCGATTGAGGCGATTCCCGGTCAACTTGAGAACGCAGGTCGCAAGCATTCCATGAACGGAGCCACGCTGCCCTCCTACGTCCTCGGCTTGGTCAAAGACCAGGGCCAGCCGCTGCAACTTATCAACGCCTTTGAAACGCCTGTCGCCTCGCGAAACGGTTTTGTATCGCCGTCCGTCGAAGCGCTCAAGGCCCACCATGAGCAGTTGAAGAAAACCTGGAACATCACCGCCAAGGCCGAAGTCGCTATTCCCGACGAGGACCTCAACACCTTCTGCACCCGCATCCTGGACGCGGCCTTCTCGCAATGAACACCACGCATTTACCCCTCTGGTTCGATGCCCCTCTGCAAAGCTGGGGTTTCGCCAGCCGATTCCAGCGGCGCACCACAGGATTGTTTCCCACCAAGAGCGGCGTCCTCGGCATTGTTTTCGCCGCCATGGGCCTGGCCAAAGGCTCGACGGCGGAAAGGGACCAACTGCCTCTGCTCGCTGCCCTCACTCTTCGACCAGACGGTTCATGGGCAGCCTCGACCTTCAAAGATTGCACGCACATTGGGACCATGAACCGGTGAGGTTTGCACGTAGTCCCGCGTTCAGGCGGCTCCGGTCGGCTAAGCCGGAACTACATACGGGTCATGGAGAGAATTCCACGAAATCTTTCGCGCTTTGAACCCCAGAACTGCTGCGCCTCACAGAGGCGCGCTCCGGAGCGCGGGTCTGTGACCCGCAGCAATATCAAGTTCAAGGGAACGGGGATCTTCCAAGAATCGGATGCAGATAGGGGCCATGAACGCGGAAGGTGTGAAGGTTGACGCGCCAGGATCTTGGACCGCGGTGACGCGACGAAGTGCAGTCACCGCTTTGCCGCCCCGGTGCGTGCCCACATCAGAGACTTCTTATCGGCTCGGTTCCAATCCAATAGCGGTAACTCCGCAGGCTTCGTTACCGCAGTCCAAAACCTGGCGGAGTTCCCACGGTTCTTGGAAGAAGAATTCCGTGCAACAGGCGTCCTCAATCTCAGGCCCGCCTTGGGCGTTTATTTTTTCAGAATCTGCTTCATCGCCCCGAGGAATGCCTCAACATTGCGCGGATTCGAAGTCTCCCCCATCAAACCGACACGCCACACTTTTCCTTTCAACGGTCCCAGGCCAGCGCCGACCTCGATATTGAATTCCGAGAGCAGCCGTTTGCGAACACCCGCTTCATCGGCGCCATTCGGTACCGTCACCGCATTCAATTGCCAGAGTTGATGCCCCTTCTGTGAGGCAATTCCGAGCCCAAGCTCTGTCAACCCGGCCTTCAAAAGCTCGTGATTCTGGCGATGCCGATTCCATCGGTTCTCCAATCCCTCCGTCAACGCCAGACGCAATCCTTCATGAATGGCGTAGTTCATCGTAATCGGCGCGGTGTGATGATAGACTCGTTCCTCTCCCCAGTACGACGAGAGCAGATTCACGTCGAGGTACCAGCTTTGCACTTTGCTTTTGCGTTTCGCCGCCACGTCCATCGCGCGGGGACTCAACGAAACAGGCGCCAATCCGGGGGGACAACTCAGGCACTTCTGCGTGCCGCTATACACCGCGTCCACATTCCACTCATCCACCTTCACAGGGCATCCGCCCAAGGAAGTCACCGTGTCAATAAGCAACAACGCTCCGGCCTCATGAGTGATGCGCGAGAGCTCTTCGATCGGCGTCAGCGCTCCCGTCGAAGTCTCCGCATGCACAATCGCCACCAGCTTCGGGCGCGTCTTCTTGAGCGCATCCGCAATCTGCGATGGTTCGATAATCCGGCCCCATTCGGCCTCCACTTTAGTCACATTCGCGCCGCAGCGCGCCGCCACATCGGCCATGCGCGCGCCAAACGCGCCGTTGACGCCGATAATCGCCTCATCCCCTGGCTCCAGCAGATTGACAAAACAGAACTCCATGCCCGCGCTTCCCGTTCCGCTGACGGGGAATGTCATCGCGTTCTGTGTTTGGAACACCGCGCGCAACATCTCCTTGATTTCCTCCATCATCTTGATGAATGTCGGATCCAGATGCCCCACGAGCGTCCGCGCCATCGCCTGATAAACGGACGGCGCGACATTGCTCGGTCCGGGACCCATTAACAGCCGCTGAGGCGGCTCGAAAGCGGAAGGTATTTGCATGCGCGGATGTTAGCGGGGGCGAAATCCACGGTAAATCGAAATCGACAAAACAGAGTTCGACCGATGACACCCAGTTTCGACGTAATCATAATCGGTCTCGGAGCGATGGGAAGCGCCGCGGCGTATCACCTCGCAAAAGCCGGAAAGAAAGTGCTTGGCTTGGATCGTTTCAGTCCGCCGCACGCATTCGGGTCGTCGCACGGTAAAACGCGAATTATTCGGGAGGCCTATTTCGAGGATCCACTTTACGTTCCGCTTGTTCAACGAGCCTACGAGCTGTGGAGAGATCTGGAGAATCAGTCCGACAGACGGATCATTCAACAAACGGGCGGTTTGATGATCGGCCGTCCGAACGGAATGCTCGTCAAAGGCGCGCAACGCAGCGCGAGGGAACACCGGCTCGCCGCCGAAACTCTCTCCTCACTTGAATTGCGATCTCGGTTTCCGGCTCTGTCGCCCTTCGACGAAATGGTTGGCGTGTGGGAACCGCGGGCGGGAATCCTCTTTCCCGAATCGTGCATCCAATCCCACCTTCAACAGGCGGCGCAACACGGAGCCACACTTCGGTTTGACGAGGAGGTAATCAGTTGGAAATCGTCCGGTCGGTCCTTTGGTGTTTCGACTGCTTCGACGAGTTCTGAAGCCGGCCAAATCCTATTTACCTCCGGAAGCTGGCTATCCGAGCTGGTTCCGGATCTTCGATTGCCCCTCACGATTGAGCGCCAAGTCCTCTTCTGGTTTGAACCGATTCGCAGACGCGAAGACTTCCTTCCGGATCGTTGTCCAATCTACATCTGGGAGCACGATCCCGGGCAATTCTTCTACGGATTTCCAGATCTCGGCGACGGTGTGAAAGTGGCGGGCCACTACGACGGCCAGGCTTGCGACCCAAACTCAATCGATCGCTTGGTCCGCGAGAGCGACATCGCCGGAATGCGCGCGATTGTGGAACGTCACCTGCCGAATGCGAACGGAGAACTGCGCTCCGCAGTCGTCTGCATGTACACCAACACGCCGGACACACATTTCCTAATTGATTTCCACCCGAAGCATCCTGAGGTGTTACTCGCGAGCCCTTGTTCGGGCCATGGCTTTAAGTTTTCCAGTGCGATTGGAGAAGTCCTGGCGGACCTTCTGATCACAGGCGAATCCCGATTCGACCTCAGTCTATTTCGCCTAGATCGCTTTGGCAGTTCTCGATGAACACTCCAAGCCCAATCTGACGGAGCACCAGAACGAGGACGCGCCGAATGAGGGCAGACCACCCTCCGCACGTCCGCCGAGAAGGACGCCGACGACTCTCGTTTCTCTCGGTGGGGCGACACTCTGTGAAGCCCTGACTTCTCCTTGTGAGACGGCTATCTTGCGAATTGGAGCTGTGGAAACGCCGGATTGCTTGGATGTCTCGGTGTTTCCATTGTGCCTACTCGTTCGGGTTATTCGCCGCAAGGTTGAACAGGGCTCGACAGAGTCTCGCCCCACCGAGGTTCATAGGGAGGGAGTGATTCCATTGCGCCCTCATTCGGAGCCCCCCAGCTTCATGCAATCCAGCCGCGAATCCAGGCTGGTGAAACAAGACTTGTCAGCCAAATCAACACCGAGGCCAGTCCGATGCTCGCCACGACTACAATGGAGAGTTCCAGTGCCTGGAGCCAGATGATGATGAAGCGGCTGCACCCAAGTTTGAACATTGTCTCCCGCTCTCGCTTCCGTAATCGAAGCGACAGCGCCATGACGAGGGCGACTAAAAGGGCCGTCACACAACCCAACATCATTGCGCCCAAATCAAAGAGACGCTGTGCTTTGAAAACAATTCGCATCAGTTCATCGAGCACTTCGCTTGGCTTCAGAACCTGCGCCCGCGCATCCGGAGACAGATACCGGCCCATTATCAGCACCTCGGATTTCGCGTCGGCCGGCAACGCGATGATTGCGGTTACCGGAAACGTGTTCTTGTCTCCGTGAAAATGAAACGCCCCAGCATTGCTTTCGGTCACTTCCGAGTGTGCGTTCAGATTGACCCTTGAAGCGTTGTGCTTATGAGTCCCGGCGAGAGTCGATCCGTTTTCGCTAATCTCAGCGTCGTCATGTCCATGACCGATTCCCTCCAGAATCCAAGCAGTCTTAATATCGACAAAAACAGCGTAATCATCCTCGGAATTCGCCGAAACCAGCACACCCGCCACCCTCAAGTTCAACGGGGCCGGACCCGCAATATCGAACACATTTTCAGAGTCGGTCTGGAGCCGGTCACCCGATTTCAACCGCAACCGCTCCGCGACTTTCGAGCCAAGAACACAGTCGCCTATTCGTTGGAGCTCACGGCCCCGGAGAATGTTTAATCCGCGAAATACAAAGTACTCAGGCGTCGTCCCAACGATCACGTGGCCACGTGCGTGAAACCGAACCAGAAGCGGAATTGGCTCCGCAAGACCACTCTCCCGAACTCCGAGAACCTCGGCCATCGTAACCGAATCGACAGGATCGCCCTGAAAACTCAAGGCGTGGATGGCAAGGCCGAATCGGCTTCCTTTCGCGCCGATGATCAGGGGCGTCGCCTGAGCACGAGCCGATGAGCTTTCCTGAAACCGCTTCACGAGTAGATGAACCGCTCCCGGCAGAAACAAATTAAGAGTGACGCAGGCGACCAGAAGCATCGTTCGGCTGCGGTAATATGCGATGAATCGGAGCGCGAGGAGAAATGAACCCGGCATCTAGTTAGCTCCGGAAGAAGGAGCTTCGGCCAGAAACGCCGTGAACTGGATCGCTCGATCGAACCGGTCGAGCACTCCAAGATCATGCGTCACACAGATCAGTGAAGCTCCGGTTTGATCGGCGTTTTGTGTGAGAATCTCAATCACTCGGTCCCCATTCGCAACATCCAAGCCTCCGGTCGGTTCATCCGCCAAGAGAATCCTCGGTCCTGGCAATAACGCCCGGCAGACGGCCACACGCTGCTGTTCACCGCGTGAAAGTTGATGAATGGGGCGATTTAGTTTATCCGCAAGTCCCAAGGAAGACGCGAGCTCGTCCGCCGCATGGCGCTTTGCGGAATCGAGTCTCTGGCTCGTGTTGATCATAAACGGAAGGAGGATGTTCTCTCGAACATTGAGATACTCGACCAATTCGAAATCTTGGAAAACGAATCCAATCTTACTGATGCGAAACCGGCGGCGCGCGGAATCGTTCAGATGGCTCAAGTCGTGGCCAGCCACTTGAACGCGACCCTGATTCGCCACGAGAATACCTGCCAGCAACCGAAGCAGTGTTGTCTTTCCGATCCCGCTCGGCCCTGCAATCGCCACTTTCTCTCCTTGGTCGATCGACAATTCCGGGATTCTCAAACGAAACTCGGTTTCGGCGTAACTAAAGTCAAGGTTTTCGATTTGAATCATATCCGCGCAAGCTTGTCTCAAACCGAACCCGCTTCTCGCCGAGAATTTCGACGTCACGGATTTTCCAATAGCCACCCTCCCGATCCAGTCCCAGCAAGGCCTCATACTCGTTCTCTCGCGTGTGAATATGCCCCCAGTGCTCGACTGTGCCGATCACGCGCCACAAACATCGAAAACGCAACCCTGAATTCGGAACCTTTTCAACAGTCTGGGCCGACATCACATTCACCTCTTTCACTCTGGAAACCGCCCCTCCCTGTTCCGCCATGAGAAGGGAGCGTTTGATCTGAAGGTACAGATTTCGAAGCATCGTGCCGGTCACACTGGCAGCCAGCGCGTCATAGACTTCGGAGTCATCATGCGACTCGAAAGCTGCATAAACGTTCCGCAGCAACCGTTGAACGCCGGCCGCCGCCGCTTCCTCCGCCACTCTGTCCAAACTCTCGGAAACGGGCTGAATCTGATTCTTCCTCGACACGTCGGCTTGGCTTGTCCACACAAAGTCCGGCTGGTTTTCGCGAAAAATGTGTTCCACCGGATCGTTGTCGTTCACTAATACAATTGAACGGAGAAACGGCGCAAATTGACTGAAGAGGTCCCAGCGCAATTCAATTTTCGAAGGAGTGAGCTTGGACGGATACGAAAGAATAATGCCCAGCCTCGCCTGATAGACATTGACTGGGCGCGGTTCCGCGTTCAACGCAAAGTCGTTGATGTCCAAACTGAAGAAATTAAGCCGCTTTAATAAGGGCTTCACCTGAGCGCCGTCGAGATTGAGAGGATTTCGGTCTTTAAAGAACCCGGCGATGCTATCACGGGCGGCTTCCTGTTCCTCGACCTCCAAGAATTCGGGATTCTTGCGCGCGATCGGCATCCACTGCTCGAAGGTCAGAAACGGAATCAGAATCTCGTGCCGAACCTCAGCATCGGTGATGTAAATAAACGAATAGAGCCCTCCATAGCTCGCGATTCCAAGCCGTTGCTCGAATTGCTGAGCCCGTTTCTTTCGGAGCTCCGCCAAACCTTTAGGCGGTTTGGCAG
>JAQBVM010000220.1 GCA_027623095.1 Verrucomicrobiota bacterium
TGTCAGCACAATCCCCAAATCCCTTTCCAAGCCCTCGTCAAGCACCGCTCCAAATAAAAAGACCGTGGGCATATTGGTCGCTCAGCGTGTCATACTCGAAACTTCGGTTACTCCTTGATCTTCCGCCCGGCTCGGAAGATGGAAAAACGCCCGGATTGATGAAAATCCCGATTGTCACCGGCATCTCCTTTTTATGGATCAAATTATCAAAAACAATCGGAACGCGGAACTGCCCGGTCGGATTCGCGTAGTTCTGCCCGTCCTGAAAGACCATGACACATGCTGATTTCGCATTGTCGTACTGCGCGGGCACATATACCCAATAATCGCGAACGGAGTCGGAAAAGATTTTGCTAGTCCAAGAGTATTTCGTCACGACACCCGTAGGAACCCCGTCTTGAGGTTGTGAATCAGAACCCAGTTTATAGTCCTCGGCCGCATACGCGTCCGCCCCGAGTGAGACGATAAGTGCGAAAAGGAAAGAAAGGGAAAGTGATTTCATCGGCGGATTCTTACAGATCTTGGAAACCTGTCAAAAGCGAATACCGCGGATCGGCTTATTTCAGATTCTTCACGGCTCGCCCGCGGAGCGCGTTCTCGATGCTCGTGACGACTTGTCCGGCCAATAGAGCGGAACCTTCTTCGGTGAAGTGAACATTTGCCGGTCGCTGAATCTCCTTCAATCTGGGCAGCGCAAAACTGTAGAGATCGTCGATCGTAATTCCATTCTCGTTCATTACAATTTCGGCAATGGCGTTATATTCCAAAATGTCTCCCGGTTTTCGAGGCGGATTCAATTCTTCATCCGGAACCGGCGTTGTTGAAGCCCAAATCAACGTCGCTCCAGTTTTTTTCAAGCGGGCAACCAACCGGCGCAGATTTTTTTCGTAGTCCTCCTCGGGAACCATGTGCCGGCCATCGGGCATGATTTTCAAATCATGCAAACCCCAATTGAAATGGATCAAATCCCACTTCTTTTCACCCAGCCATTTGTCCAGGTTGACAATTCCGTTCGTGGTTGGCCCACCGTTCATTGGAATTCGATGGAGATTGGCTCTGCCTTCGAGGACGTGGCGTGCCGGGAGTGTGTAACCTATCGAAATCGAATCACCGATGAGAAGCACATTGGGCAAATCCTGAATTTCGTCGATCGACGCAAACACAGGATTGACTGGCCGCCCCGCGCCCGATCCCGCGTCGGCGGCGACGAGTTGAAATCCCAATGCCATGAACGCAATCGCCGCGAAAAAGGAAAACGCCCATCGAGGCAAAACGAGATGCCTCCGTCCAACGCCGTCGTTAAAAAGTCTCATCCTGATCATTTCTTTGTTTGCGGATTATGCCGCGTTCTTCCTGGATGCAAGAACGGATACGTCGATCTTTTGTTCCAACGTGACCACTTTGTCTTTGAACTTGTAAGAAATCCGCAAGGTAAGAGAACGTTTTCCTAGAACCGCTTTTGAGGAGGCTTGAATCGGTATTTTCACCTCGCTCATGCCGCTTGGAATCGACGCCTCGGTCGCGCTGAGGCCTTGATCCTCCTTTGAGAAACTGAGCGTCACGGTCACTGGATCATCGAATCCATTGAGGCGCTCGATCCTTACTGGAATTTCAGTTTCGCCGCCCGGACCTAACTCGCCCTCCATCGCGCCGACCGTGAATTGAATCGGATCCTTTGCAACGTTCATCCGGAACAGAGGTGAATACGCCGTCATGGTTGTGTCGGTTGGTTTCACTCGGTCTAAAGCCTCCTTCGCCTTCTTAAGTGTTTCCGCAGCTTTTTCCTTTTTGGCAGTGGTTTCCTCGGATTTCGCCCTCGCTGCGACAACCGACTCGTCTTTCGCAGTCTTCGCCTCTTCGGTAAAACGCGCGGCCAATCTCTCCAATTCCTCGTGAGCCGTCTCTGCCGCTTTGACTCCCGCTTCTAATGCGGCGATTTCTGCGGCGGATGCCTTCTGATACTTCCCCTTGATCTCACCCGATACGTAAAAACGATGTGTCCCGGCGGATAGCTTGAGATCGGCGACATCCACTTGGACAACTGCATTTGTGCCGTTCGCGGCCACTTGAAATTCTTTGATGCGATTGAAACCGCCTTCACTCGAAGCTTTGAATTTGATCTCGCCGTCGAATCCTCGCCTTCTGACCACACCGATTGGAATCTCTAATTTTCCGCCAACCCAGCTTTCCCAAATCTTTTCCTCTGGTACCCGTATTTCGATGGGTGCTAATTCATCGTTGCTGACTGCGAGAACAGCAGCACGACTCAGTCGCGACACAACCTCTTCCTGGTTGTAATCACCAACGCCCCAAACCACGCCGCCGCCTGAAGCTTCGCGGACAATTTCTGACTGTTCTCCCCGTGCCTTGCCAACAATGCGCAACGGTCCGACCCACCCGGACGCTGTCTCCGATGACGACAGCATCAATGTCATCGACGTTTCGTTCCTTGCTAGGGTCGCTCTCATGCAGGCAATGCCTTCCGGCAGCCCTTCGGCATAGAGCTCGATTTCACCGTTAAAACCGTCTTGGCGAAACGCAACGATCTTGAGAGGGATGCGATCTCCTTTTCGAATTGAAGAGGCCCATTGATAAACTTCGTTCTTCCCTGGAACATCCGGCGCCTGAGGAATTGCCACCAGGCGGAAGTCCGGCCTCTCCTTGCGCATCGCCAATCGATATACCAGTCCTGCATCCGCCTGCGAATGGTCAAAGAGATCTCTGACTTGTATTTGGTAGGATCCGTCTTCTTTCACCTCGAACCGCCATTCGGGGTCCCGATGTCTGGTGTCGAATTCGCGCCCACCAATATTCACATCGGCGTGATACAATTCTTTTATGTCTGAGAACTCGACTGTGCCGTCTTTCGAGGTTTTCGAGCGCTGAACCAAAACAAATGGATTCGTTGGGAGGCCGAGTCGTTGTGAAATCATCTCAATCCAATAGACGTCTCCCTTCTTTGCCTCAAAGGAAATCCAGTCCCGATCGCCTGCGGGATAGAACCTCCCCACGAACTCACAAGGCAGCGACACAGCATTTGCGCTTTCTGGAGCGTCATTCGGTTCCAGCTCCAATACAACAGAGTCCGCTGACAGTCCGATGAAGAAAGGATTCGAAACCCGGTCCGGTGCTCCCCCAATCTCCGAGATATGCCGATAATCGATTCCCTCGAGCGGAACCGCCGCTGGAATCGAAAGCATCGGGGTCGTGTCCAGTTTCTGGTTCCCGACTATTTCAGGCAGAACAATTTCGACGTCCAGTCGTTCAAGTAATCTACCGTTGATCGAGAATTCCGAAGGCTGGGAACCGGGCAGATTTCTTCCAAAAAGAACGTATGCCCCTTTCGAACCTGGGCGGCCCACAGGCGGATATACAAGATCGATACGAGGCGCGGAACTAATACACAAGCGATATGCGTAATGCTCACCGCCACCGTAAATGAAGTCGTGCACTTTCAAGAGAAACTCGCCCTGATCCGGGGCGTTGAAATCAATGATGCCCCCCAGTCGGTTCCTCTCGATCTCGCGTCCGTCTTTCGTGTATAAGAATAAGACTGGATTCATGCGCGAATCCAGCGCCTCCGACTCACAGCCAATTAGAAGTCGTTGTCCTCTCTCTGCCGTGAATCTGAAAAAATCCGGACTTCTCGCGTCGGCTTTTCCATTGAGCGTCGTATTCAAGGGAATTTCTTGGGCTTCCGTAGGATCCTTATTCGATCCTTTTTCGAGGATTTCAGGCAAGCTGCCTACGGCAAACACTCGAGGGTTTGAGGCTCCGAAACGCCCCACCACGCGGACGTCGTAGTTGCCCAACGGGGTCTCGGGAGGTACGGACACGATGAATCTCCCCTCCACAGGTTCGCCACTCGATTCGTCAAGTTTCCGTTTCCCTGAAATTCCGGGATTAGAAAACCGCAGCTCACTCACAGCATCCAAATCGGCTCCCGAGACCGCTACCTCAACGGTCGCGCCCGCTTGCCCTCCTGGTGGGAAAATCTCATCCAATCGCGCGAGCGGCAGTTCGCCCGGAACGGACCCTGCGCTCAATAGAATCAGGAGCAACAGTCGCGTTTTTCTTAACTCCGCAAAAAACCGCTGGAAGCCGAAACCCATCAAGCGCATATCCACAAGGTCCGGTTTTGTCAGTGGTTAAATAGAAACTCTTTTGTGTTTACAAGCGCCCATACGATATCCTCGTAGGCCTCTCGCTTGCCGGCTAGAGGATCTGCGTCCGCACCACCGGTAACGGTCTTCTTTTCGAGGTGAGCCTTTGCGATCGAGTATTCATCGGCGGTCGGTTCACGCGAGAACGCCCATAGATAGAGCTCCCGAACTTTCTGGTCGTCGCTGCGCGCTTGATCTTTCGCCAGCGAAGCTGCCCTGCCAGCGTCACTGGATAGTTTTTCCTGAATGTCTTTTGCGTTCAACAAATGCAGGCTCTGCGCGAGACTGGCGTCCTGCGATCGCTCGCATTCGCAGGAGCTCGCCATGTCCGGACGCCCGAAAACGGTCAGGAAGTATGAGCTTGCGTTGAAGCTGTTATCGGGGAGCTGCACAGCATGGGTGCTCTCCGGAAGTCCGTCAAATTTCGTGTGCGAACCCGTTAATTGATTAATCGAATCGAGCAACACTTCGGCTGTCAGGCGTTTGGGGTAGTAACGTGAAAAATTCTGTTTATCGACAATGTTGAATTCGTTCGGAATTGCACTCAACTGATAGACGGATGAACGGCAGATCGTCCGAACTAAATCCTTCAAGTCAAACCCGCTTTCGATAAAGTGCTTGGCTAAAGCCTGCAAGAGTTCCGGATTGGTGGCCGGATTGGTCTCTCGCATGTCATCCTCCGGTTCAACCAAACCTCTGTTGAAAAAATGCTTCCAATACCGGTTCACCAGCGCCGGAGCGAAGAATGGGTTATCCGTCTGTCCCATCCACTCCACCAAAGCGCGGCGAGGATCATCATCGGGGGCGAGGGAAAGAGCGCCTCCGCCGAGCCCGACCGGTTTTACTTTCTTCTTGGTTTTAATATTTACGGCGGTTGCTTCTCCCCGTTTGTGATAGATCATATCTTCTCCGGGCCGCACACCGCGCTTTCGCCCGACTTGGCTGAAGAACGCCGCAAAACCGTAATAATCCTGCTGGCTCCATCGTTCGAACGGATGGTGATGGCATTGCGCGCATTTCAAGCGTGTTCCCAGAAATAACTGGGCGCTATCTTCGAGTTGAGCCGTCTGGTCAGTTACTTGCCGGTACCATGCAACGGGTGGGTTCTGATCGATCTCACCCGAAGCGGCAATGATTTCCCGAGCAAACTGATCGAATGGTTTGTTTTCAAAAAGACTGTCCCGGATCCATGCATGAAACGCGTACGTTCCCCGGATATGGGTCGGACTCGTGCGCTTGTTCCGAAGCAGGGCGCTCCATTTATTTGCAAAGAAGTCAGCGTAATCGCTGCCGGCAAGAAGCTGGTCGATCCAGTGATCACGTTTCGCCTCGCCCGGGCTGGCAAGAAAGCGAGATGTCTCATCCGGGGTCGGGAGTCGCCCGGCGATATCGAGCGTAACACGTCGGAGAAAAGTCTCATCATCGCAGATTTCCGACGGCGGCATTCCAACCTTCTTCAGCTTCCGAAATACTAATTCGTCGATATACGTTCGCGCCGAAGGCAATTCCCCTACTTCAGCTCCCAACGGGATGGTCGCCCTAAAGACGGCAACTTTCGCCTGATAACGAACCATCACCGCCACGTCTCCTGGCTGTTGGAACAGCGAGATCAGTCCGTTTGAATCGGTCGCCGCCATCTCTTTGTCGTTGGGTTCGTACAATGCGCTGCGCGTCACGTCCTCGCGCGATCCATCCGAATAGCGCGCCGTAACAACAAGCTGCTGTTTGCCATTTAGGGCCATTGTCCGTTCCTTCGGCGCAACTTCGATACCAACCACGGTCGGATCATTATCGCTCCCATAGGGCATTCCTTGCTTGATCCATCGCACCATTAATCGGTAATCATCCGAATCGGTTTCAATCCGTTTTCCGCCGCCGTGAGGAACCGCCCCCACCGCTTTCAAAATCAATAGACTATTTTCCGGAGCGGCTGGAAATAGCCTCCGGCCACGCGCCTCTTTCACGAGATGTTCGAAATCCTCCTCCGGCTCGAAACCGAGCAGTGAAAGTCGGAATCCGTTCTGCCCACTCGATTTTCCGTGGCAGCCCCCCGCGTTGCATCCGGCCTTTGTAAAAATGGGGACGATCTGGTTGGGGAAGTTCACAGGTAAAACAGACTCGATCCGTTCGACCTTGACTGGAATGTCCGCCTGGAGATCCCCTATACTTGCTCTCAGGATGGCTTCTCCATTCCCTATTGGAATCACCGTTCCGAATTCATCGAGTCGAGCGACCCCGGTTGGTTCGACTCTGAATTGAACGGAATGAGTGAGATCGCGAAATTCACCGTTTCTTAAAGTTGCTGTTACCAGAATCTGCTGCCTCGCGTCAGAACCACTCAGTACGATTGAATTATCCTTGGTGGATTCAATCAAATCCCCAAAGTGGATTCGAAGGCCGGAGACATCGGCGATGACGGATTGCTCGTCGCCGGCAGAGACTGGCTCCGCGAAAAAAAACAATGCCAGCGCGGCAAGCACCATGATTGCGGAGGACGTATTCAATCTCATTTTAGTCAGGTGGGTCATAATAGCCGTTCAAATCAGTTCTCGGATCGGTTGAAAACCTTCAACCAGATACCTGGGCCGGCCGGTGAGGTCTTCGATTGTGGTATTGGACGCATCAATACCCAAGCGGTTGTAAAGCGTCGCAAATACCTCTTGGAAGTCAACGGGCCGGTCATTTGCCTCGCCTCCCCAGCGGTCGGTCGCTCCGATGACTTGGCCTGATTTCATTCCGCCTCCCGCTAAGAGCGCGCAGGAAACTTTCGGCCAATGGTCACGGCCCGCATCCTTGTTGATCGTCGGAGTGCGCCCGAACTCACCCCAAACAACGACAGAGACATCCTTTTCCATTCCCCGGTCGTAAAGGTCCTGAACAAGTGTCGTGACTCCCCGATCCAGCATCGGGAGATCTTCTCTAGCGGTTTTGAAATTGTTGCCGTGGTAATCCCAGAATCCAAATGCAACCGTGACAAATCGTACGCCCGCCTCGACTAACCGGCGCGCAACCAAGAACTGTTCCGGCATTCGAGGCGCGGCGTCGCCGCGAGGTTTTGGATCGCCTTTTCCAAAACGTTCAATGAGCTTCGCGTCTTCCCGCTGATAATCGAGCGCTTCCAGCAGCTTACTCGAGGTCAACACACCAAACGCCTGTTGATTGAATGAATCCAATCCTTCCATCAATCCGCTGCCATCCACATCACGCCGAAAACGGTCAAAACTTGCAAGCAACCCGCGTCGATCCGAGAGCCGGTCTAGCGTCATGCCGCTCAAAAGCATATCTACTTTTCCTTCTCCGTGCGGACGAAACGATTGATGCGCCACCCCGAGGAAGCCGGGACTTGCGGCATTGTAAGGCCGGTGCTGCATCTTTGGTTCCAGACCAACGAAAGAAGGAACTGCAGGATCCGTGGGACCAAGCAGTTTTGACACTACGGCCCCAATCGAAGGCCCCCCGCCAGGAGGCTGATTCCGCGAAAGCCGTCCGGTCATACATTGGAAATCGCTATGGTCATCCCGGGCGCCAACAATGCTTCGGATCGGAACTAGTTTGTCCATCATCCCGGCCATCAGCGGCAGATGTTCGCAAATATGAATCCCAGGGACATTGGTTCGAATCGGTTTGAACTCGCCCCGAATTTCGGACGGTGCATCCACCTTGATATCGAACATATCCTGATGGGGCGGCCCGCCGGGCAGGTAAATCATGATGATCGATTTTTGCGACCGGCCGATCCCGTTCCGTTGCTCGGCGCGAAGAGCGTCCGGAAGTGCGAGCCCGCCCATTCCCAAGGCGCCGATCTTGATAAAACTCCGCCTCGAAATCCCATCACAGAAACGAGACTGATTGCCGGGAATGGTAAGCATCGGGGCGCTAGATAAGTTCGCGAATCGGAGTGGACCCGTCCTCAACCAAGTATTGCGGACGCCCTGCGAGATCCGGCAGCGTTGTTTTGCTCACGTCGATTCCCAAGTTCTGGTAAAGCGTCGCAAAGACATCACCAAATCGTACCGGGCGATCGACCGCTTCGCCGCCTAAACGATCCGTCGCTCCGATTACCTGCCCTGTCTTCATTCCTCCCCCAGCAAGGACTGCGCACGAAACGCGGGGCCAGTGATCTCGCCCTCCATCTTTATTGATAAACGGAGTGCGTCCGAACTCTCCCCAAACGATTACGGAGACGTCCTTGTCCAGACCCCGTTGACGAATATCCTCAACAAGCGCAGTCAAACCTTGATCCAAAAGCGGCAGATCCTGTCGCAGAGCTTCAAAGTTTCGGCCATGGTGATCCCATCGACTGAACGCCAGTGTCACACACCGCGAACCCGCTTCCACCAACCGGCGCGCGATTAGAAACTGCTCCATCAATTTAGGACCTCCGTCGTCTCGGTTTTTGGGATCTCCCTTTCCATAGCTGGCTCGAACCTTCGGATCCTCCCTTTCAATGTCCAGGGCATCGAGCAGTCTGCTCGATGTCAATACACCAAACGCTTGCTCATTGAAACTATCTAACCCTTCCATCATCCCGCTTGCATCGATATCCCGGCGGAATTGGTCAAAACTTGCGAGCAGACTCTTTCGGTCACTCAACCGATCCAGAGATGTCCCGCTCAAAACCAAATCGCCCTTCCCTGCTCCATTCGGCTTGAAGGGCGCATGCGCGACACCGAGAAACCCCGGATCACCCGATCGAGCCCATCGCATCTCACCCATCTTCGGCGATAAACCGACAAAGGGAGGCACCAATCGGTTCACCGGACCATGCAATTTCGAGAGAGCCGCCCCCATTGAAGGCCAGCCGCCTGGCGGCTGATTCCGAATCGATCGTCCGGTCAAGCATTGGAATGCATCATGATCCGGGTCTGCTCCTACCATCGATCGAATGATCGCTAGCCGATTCATCATTTTCGCCGTGAGCGGCAAATGTTCGCAAATCTGAATTCCCGGAACACTTGTGCTGATCGGACGGAATTCCCCGCGAACTTCGGAAGGCGCATCCATCTTGAGGTCAAACATGTCCTGATGCGACGGTCCTCCCGGAAGGAAAATCATGATCACCGCTTTATGCGAACTTTTGATCCCCGACCGCGATTCGGCTTCCAAGAGTTGTGGCAAAGCAAGCCCTCCCAGTCCGAGCGCTCCGATCCGCAAGAAGTTTCGGCGGGAGATACCATCGCAAAAGACCGATTGGCCGCCAAGAATAGTCAACATAGTTCTCTTACTCTCTTATTTGGATTGCTGTCCGACGACACAGTCTCTCATCCATGCCTATCTAGTTTGCTGACGTTTTGCAGGTGCTGCGGGTTACGAACCCGCGCTCCGGAGCGCGCCTCTGTGAGGCGCAGCACGTCCAATCAATGCGAATTCCAATAAATTGGATAGGCATGGTTTCATCATTGCGGTTTCAATTGTTTTCTGACTTCAAATGACTTCCCGCAACGGCTGCAATCCGTCATCGACAAGGTATTGAGGACGTCCGGTCAAATCTTCGACCGTAACTTTGTTCGCATCAATACCGAGGTTGTGATAGAGCGTCGCAAACACTTCGCCGAATTGCACCGGACGTTCCACGGCTTCGCCTCCCAGGCGGTCTGTTGAGCCGATAACCTGCCCGGTCTTCATTCCGCCTCCAGCCAGCACGGCGCAAGAGACCCGCGGCCAGTGATCGCGCCCACCATCTTTGTTGATCGTTGGAGTACGTCCGAATTCACCCCACACAACCACAGACACATCCTTATCCAATCCGCGATCGTGAAGATCGAGAATCAGGGCGCTCAGCCCCTGATCCAACATCGGCAAGTCCTGCCTTAACGCGCCGAAATTGTCACCATGATGGTCCCAGCGGCTGAATGCCAGCGTGACACAGCGCGCGCCGGCTTCCACCAATCGCCTGGCGACCAGAAAATTCTCCATCAACTTGGGACCTCCGTCGTCGCGGTTCTTTGGATCACCTTTTCCGTAACGCTCACGGACTCGCGGATCTTCCCGCTCAATGTCTAACGCCTCAACAAGGCGGCTCGAGGTTAACACTCCAAATGCCTGCTGGTTGAACGCGTCCAATCCGTCCATCATCCCACTTGAATCAACATTGCGTCGAAACCGATCGAAGTTTGTGAGCAGAGCCTTCCGATCGGACAACCGATCGAGCGTTAGGTCGTTCAGGACCATATCTCCCAATCCCGCACCGTGCGGTTTGAAGGGCGCATGCCCGACTCCAAGGAACCCGGGAGTACCGGCGTCAGACCAAGGGACATGCCCCATTTTAGGCGACAACCCAACAAACGGTGGCATGGACGGTTGGATGGCACCCTGCAATTTCGAAAGCACCGATCCGAGGCAGGGCCAGCCTCCTTGAGGCTGGTTTCGCGCATGGCGCCCCGTAAGGCATTGAAACGCATAATGATTGTCCAATGCGCCGACCATGGACCGAATGATGACCATTTTGTCCGCGACCGAAGCGAGCAGTGGCAAATGCTCGCAGATTTGGATCCCTGGAACATTGGTTCTGATCGGATTAAACTCTCCTCGAATTTCCGACGGCGCATCAACTTTAAGGTCGAACATATCCTGATGCGAAGGACCACCAGGGAGAAAAATCATGATCACCGATTTTTGCGATCCGCCAACACCCTGCTTCGCCTCAGATTCAAAAAGCTGCGGAAGTGTCAGTCCTCCCAAGCCAAGCGCTCCAATCTTAAGAAATCCCCTTCTTGAGATTCCGTCACAAAACGTGGATTTATTCCCGCGAATCGTTAGCATATATGTCTGGTTTCCGGTTCAGGTTCAAGAGGCGCCAACTGTGGACCTGCCGAAGGCTCATGTTCTTGGCGAAGATTGTCAAGCTCCAAAAAAGCGTCCGCCAAAGGTCGAAACGATTCGGAAGATTCTGAAACAACGCATCAAATAAACCGTTTTGACAATTGGGTGGATTGTGGTGGAATCATCTTCATGAAGATGCCTGTCCTAACACTACTAGTCGGGTTGGGGACTTTCAATCAGATCCAGGCGCAGGAATCCCTTTCCAACAAAGCCGACATCCGGATCGACAAAGGGAAGAAGGGTGCGGAAAGGCTGACTTTTCCTGCTCCAAAGCAAATCTCGGTCGAGAAGAAAAGTATCACTTACACAGGTTTTTGGGGCGACCTATTCTCAAACCGGAAGAAGGTCGATCTTTTGGAGGAGGCAACTGTGAAAAAAACCAAGAAAGACAAGGACAACGTGTACACTGACCCGGCCACTGATAAGCCGAAAGGGTTCGTATTCTTTGCGATTCGGTTCTAAAAGAAGCGGCGTCCGAAATCGAGAACAGAAGTTCCCCATCGTCCACGATAAATTTTCCAGTCTTATTAAAAGGGGCTCTTCGTGTACTCGAGTGGGTGAATTGGGGCCATTTTTGGGCCAGGGAGCGAGTTAAAACTAGCAGGGGGGCGAGCTGCGAGCCCCCAGCTCGCGCCCCCCTGCGGTCAAAGGTTCGTTTGGCTCGCAGTTCCATACCCATGCGCGGTCTTTGGTCTTCAGATCTCAGGAAGCATGCACGTTAGAATCTTCAACCGCAGATACTCTTCATCCCGCAGCCCGTAGGCTCGTCTTTGGATGACCCGGATCTTGTTGTTGAATCCTTCAACGAATCCGAGGGACACTTTGTTCTGTGGATCACAATGGGCCGCGATGCCGTCCCAGTGGCGTTCAACCAGTTTGACAAACTTCTCATACGGTTTGAGCCGTTGCCATTTCAGTGCGCTCTTCCAGTTCTCAAAGAAGTGTCGAGCCCACACTTCCCGTTTATAGTCCCAGAGCTGGTCGAAGGTCTCTTTCAGGAGGTACGCCACATTCAATCGCTTATTGACCTTCAGCAGCTTGGCCAGAGCTCGGCGTCCCTCCAAGGTCAGGTTTTCACGGTTGGAGAGCAGCGTGTATTTCTGTCCCTTGATGAACCGGCGATTGTTTCCAGTCAGTCGCGCGTATTCACTCTTGCGCACCTGATCCAACGCCTGGCCCAAGTGCTGCATGA
>JAQBVM010000221.1 GCA_027623095.1 Verrucomicrobiota bacterium
AAGTGGGTTCGGCGGGAGCCTCACCCTCCCGGGCGTTAAAATGAGAATTGCTGCGCAAATACGCGTCTTCAACGTGTTCGCCTCCGAGCCCAAAGGGCGCGCATTGGGACCATGAACCCGATTGGAGCGCCGGCGTCCTCGCCGGCCAGTCGCGGTGGAAAGACTAGAAACGCGCCGGCGAGACGCCAACGCTCCCAGGGCACGTTTCCGCCAAGAATCGCCGGCGTTCATAACTATTTCATGATTGTCCTGGTAGGGTGCGCGCCAGAACAGACCGCCATGAAAACAATGCCTGGTGCAATCATAAACCAAAACCAATCCGTGCCCCGAAGGATGCGGATGGGTTTGCTGAAGCTCCGACCGGCTAAAGCCGGGACTACATGCCTCTATCGCAAATCGTAATTCAAAAATTTATGATGCTTATGAACTCAACAAAGCCGTTCTTGCCATCGTCGCTCGCCACGTTCCTGACGCTTCTCACGCTCTTCATCTTCATGCCGCCCGCGCGCGCGGCGAACCAATTCCCGCCCGGCAAGATGCCCTTCCAGGGCTTCCTCACGGACGCCGCCAATCCGCCCGTCCCGCTCGGCAACACGAGCCCGGCAAACAAAATAGTCATCTTCAAAGTTTACAAGAGCGCCACCGGCGCAGCCGCCGCGGATGTGTTGTGGGCCGAGTCCCAGGTGGTGACCGTCGATAAGGGCCACTTCAGCGTGCTGCTCGGCGCGGGCAGCGCAGTGACCGGGTTCACTGACAAACATCTCACCGACCTGTCCTCCGTGTTTGTCGGCGACAACGCGTCCGACCGCTGGATTGGTCTCACGGTGGATGACGCTGAAATCACGCCGCGCATCCAATTCTTCGCGGCGCCCTACGCCCAACTGGCGCGAGCGGCGAACTCCCTGGTCGGTCCCACGGGCCAAACCACGTTGAATCTCGCCAATGGCAAATTGGAGGGCACCGCCGAATTGACGCTCAATCCGGGGCCGTTGACGGTAACCGGCAACGCCACTGTGAGCGGCAGCGCGACGCTGGGCAGCGCGACGGTAACCGGCAACGCCACCATGGGGAGTGCAACGGTAACCGGCAACGCCACTGTGACTGCGTTATACGTTGGCGATCTCGCGACTGTAAATGGTTTATTGTCGCTCGGAGGCGCTTTGGGAAACACGAAACTCGCTGTTTATGACGGAGGCGTCGTCAAATACGGGCTTGGAGTTGGAGCCAATCAATTTCGATTGCACACCGGCAGTCTTTCAGATCGTTTCTCCTTCCTCAACGCACCTGATGGCACAGAAGTGATGACTATCAAAGGTGATGGCAGGGTTGGCATCGGGACGACGGATCCTCGGGGTGCCTTAGACGTCCGCGGTTCCCTTGGTGCCAATTCATGGACTTATTTGGGGGGGGCAACGCTGGGAATTTACTCCCTACCTACGGTGACGGCTCCAGCTTGGCCATAGGCTGGAACCTGTCAAATGGTGGCGGGGAACAGAACATCCTTTACCCAACCGGCTTGGGTAGTCGCCCCATTTTGCGATTCGGTAGCTATAATCTTAGTGGCACAGTGACTGTTGGAATGACGCTCTCGTCGGGCGATTTGATCGCGACGGGCGATGTGAAGGCGAGGGGGGTTGTACTGACGTCGGATGGCCGCATCAAACAGATCACTGGCCGGCCTGCTGGTGAGGCCTCTTTGGAGAGTATCCGGCGACTGGCGGTCACGGACTACCGTTATGTGGATACGGCGTTGCATGGCGGCGGCACTAGGCGCGGTTTGATCGCTCAAGAGGTCGAAAAGGTCCTGCCGAATGCGGTCACCCAACGCAGCAACTTCGTGCCGGACATTTATGCGCCCGCCGCCACCAGTCAGTACGAGGCCGGCGGCAAAACGCTGACCATCGAACTGAAGGATCCTCATGGTTTGAAGCTTGGGGATATGGTGAGCCTGAACTTGGATAACAATCCGAAGGAGCTGAAAGTCGTTGCCGTGCCTTCACTCACCCGCTTCGCCGTCGAGACGGAGAATCAACCCGGCAAAGTGTTCGTCTCCGGGAAGCAAGTGAACGATTTCCGCAGCGTTGATTACAACCAGGTCTTCAGCACCGGTATCAGCGCTATTCAGGAATTGGACAAGCAGGTGCAGGCTTTGAAGAAAAGCGAAGCGCGCATTGCCGAACTGGAAGAGAAAGCAGCGCGGGTCGATTCCTTGGAGCGGGAAATGGCGGAGATGAAGAAGCTCGTGGCGGGCCTGACCCAAGGGCAAACGCCAGGGCGTTTCGCGGCGCGGCAAGCTGCAACACCTGCCGGTCAATAATTCGGAGAGTCGGCCGCCTATGCATCTCACGAGGAACATTCTGCGCGCCCGGAGCTCCCGGGCACGGAGTTGGGAAGCATGGAGTCCCGCCTTCAGGCGGCAGGCCGTCGAGCAACCCGGGGCGTGCGGATTGGCCAGCGCGCTGCCGGCTGAAGCCGGGACTCCGTACTCTGCGTACTCAGCGTTCGGGCGGATCCCATTTTTGGCCGTACTGCAAAAGGGGAAATTCCCGCCAGATGCGGTCGGCTTCCTGGCGGCCTGTCGTTTCCAAGTAACCGTGGGCGCTGCTCCAGGGCCATTCTGTCCAAAGCTTCACGTAACCGTGATGAACGGGGTTGTTGTGGATGTAATTCATCGTCGCCCAAAAATGCCGCTCGGATCGGATGGCTCGCTCCGTCGTGCGATGAAATACCTGTCGTCCTCGGGCGTTCTCTTCTCGATTCCACGCATGGGAAGTGCGTCCGTGAAATTGTCCCAATTCATGGAGGAGCCGCAGAACATTCTCGGCCGCGACCAACGCATGATAATGATTGGGCAAGACGCACCAGGCATGGGTGCAAGTGGCGTGGTTCGCGAAGACCGCGAGCAAAGCTGCGCAAAAGTCCTCAAGGCGTTCCGAGTGCAGTCCAATATGCGGCAGGTGCTCGTAGCAGGCGGCCGAGATATGGAAGTTCAAGTGCCCGAAGTTGGGTCGATGGGACGGACTATGCCACGGACGTTTGTTCTCCTTCCTCCAAGCGAGCAGTTCCTCGCGCTGTTTGGGTGTCAATTGACGCCAAACGTAACGGACTCCAGACATCGCTGTAGAATAGTAAGGCTCGGCCGAAAGCACAAGAGAGGCGAATTCCCGCACGGAGTCCCGCCTTCAGGCGGCGGAGCGTCGGGTAATGTGACGCGTGCGGGATTGCCTGCGTCTCACCGGCTAAAGCCGGGACTCCGTACCCTGCATGGAGTTCCGCCTTCAGGCGGTAGCGCGTCAGATAATCGGACGCGTGCGAGTTGGCCTGCGTCTCGCCGGCTAAAGCCGGGACTCCGTACCCTGCATGGAGTTCCGCCTTCAGGCGGTAGCGCGTCAGAAAATCGGACGCGTGCGGGTTGGCCTGCGTCTCGCCGGCTAAAGCCGGGACTCCCTACTCCCTACTCCCTACTCCCTACTCCCTACTCCCTACTCCCTGCGCTCTCAGCGACTAACTTGTTCCAACTCTCAACCAGCTTATGAAACGGCTTAATTTACTCCGAATACTCTTGTTTAGTTTCTCTGCTGTAGTTGCCGATGCGGCCGTGCGGTTCGACCAGAGGGCGATGCTTTTCAGCACGGATTACCAACGCGGCGTCAACTGGCAATCCCAGGGCGGCCTCCCGCGCACCGGCTCCGGGGATACTCCCACTCCAGATCAATCCCTCGGCGGGATTGTTTTTGGCGCGGTGACTTATCAGCAAGCCGACAGCCTGGATTCTTCACTCAGCTTCCCGGCCAACGCCAAGAATCTGAATTGGCCTCATACGGAGAACCCGGACGGAACGGTCAAGCTAGTCCTCCGCGCCCAGGTCGGCCCGCCATACATGATGATCATCGCCGAGGATACCGCCACCGTGCCCGCCGCGACGAGTCTCATCACCAACGGTAACTTTGAAACATCGACCGCCGTGGTAAGTGAAACGCTGCTCCCTGGCGGCCCTTGGCCTGCTCTCGCCGGATGGACTATCCTCGAAAAAGTGTATATCGCGGTCGGCACCACGTTTTGGCCAAACAACAGCACGCGGTGGATTAACCTGACAGACTTTCAAGGCAACGGCTCCATGGAGCAGTCGTTTGCGACGACCTTGGGCAAAACCTACCAGGCCTCGATTCGCACATTCAATGGCGGTTTGATCTATCCGGGGGCTGCGCTTGCAACTCCGACGGCGTTTACAGTTTCGGCCACCGGCAACAGTGCGCTGACGGTGATAAACGCTCCCGGGCAGGAAAAAACGGTGACCTATGAGTTCACGGCTATAGGGACGACCTCCACCCTGCGAATCGCCGACGCCTCGGGCTACGCCAGCAACGCCGGTTGGATCGACGACGTAAAGGTAGAGGAAGTCGCGCCTGCCGCCACGCCGCCGGTCGTCACGAGCTCGGACTCTGCGGACGGCATCTTCGGCGCAGCGTTCAGCTACCAAATCACAGCGGCGAATTCGCCGACCAGCTATGGTGCCACCGGTCTCCCGTCCGGACTCTCGGTGAGCACCACGACCGGCCTCATCTCCGGCACGGTGACCACCGCCGGCACGTACACGTTCACTGTTTCGGCGACCAACGCGAGCGGCACAGGCACTCGAACCGTCACGTTGACGATTGGGAAGGCGACACCCGTGATTACTTGGAGCGCACCGCCTGCCATTACGTACGGCGCCGCCCTCGGCGCAGCGCAATTGAATGCGACAGCCAATGCTCCCGGCGCGTTCGTTTACACGCCCGCATCCGGAACGGTGCTCAACGCCGGAGCGAATCAATCGCTCAGTGTCGCGTTCACGCCGAACGATCCGGCCAATTACAACGGCGCTGGCGCAACCGTTTCGATCAGCGTGGGAACCGCCCCATTGACCTTGATCGCGAACGATGCGACGCGCACGTATGGCTCGAGCAATCCCGCCGTCACTGGAACCATCGTCGGTGTGGTCAATGGCGACCCTATCACCGCGACTTACAGCACGACCGCGACAGCAGCCAGCAATGTTGGCACCTATCCGATCACGCCGGCGTTGGCCGATCCGAGTGGCAAGTTGAGTAATTACAACGTTGCGCTGAACTCAGGCAGTTTAACGATCACTCCAGCAACGCTGCTCATCACCGCTGACAACAAGAGCAAAGCCTATGGCGCTGCCTTGCCCGCGTTGACGGCGAGTTACTCGGGTTTTGTTAATGACGAAACGGCTGCCGTCCTGGACACGCCCGCGCAATTGGCAACCGCAGCCGACACCGCCAGCGCCGTGGGCACTTATCCGATTACCGTGTCCGGAGCGGTGGACGCCAACTATGCCATCGTGTTTCAACCAGGCACGCTCACGGTGACGGAGGCGGCCTTGACGATCACGGCAGACGTCATCTCGGTTGACACCTCTAATGCAGCCAACTGGAAGCAAAGTACCTCTTCCTATATCGACAACACCGATCCGAACTGGCCTGGCGTGACCACGCCGCTTCCAAGCGCTGCGACCTACACGGTGAACACGGCGATCCAGCCGCTCGTCGCTGGATTTACCGGCATTGTTTCTGGCAGCGGAGTGACCTTTTACCGGTCCGTGTTCAGCCTGCCCAGTTTCGCCACGCTGACGGCAGACCTGTCAGCGCTGGTTGACAACAACATCCAAATTTTTGTGAACAGCAAGTCGCTGGCGAGTTTTGGCACCGATCTGTGCGGTTTTTGCTCCGGTGATTTCCGCCTTTTCATCGGGACGGACGGCACCGTCAACAATGGCTACTTGGGAGGCGGGCTATTCTCAAGCGTGCAGGCGTCCTTTCTGCAAAGCGCCTGGATTTCAGGAGGGGCCAACGAGATCGTCGTAGCGGTCCGCAACCTTGGTGGTGGCGACACGGGAGGATTTCGCTTGAGCCTCGTGCTCACCACCACATCCCCGGTTAATAACGCGCCTGTCGTTGCCAATACGATCGCCAATCAAACCGGCACGTATGGATCGGCCTTCAGTTTCACGGTTCCGGCCAACACATTTTCCGATGCGGATGCCGGCCAGACCCTGGGTTACACCGCTTCCGGTCTGCCGCCGGGTATTTCGTTCAATGCAGCGATCCGCACCTTAAGCGGCATCCCTGCGGCTGCCGGGACATTCTCCGCTGCGGTGACCGCCACGGACAACGGCACACCTCCGCTGAGCGCGACGGCCTCTTTCACCGTTAACATCGCCGCGACCAGCGCCAGCCCGCCCGTCGTCATTGGTCCGGATGGGAGTGTGGGAGGAAGCGGTCCGCTGACCTTGAATGGTGGGACGCTCCAGGCCGGAGCCAGCGCCATCGTGACCAGCCCGATCGTCCTCGGTCCCGCTGGGGCGAATATCAACACCCTCCTGCACTACTTGAGACTGCGCGGAGTCATTTCCGGACCGGGCCGGTTGGTGAAATTAGGTTCCGGCATCCTCGCGCTCGAAGGGGTCAACACCTACTCCGGCGGCACTCGGATCGACGGCGGCATCGTTGAGATTTTCCGAAATGCGAATCTCGGCTCATTCTCAAGTCTGGTGAGACTGAACAAAGCGCAACTGAGGATCAGGACTCCGGATCCGAAAACTCGGCAGACCATTCAGCTTGCTCGCAAGATTCAAGTCTCCCGCCAGGGCGGCAAGGTGGCCAGCTACGGCGGACGCTCCACCACGCAAGTCACCAAGTCGATCCGCGGCTCCGGCACGGTCAGAAAGTCCGGCAAAGGAACTTTGCAACTGACCGGCAATCAGAAATATCGCGGCAAGACGATGGTCAAGAGCGGCACACTGAAGGTCAACAAACCATCAAAAGTTCCCAACAGTCGCATCACCGTCACCCCACAACGACCGCGGGATTCGGCACGCGAAGCGCAACTGAGACAGCAGCTCGCAGCATTAGCTGCGTTGCCCAAAACACCTCAGCGGCAGAGCCAGATATCCTCTTTGCTGCGGCAGAGGCAACCGGTCCTGGCGAAATTGAGGGGCACGGGCCAGGTCAGGAGCGCCGCGTTCAGGAGGAACACGGCGTTGGCGGCCGGCAACAGCCCTGGCAGCTTGTCGGTCGTCGAAAACATTGAGATGGAGGGAGGCAGCATTATTGAGTGGGAGATCAATAATGCGGCTGGCGTCAAAGGCACCTTCGTCGGCGGCTGGGATTGGGTGGACATCGGCGGGACACTCGACATCTCCGCCTCTGCGGCGGACCCCGTCGTCCTCGACGTCCGTTCCTTGCTCGTCGAGGACGGCGCCGTCGAAGAGTTTGATCCGGAGATCGAAGAGGAACCGGTAGATCCGGAAGCCGACGAGTTGGAAGCCGAAGATCCAGATCTCATCGAAGTGGATCCGGAGGAGGACGAAGGGGAAGAGCCGGATGATGCGGAAGAAGAAGAGGACGACGAAGAGGTTCCTTACGGTGAGCTGCTCAACTTTGATCCACGGCAGAACTATCGCTGGGTCATCGCGACGGCTCAAGGCGGGATCAACGGATTCAGCGCCGACAAATTCCAACTGGATCTCACGGCTTTTCAGAATGAACTGGAGGGTGGCAGCTTCTCCGTCGAGGCGGATGCGAACAACGTTTATCTGGTGTTCACTCGGTTCAATCATGCGCCTGTGGCCAGCGGGCAGACCCTGACTGGGGCCGAAGACTCAGCCCTGCCGGTGGCGCTCAGCGGCGCGGACGAGGATCAAGGAGACGTCGTGAGCTTCTCGATTGTCACCGGTCCAGCCCACGGGACACTGACGGGAACGCTGCCTCAGCTCACCTACACCCCGGCGCCCAACTTCTATGGCAGCGACAGCTTCACCTTCAAAGTGAACGACGCGAAATTGGACTCAGCGCCCGCGACGGTGGCCATCACCGTGACGCCGGTCAACGACGCGCCCGTCGTGGCCAATCCAATTGCCGCTCAAACCGGCGGGTATGGATCGGCCTTCAGTTTCACCGTTCCCGCCAACACCTTCACCGACGTGGACACGGGCCAGACTTTGAGTTACGCCGCGGCCGGATTGCCGCCCGGGATTTCTTTCGACGCGGCGACTCGCACGCTGAGTGGCATTCCCACGGCTGCCGGAACGTTTCCCGCCGCCGTGATTGCGACCGATGACGGTCCGCCGGTCAACCAGAGCGCCACCGGTTCCTTCATATTCATGGTGAACCAGGCGGCATTGTCGGTGACGGCCAACAACGCGGAGCGCAATTACGGCGAGGCCAACCCGCCTTTGACCGGCACCCTCAACGGCGTGGTGAACGGCGATAACATAACCGCGATCTATGCAACCAGCGCGACGGCCGCCAGTCCCGTAGGGCAGCACACCATCGCTCCAATGATTCAGGACCCGAACGGGCGATTGAACCATTACAGCGTGACCTCGAACGACGGCACACTCCTGGTGACCCAAGCAGCCTTGACCATCAAAGCCGACGACAAGGGCAAACTGTATGGAGCGTCCTTGCCGGCCTTGACCCCGACCTACAGCGGATTCGTCAATGGGGACACCCTCCTCAGTTTGGACACGCCGGCCACCCTCAGCACGACGGCAACTGCCGCCAGCGACGCGGGCACCTACCCGATCACCGTCAGTGGCGCCACGGATGCCAATTACACCATCACATTCGTCCCCGGAACGCTGACCGTGGACCGCGTGAGCTTGCTCATCACGGCGGACAACAAGAGCATGGTCTATGGCGCGGCCTTGCCGGCATTGACCGTGACTTATAGTGGATTCGCCAACGGGGACACGCCAGAGAACTTGGACGCGCCGGTGCAAGTGACGACCACCGCGACGGCGTCGAGCAGTGTCGGCACGTATCCGATCAGCGCCGGCGGCGCGGCGGACCTCAATTACGCCATCGTTTTCCAGGAAGGCGCGCTGACGGTGACGCCGGCGGAGTTGACTATCACCGCGGATGACAAATCCAAAATCTATGGATCGGCCAATCCCGATTTAACAGCGAGCTACAGTGGCTTTGTCAACGGCGACACCGTAACGAGTCTCGATATACCGGTGAGCTTAAGCACGGCTGCGACCGTGGCCAGCAGTGTGGGCCCGTATCCGATCACGGCGAGTGCCGCGGCGGATGCGAATTACACCATTCGTTTCGTGGCGGGGACGCTCACGGTGAACAAGGCGCCGCTGTCTGTAACGGCCAACGATGCGGCGCGCAGTTACGGGTCACCCAACCCTGCCTTCAGCGGAGTGATTGCTGGAGTTCAGAACAACGACAACATCACCGCCACGTACGCCAGCACGGCCACGCCCGGCAGCTCGGTCGGCACGTATCCGATCGCGCCGAGCTGGGTCGATCCCGACGGAAAGTTGGCCAACTACACGGCGACGCCAAACAATGGCACGCTCACGGTGAACCCCGTCCCGTTGACCGTCACGGCCAACAGCGCGGAGCGCAATTACGGCGAGGCCAACCCGCCGTTGAGCGGCACCGTCGTGGGGGTCGTCAACAACGACAAGATCACCGCCACCTACAGCACCACGGCGACGCCGACGAGCCCCGTGGACACGTATCCGATCGTCCCGAGCTTGTTCGACCTCGATAACAAACTGGGGAACTACACCGTGACCAAGAACAACGGGAGGCTCACGGTGAAGAATGTGCCGCCGGTCGTCAACGCCGGGCCGGACCAGGAGAAGGTAGCCTTGGATGAAGTGACCTTTGCCGGCAGTTTCACTGATCCGAGCAGTCCGAGCCACGTGATGGGTTGGGATTTTGGCGATGGTTCGCCCGCGGTGATCGGCACACTGACGCCTACGCACACTTACGCCCACCATGGGACCTATACGGTGACCTTGACTGTCCTGGACAGTCATGACGCCAGCGCTAGCGACACCTTGACCGTGACGGTGGTCAGCGCCTTCGGCTGCGCCACCGAAGCGCGGGATGGGTTGCAACCGTTCGTCAAAGAATCCAAGCGCATCGAAAAAGCGGTCAAGGACCTGACGGCCAGCCTGGAGCCCAAGCTCTGGGTGGATGAAGTGCATCTCAATGCCAAGGGCGGAAGGAAGGCCTTGGTCTATTGGCGGCAAGCCACGGACATGATGGAGCAATTGCTCAAGCCGTCGCAGAAGCGCGAGAATGACGACGAGGACGAGGATGAGGACGACAAGGACGACGACGAGTTCAAGAAAATCTTCAAGGACCAGAAGAAGGACACGCTAAGCGCCGCCGCCATCGCCGCGATTCAGCAAGCGCTCGCAGATCTCATCTGCGCCTCGCGCTTGATCAGTGAAACGGTGTCGCTGGAGCAGGAAGGCCTGACCGCCCTCGATCCAAAACGCCAGAAGCAAGTGGATGCGTCCTTGGCGCGGGGCCAGGATTATTTGGATGAGGCCAACGCGTTGACGGAGCAAGGAGACTTCGGGAAAGCGGTGCGGCGCTACCTTAATTCCTGGCACAAGACCCAGGAAGCAATCACGGAGGCCGCCAAAGCCAAGTAGTCCGAGAGATTCCGACGATACGGTTCATGTTCAGGAAGGACGGGTCTCACGGCCCGTCCTTCTTGTTTAGCGCAGCAGGGTGGGGCGCGGGGTCGCGTCGAGAGCAGTGCCCACGAAACACACGAATCACACGAAAAGGGAAGAAACGGATCGTCACTCAGTCACGCAAGCTAACTGGGCCTTGCGTTTTCCGCACGAGCGCGCATTCTTTGATTGAAAGGCATCTATGAAAGCTCGGCAGATTTTAGCGGATATTCACGCCCTCGAAGAAGAACTGCTCGCGTTTGAACGGAAATACGGCCTTCGCTCTGAGGTCTTCTATGCTGCGTACGTGAAAGGCGAAGAACCGGAAAACGATGCTTGGACACTTGATTTCGGCGAATGGGCCAGCGTGTATCGGACCTGGCTAGCGCGGCAGGCCGAATATCGCAATGAAATTGAGCGGATTCAGGAGGAGAAAGGAAGTCTGGCCGGATTGATCCACGTGGCCGCATGAGCAATCCCTTGCGGACACCGGAGGACTACGAGCTTTTCATTTACAGCCTTTCTGATCAGTTCAAATCTGTCCGTCAATCCACCGTCACGGTCGTTCGCCTGGGCGCGTTTTTGGGGCGGATTGCAGGCGAGATTTATTTTGATCACGGTTTTCGTCTCGTGGTCAGGGAACGCCTTCTGTTCGACCGTCTGCCGGTTGTGATTGATTGGTACGGTTACGAGGTCTGGCGCGGTGAAGAGAAGCTGTTCTGGTACGATCCGCAGCCGCACCCTGACGACTCCGCATTGCAGAGCTCGCATCCGCATCACAAACATGTCCCGCCGGGCATCAAGCACAACCGAATTCCAGCGCCGCAGATGAGTTTCAGTCAACCCAATCTGCCGGTTTTGATCGAAGAAATTGAGCGGCTTATTTCAGGAGTCGTCGAGTGAAGCGCCTGCTCGCCGAGAAAGGCGATTTCGGGAAAGCGGTGAGATTGCACATTCGCTCGTGGAACAACACCCAGGACGCGATTGAGACCGCCGGACGCAGCCAGCCCGCTAAAGAATTGGTCAAGGCGTTGGAACTGATCGAGGAAAGTCTCGATCCGAAGTATTGGACCGACGAGCCGCTCTTCGCGCACCTGGACCTGAGGACCGGACGGAACGCGTTCAACCTGATGCAAGCGGCGGCGCGGGAGCTGGCGAATGTCGTGCAGGACGCCGCCAAGGGCCGGGTGATCGCAGCCGTCGGGCAGCAGGCGGCGGATGAGCTGGCGGAGTTGCTGGAAGATGCGCGGCTCGTGACCCGGACCCTGTATGCGGAGAACGAGCATTTGCAGGCGGTGAATCCGAAGAACCAGAAAGCCGTGGATGCCGACCTGAAGCGGGCCAAGCAAGACCTGGACAAAGGTGTGGCCGCGGAAACGGCGCAGGACTTCGACAAAGCCCTGAGCCAATACGCCAACGCCTGGGACGACACGGTCCGAGCGATCGAGGAAGCCGCCAAAGCCAGGTGATCGGAGGGATTCCGACAATTCGGTTCAAGTTCAGGAAGGACGGGCCTCACGGCCCGTCCTTCTTGTTTAGCGCGTTCGGAACATCAGGAATCGTCGAGGCCTTTCTACTCCTTTCCCCTCACCCCGGCCCCACAGGCATTGAGTTAGTGTGAAAGATGTGGATATGGAACAACTTAGTACTTGTACTTTTTTGAC
>JAQBVM010000222.1 GCA_027623095.1 Verrucomicrobiota bacterium
CATTCGCAAACAGCGAGTCAAAGTCTCCGATGTCGAGTTCGATCAGGTAACCCAAGCCGACGAAGAACAACAGAAAATCCTGGATTTATTGAATGTGAAGCTGTAGCCACCTTGTTGAAATAAAAATATGCAGAAAAGCCCTGAAATTATTAGGGATTCTCTAATTTCGTTAGGGGTAAAGCACGATTAGTGGTCACCAAGGCAACACCGACCATTGCGTGGAACAAACCGGCGGACATTGCTCCTGGAACTCCGCTGAGCGGTGTTCAGTTGAGCGCGAGCGCAAGTCTGGCGAGTCAAACGGTTTCAGGCCAGTACAGCTACTCGCCTCCAGCAGGGACGGTTCTGCCTGTGGGTGACAACCAGATATTGGGAGTATTTTTTGTCCCGGACGATTCAGCTAACATCAATTTTGCAGGCGGAAGTGCCAGCATCAACGTTCGAACAGTAGTGACAACCGAAGTTCGAGGTGACATCGACGGTGATGGCAAACCAGATCTGCTCTTCCAAGATTCAAACAGGGGTTTGGCCGCTTGGTTGATGAACGGAGCAACATTGAGTTCCGCTAAATTTCTGACTCCAGAAAGTGTTGGCGACAACAACTGGCGCATCGTGGGCAGCGGCGATTTCAATGGGGACAACCAGGAGGATTTGGTGTTCCAACACACAGATGGGAGCCTCGCGGTGTGGATCATGAACGGAGTCACTAGCACTTCCGGTACGTTGCTCAACCCCAGCAATCCAGGGGACCGTAACTGGCGAGTCGCTGCCACGGGTGATGTGGACAAAGATGGGAAGGCCGATCTCGTGTTTCAGCACACTGACGGAACATTGGCCGTCTGGATCATGAATGGGATCAATCTCAAATCGGCTGCGGTATTCAATCCAAGCAATCCGGGCAACACGAATTGGAAGATCGTTGGAACAGGCGATTTCGACTCTGACGGCAAATTGGACCTGCTCTTCCAGCACACGGATGGAACCTTGGCGGTATGGTTCCTCGATGGAACCGCTTTGTCACGGGCGTCGGTCTTGAGTCCTGCAAATCCTGGCGCGGACTGGCGCGTGGTGAGCGCGGTTGACCGTAACGGCGACGGCAAGCCGGACCTGCTTTTTCAGCATACGAACCGGGACTTGGCCGTCTGGTTCCTGGACGGCACGAAGTTGAGTTCGTCGCAGTACCTCAATCCGCAAAATTCTGGCGGCACATGGAAGGTCGTCGCGCCGAAGTAAAATCGACTGGAGTAATTGACTCACAATGAAGCGGTGGAACCGCAAAACACGCGGCAGGAAAACATAGTGGAATTGGCGTGGCGGGACTTCCCGGATGCAGCAGTTGGCCGGAGTTGACACGCCAGAGCCGGCGTGCGACACACTGGGTATGCCTGACACTCTGACGATACGCTTGGCGCGAGAAGAAGAAGCCTTGCTGCAATGTGCCGCTCAGAAGCACGGAGTCACTCTCAAACAGTTCGTTCGACGATCAGCTCTGGACGCGGCGCGGGATGCGGGCTCCAGTGTGTTTCCGGTATTGTCGCGCTTGGCAGGGAGTGTGGACGGTCCCGGCACTGCCTCCCGGCGGCCCAAGGACGGGTTCGTCCACGCCATGAACAAAAAGCATGGTCGCCGTCGCTGATTCGGGGTTCTTCACTGCGCTGCTGGATCGAAACGATCCCGCGCACGAGTGGGCGAAGTCAACTCTCTCCGGACTTTCGCGTCCGCTGGTGACATGCGAGAGCGCGCTCTGCGAGACCGCCTTCAATCTCCACGCACCGCGATTGGTCGCAGAACTGTTAGCCAGCGGCGAGGTGGACATATCATTCTGCGCTCAGCATCACGCCGCACGTTTGGCGGAACTGCTCCGCAAGTATGACGGGATGGACTGGACCGATGCGTGTATTGTCGTGCTCTCGGAAGTACACCGTGCCTGCCAAGTGGTCACGGTGGACGCTCGCGACTTCCAAATCTACCGACGATTCCGGAATCAACCCATTCCGCTGCTGACGCCGTAGTCTCGGATTCGAAACGATAGTTGCGGAGCAATTGGCGGAATGGAGAAACACCGGAAAGAACACTTGAAGAGGCGCTCTCGTTCTGAGGGAAGGGCTGCTTGTGCCAAAAATTGTGCCACTTTCGAGGGTTGTCTGGAAACGCCAATAAAGACGGGACAAAACTCCATTCTGACCAATAGAATCAATACTTTTGTGAGTGTTTATGAAACCGCATGAACGGCCTAGAAAAGTGGAAAAAACGAATTGAAAATCTGCGCTACGAGCAACGCCATCCAAAACCTTTGGAAAAATCTGAAATGCGCACTTTCTGCGAGCGAAATGATGCCGAGACCACGGATGTTCAGATCGTTCCGCGGGGCGGGGCGGTTTACGAACAGCGCTGGGCAGCCTTTTCCGCAAACTCAAACCGCTTTGAATTCGTGGATGGATTCGAGGTTTCGCCCCAGGGCGTATTAGAGCCTGTTTTGAAAATGGAGCGCGGATGTGTCGAAGACCAGCCGCAGCATATAAAGAGATTCCAAACGCTCGATGTTTTGTGGGTTGCTGCGGCTGGTCGAGGACGACACCGCGCTCCGGGTTTTCAAAACACGCTCTTAGAACTCCGCATTCGCGTCTCTCCCGGTGTGTTTTTCCGTTCACAGCCCTTTCACAATCGTTTCGGAATAACGCATTTCGCCTGTGAAGGCGTCGAAGAATTGGAAGATCACTTGGGGATGCGGGAAGGCGACCCATCGTTCGTAGCGCCCGCGGACCGCGTCCCAACGCATATTGCGCGTGACGAAACTGGATCGAACCCTGTCTATTGATTTTGAGCGAAAATCCTGGATCATGGTCAAACATGCAAAAGCTGGCCAATCGGAGCGGGTTTATCCATAGTCACGCGGTCACTATTAAATGAGGACACAGACGAAAGCATTGGTCCGGAGATCGGCCATCTCGCAAAACAGACACCGGATGATGAAATCCGGATCGGCGATTCTTTTCTACTTGGCTTCGCTCGCGTTTAGCATTGGCGCACGCGCGGAAATCCAGTTTGACGTATTCCCGGGTTACGACAACATTGTTCGCGAGGCAGGGTGGTTTCCCATCGCTTGCGAGATTTTCAATGACGGTCCCTCATTCAACGGTGTCGTCGAAATCTCATCCGGCGCCGTTCGTTCCGATCAGATTCGCCGGATTCCGATTGAATTGCCCACAAACACGCGCAAGCGATTCTCGATTCCTATGTTCGCCACCGGCGGCCGGTTCTTCCAGTGGAACACCCGATTGCTGGACGATCGCGGAAAGGTCCGGGCGGAACGATCGACCATGCAGCCCAAAGTAATGGCTTGGGAGGGCGTATTAATCGGCGCTTTGCCAAGAACATTTGCGGGGATGCCGACCCTTCCCGACCTCCGTCGAAACCGGCCCGAGCTCAAACCACAGGTTGCGCGCATGACCGTCGAGCAATTCCCTGACAATCCGATCGCATTGGAAGGCCTGGACGCGGTCTATCTGAACTCGGAACGCGCCTTGGGGCTTTCCATCGATCAAGTGGAAGCCCTCCTCGCCTGGATTCACGGCGGCGGCCATTTGATTGCGAGTGTGGAGCAACTCGGCGACGTGAATGCGACTCCTTGGTTGCAGCAGCTCCTGCCGGCCACGCTGAAAGAAATGGTTGGCATCCCGATCGACAAAGAGGTCCAAGAATGGCTGAAAACAGTTTCGTCCAATCCGTCTGGAAACGGCCGTCGAACGAGCCAGTTCGGACGGCAATCCAGATCCTTGGGTTCGAATCCATATGCGAACTTGCAGGTGGATCAGGAACTCGCGAGCGCGGAAATACCTGTCGCGACCGGAACAATCCGGGATGGGAAAGTTATCCTGGCGGCCAGCGGCAAACCGCTGATTCTCCAAGCCCAACGCGGGCGGGGGCAAATTACCTTGCTGACTTTTAATCCGGAGAGAGAGCCGTTTCGATCGTGGAAAAACCGCGAGTGGTTCTGGGCGAAGATTGCCGGCATTCCCGGAGAATGGTTTTTGACCGAAGAGGTCCGCTCGTACGGCGGTTGGAGCATCGACGGCGTCTTCGGCGCTTTGATCGACAGCCGGCAAGTCCGCAAACTTCCGGTGCAGTGGCTGCTCCTCCTGCTGATTGTCTATCTAGTCGTCATCGGTCCGTTTGATCAGTATGTTCTCAAGCGCATCGGCAGGCAGATGCTCACCTGGATTACTTTCCCGGCTTACGTGGTGCTTTTTTCGCTTCTGATCTACTTCATCGGATACAAACTCCGGGCCGGAGAAACGGAATGGAACGAACTGCACGTCGTGGATATCCTGCCGCGCGGCGCCGGCAAAGCCGAACTTCGGGGCCGAACGTACGCCTCGATTTACTCGTCATCCAACGCGAAATACTCGCTCGGTTTCACCCCTCCCTCCGAGGAGCTCGCAGACCGAACGCACGCGACACTTCGCGGTGAGTTGCTCGAACTTTACGGCAGCGGCAGGGAAGCAAGCCGAGCCACGATCGAGCACTACGGGAACACGTTTCGCGCGGAGGTATTCGTTCCAGTGTGGACCAGTCTCCTTTACGTGAATGACTGGCTGCAACCGGCACCGGCGCCATTGACGGCCTCGTTTTCTCGAAAGGCAAACGATTGGCTGCTAACCATCGAGAATCGGCTCGACCGGCCCCTTCCAACAGCGCGGGTTGTGATCGGCGGTTCGGTTTACGATCTGGGAACTCTCGCCGCCCGCGAACGGAAAGAATTCTCTCTCGTTGCCGGAAAAGGAATCCCGCTCGAGAGTTTCATTCAACAGAACGGCGCCCGATTCCAAGACGCGGTCAATCAACGCCGCAATCCAACCGGGGATACTCTGCGGGGATGGATCGACCAACCGGAACTGCATTCGATGGTGGCATCGTTTGCATCGCACCTTCCCGGACAACAAAACCAACGCAATTGCGTCACCCCCGCCGGACTTGATCTTACGCCGCTCGTGGAGAGCGGGAACGCGGTGATTCTCGCGTGGGATCCGGATCACTCGTTCGCAAACCCGATCAATCAGTTCAAGCCGCTGCGAACACAAAGGAACACGCTGTTGCGGCTTGTGATTCCATCAAACGCAACAGCAGAAAACTGAAGCCTCCGCCCAAACCCACATCTTTCCGGATTTTCGCTCACTATGTCCGCCGACAACGCTCAAAACGTCCCCGCCGTTCAAACTCAGAATCTGACCCGGCTTTACGGTTCGATGACGGCGTTGGATTCTCTTACGTTAACCGTCAACAAAGGGGATCTCTTCGGGTTCATCGGTTCCAACGGAGCGGGCAAAACAACGACGCTTCGCATTTTGGCCACCTTCCTCGCCCCATCCCAAGGCACTGCCGCGGTGCTCGGACACGACGTCGTGAAGGATGCCGACGCTGTTCGCCACGTGATCGGTTATATGCCCGATTTTTTCGGCGTCTATAAGGACATGGAAGTTACGGAGTACCTGGATTTCTTCGGCGCCTGCTACAAGATTCCATCCTCGAAGCGCGAGAAGACCGTTATTGATGTCCTGGAACTTGTCGGGTTGAGCGAAAAGAAAGGGGCTTTGATCGGAGCGCTGAGCCGCGGGATGCAGCAACGCCTCGGATTGGCGCGCGTGTTGATCCACGATCCGCAATTGCTGCTGCTGGACGAACCCGCAAGCGGCCTCGACCCGCGCGCCCGGATCGAAGTGATGGCCATTCTCCAGGAACTGCAGAGGCTTGGGAAAACCATCATTATTTCCTCCCACATCCTTAGCGAACTTCAAACTCTCTGCAATCGGGTCGCCATTATCGAAAAGGGCAAGCTCATTTATACCGGTCCCGTTCAGGGAGTCCGCGATCAAATGAACACCGGTTATGTCTTTTGGGTCACCGTTCGAGAGGACGCTTCCAGGGCTCTTGAATTGCTGAAACCCAGACCTGAAGTCTCCGAAGCCGAAGCTGTGGATGGGCAAGTCAAAGTCACCCTCAAGGATCACACCGTCGATCCCGCTTTCTTGGCGGAAACCATTGTGCGCGGGGGCCTCACTCTCACCGGATTATGGGAGGACGAACTCGGGCTCGAGGAAGTGTTCCTTCGCGTCACGCGTGGTGAAACGCAGTAACGCAGTTTGGATCTTTCACCGGCTTTTGCGTTTTTCCGCGGCTAAACCTCCATTCGGGCGCATCTTTGAATGAGTATCCCTTCGCATGAACCATTCAAGAATTGGTGGGGCGACACTCTGTGGAGCTCTAACTTCCCCTTGGATTGTCCGGCCTGCATAGAATGGGCTTCTGGAAACGCGGGGCTTCCAAATTCTCCGTTATTTCCATTGCGCCTTCTTCTTCAGTTTGATCCATTCAAGGATGGATCAGGGCTTCACAGAGTGTCGCCCCACCATCATTGGTTCATGGTCCCAATGCGCGTGCAATCTCTGAAGGTCGGGGCTTCCCATGAACCGTCAGCGCGATGTTGCGCAATTACCCTCCTCATCCGGATGCGCCCTTCCATCTCAGAAGACGAACTGTCCTCATGTAATTCCGCTCCGATCCCTGATTCGCCCGCTTCGCAATGAATCGATTGATCATTTTTGTAAAGGCGCCTCGCCCGGGCCACGTCAAAACCCGGTTGGCGGCTTCGATCGGACCGGAGGAAGCGTGCGCCGCCTATCGCATGCTCGTGACAGAGTTGCTCGATCGCTTGAATCCGCTCGATCAAGTCGAACTGCGCTATTCGCCCGATGACGCGATCGACGAAATTCAGCCTTGGCTGAGAGAAACGTGGATCGCGCAGCCGCAAGGTCCCGGAGACCTCGGAGCGCGGATGGAAAACGCGTTCGCTAATGCCTTCACCTCAGGATGCGCTCGCGTTGCTCTAATTGGTTCGGATTGCCCGGACGTGAGCGTCGCCGATGTCGAAGAAGCCTGCCAAAGCCTTTCGGCGCACGAGCTCGTTCTGGGTCCGGCGCGCGACGGCGGTTACTGGTTAATCGCTCTTCGACAGAGTGAACCTTCTTTGTTTTCCGACATGCCGTGGAGCACCGAAAGAGTCTTGCGGGAAACCGTGCGACGAGCCGACGCGAAAGGATGGCGAGTCCGGCTTTTGCGGGAAATCACGGACGTGGACACAGAATCCGAATGGAAAAGATATCAGGAGTCTCGCGCGCTTTGGACGCCCGATTCGTCTGAAGGAATCAGTTGAATCGGTTTAAAGGTTCCGCGTTTCCGCCGGTGAGCGAGCGCCCGCAGAATGGTGTCCAGAACATCGTCAAGAGACTTGCCAACTTCCTCTGCCAAAAACCGCAACACAAAATAGCCATTTTCCTGAAGCAACGCATCCTTCCGTCTGTCGCGCCGATAACACTCGGTGCTGGCCAAATGCTGTGCCCCATCCAACTCGATTGCCAATCCGGCTTCCGCGCAGAGCAGATCCACTTCCATTCGCCCCCTGGCATCAAACAAAATGGGCAACTCCACATTGAGCCGAAATAAGCCGGTCGTTTCCCGAAGAGTTTCGAGTCTGCGGAATAGAAAAGCTTCCGTCGCGCTCCTTGCTCGATCCACTCCTTCCGTTTCCATCGACGGCGGACACGCCGCATTCACAAATAGATCCGCCAAAGGCGCATCCACACCGTCACGAATAAGACGCAGAACGCTTGCGGCGTAGTCTTGTTTCCACATTGGATCAACGGGTAGAGGCACCTCCACGGGCCAGCCTGGCATTGCACTGGCAGGCAAGAGAATTGTGTAACCAACCGCCTCGTAACCGCGGCACCGCCGGTCGAACATCCGCGCAAGCATCGGAACATTCAAATCAGCATAGTCATAGACCCGAACCTCGCGCTTTCCCTCGTGCAAACGATGCAGCCGTCCGACATACTGGGCCAGCGTTCCGCGCCACGACACCGGCAATGTTAGAAACAGTGTATCCAATCGCGGATCGTCGAAACCTTCACCAATGTATCCCCCGGTGGCGAGGACGACACGGCTCGCGCCACTTGAAGATTCGTTCAGTTCGGAAGTAGCGGCCTGCAAACGCTTTCTCCCCATTCCGCCCTGTAGAATAATCAAATTGTCGATCTGACGTGAGAGCATATCCGCTAATGTCCGCAAATGCTCGGTCCGCTCGGTGAGCACCAACGGCGATCGCCCTTCGCGCACCGACGTCAATACGTCATCACAAATCAATTGGTTCCGCACAGCGTCATTCATCAGGGCCTCATACAGCCTGTGAAACTCGATTCGCTGATCCTCCTCGGGCGCCACGACCGATCGGAATCCGGTCGGCCGGACGTGCACATGATGTGTGAACGGCCTGGCAATGGCCTGCGACTTCGCATCCACCCGGTGGCGCACAGGCCCGCATTGCATGAAAATGATTGGATGATGTCCGTCCTTGCGAATGACCGTTGCGGATAGGCCTGTCACAAATCGCGCTTTGGCCCGGCGCGCGACGAGTTCGAAACTACGGGCCGACAAATGATGGCACTCGTCCACCACCAGGTGACCGTAATCCCCCACCCTGTCATCCACGACCGACTTGCGCACCAGGCTTTGAATGAGCGCCACATCCAGCCGTCCCGTGAGTCGTCTGCGGCCTCCCCCGAGACGTCCAATGGTGTTCGCCGGCAACCCCAAAAAAACGGACAATCGCTCAACCCATTGCTCCAACAGTTGCTGACGGTGGACGAGAACCAATGTGTTTGTCTGACGCTGCGCAATTAGCCACGAGGCTATGACGGTTTTGCCGAACGCAGTCGTTGCGGACAGAACTCCGGTATCGTGTCCCGACATCGCTTCGGCTGCCACCTTCTGATCGGGGCGCAACGTGCCAAGGAACTTAAATTCGATGCGAATTCCGTCAAATCTTTCATCCCGAAGGACCGTCTTGATTTTCAATTCTCGCAGCAATCCTTCGACTTCATTGAGGCAACCTCGCGGCAACGCAAAATGCTTCGGATGATCCTCGGCGCAATCGACGATTCGGGGTTTGTCGTATGTGGGAAGCCGCATCGCTTGAGCCTTGTAAAACTCCGGGTTTTGAAACGCGGCAAGACGGAGCAACCGATTGCGAAGCGCCGGAGGAAGGCCGTCCTTTGCGATGTAAATTTGATCGCCAATCACCAATTCAATCCGTTCGGGCAATGGTCCGGTTATGGGTGGATCCTTCCGACACCGGGACGGCGGTGCTGTCCAAGGCGCTTCGTCTTCCGGATCCGTTAGTGCAAAACGCACTCCGATAATTCTGCCTTTGCACTCCGCTTCACGAACGACGCCTTCGATTCGGTCGCGACTCATCTTCCCCACGGACGATAAAAATGCCCATTGATCCGCATACGGACGGAGTTCGCTGTCCACAAACACACTGTTCCCGCGGTCTCTCGCTTGCTTTTGCAACGGAAGCGCGATCAAGTTCCCAAACCCGCCCCTGGGCAACGTGTCCTGATTCGGGAAGAGCCGGTCGTAAGAACGGAGCCCGATATCCGGACGGTATTCCATGGTCTCCGTCAGAACATGCGATCCCAACTTGCGCGCGAGTGAAGCGGGAACTGAATCTTCGAAAAAGAACCAAACGTGTCCGCCATTTCCCGATCGGGATCTTTCCAACGCCACCGTCAATTGCAGACGCGCGCAAGTTTCCATAAATGCCACCGCATCCTCCCGCCAACTGTCCCGGTCAAAATCAACAGCAAGAAAATAGCAGGTCTCATCACGGAGCATCGGATAGATTCCCATGACAAAATCCCTTCCCAGGCTGTCGCGACCGGAAAGATGCCATCGAACAACCTCTTCGGTCACCCAAAGGAACCGTTGATTCGGGCAGTCCGCGCATTTGATTCGAGGCTTCTCGCACACGCCGCGCACCCATTCGTTTGCGCAAGCAGGCTGGTAACCGGCGCGGCCGGTTTTCCGGCTCTCGAACCGGCGAGGATAAACATCCTCCCTTCCTCTGAACAGAGATCGAAACAATAGAACCTTCGCGGCAGAGGGAGAATGCTGCGTAATAAGTCCGGACGGTTGATAGAGATCGGCAGCTCTTTGTTCACCGGCAACATCTGCTTGTGAAACTTCCTTGGGCACGCGGTAAGAGTAGGCAAAGATTGTTACCCTGTCGATGGCTTCGGCTCGGCATGGCTCGACTCATCGAAGGTTCATAGGGAGGAACTGATGGGAAGACCGCCACGTTTTGGAATGCGCCAGTCCACTCTGACATTTCGGCTGCGTATAACGACCAAGCTCAGGGACCTCCGCCCCGACGATGACGTGATGAGGTCGAACCGCGCCGAATAACCTGCGACTCAGGTCGAAGCCCAGAGCGGGCGGCGGTTCGTGTGAAGCGTTTTCGGGGATTCGTATGTAGTTTTCCATTCTCTACTCCGTCAATCGGAAGCTCTTCTCGATCGACTGAATGATCGTGGTTGCGTGTCGCTTAATCTCAGTTTCCGGACTATTTTGCAGCGCGTATAGTTCAGGTAGAGCTGGTTGGGCTTCAGCACCAAACTCACCAACCATCGTCATCACTCGCTTCAAGAGGCTGCAGCTCATCGTTTCTCTCTGCGTGCTTTCTGCATCTAGTCGTTTTCTGAACTCTTCCAACAGCTTAGGTGAATGGGCTCTTAATTCGGTTAGAAAATCGTTAATATACCGTCCCGCCAGCCACCGGACTACCACGCTGGGATCGTGTAAACAGGAGACGATCAGGGGCATCTCTGAAACGTGTATCGGATCTTTTCCAGGAAGGCTATACAGAGCGATCTCACGAACGTGCCTATTCGGGTGACCCAACAATGAATTCAGAATCTTAGGATGCTTGTTGGCTAGTGACGTAAGGCATGCCGCAGCGAATATCGATTTTTCCATGTCTTTTCCGGACAGGAGTTCGGTGAGTTTCGGGATTGCATTTGTCCTTCCCGACCCAAGTGCGGCAAATGCTCGTGCGAGACGGGAACTTCGTTTTGAATACGGCTCCAAATAGTCCGGCGGAAGGTTTCTTTTGAGAAAGTCTGGCACCCTGCTCCACGATTGAAGCAACCTCCGAGTAGGCGAGTCACTCGCCGCTCCCCAACTAAGGATGTAAGGAAGAGCCGCCTCTGACATTGCCCCGATTGCTGCTTTAGCGGCATCAGAGGTCTCCGTCGAATCCAGATCGTAGATCCAGTCCCGCAGAGCGCGTCCATTTTGATGTGGTTGGCGGGGCAGAACCAAAACCGCAGTTCCGATTGCGAACAAGCCAACCGCGATAAGCGATGATCTTTTTCGCAATAGTCCCGCCGTGATCATGTGTAGCGAACTGGTAGATTTCTCGAACGCGGAGGTGAGGCACCGACCACCGTGGACGGGGCTTCGACTCGAAGTGTGCGCGCTCCTCATCCAGGACGAATGCGATGTAGTATGGAAATCCGGGTAGATTGACGCGCCGATAACCGCCCGGGCGCAATCGCCAAAGGAGCGGATGCTGAACAATCGCGGCGCACGCACTTTCGACCTCGGCGCGAAATCGGGAACCAAGACCTGCCGAACGCGCCTCGTAGTCTCCCGTGACGCACTCGGCCTCAGCGAATGCCTCGAGCAGAAACTCTAGAACAAAACTCATCGCTCAGGAGCGATTTGCCGCAGTCGGGCAAACACCTCTCCTACCGGAACGGGCCTGGACTCACCGGCTTTAAAGCGCGCAATTCGCCGAGCGATTTCCTTCTCCCATGCGGCTTCGGCACCCGGCTCCGGCTCTAAATCAACGCTGTCTAGAAGCCGACGTGCCAGTGCGAGACGCTCTTCGGGTGGAAGAATCAGTGCCTCTTGTGTGACGGCATCGAGTGTCGCTGACATATCCGAACCATACGGTGGCATTTCAGACCTGTCGAGTTGGGAGTGGCGCGGATAAAATGCATCCAACTTTGTTAATCAGCGAAAAATTCTTCGTTTTATCGGGTGTTTATCGAAACGGCAAAAGCGATCAAAATGAGGAGGCTCAATTTTCCAGATTGGAGGGAGTCGCTAGCGGCCCTCAGGCTGCCCGAAAAGCAGCGAAACTCTTTCGAGATCACGAGGCTGGTTTCTGAGTTTTTGCAGGCGCGGACGCGCCGAAGTGACTCATCAGTCGCCTCGCTATTTCATCGAATGGGCCGTGAAAGAGAA
>JAQBVM010000223.1 GCA_027623095.1 Verrucomicrobiota bacterium
TGCTAGTTTTAACTCGCTCCCTGGCCCAAAAATGGCCCCAATTCACCCACTCGAGTACACGAAGAGCCAGAATAATATCATAAGGAACGTTGCGAAACGCCTCGATCGCCTCCAGCCCATTGACACAGCAATCGGCGGTATAGCCCACTCGGTTCAACTGCCCCAGCGCGACCTTGCGATTGATCACATTGTCCTCGGCTAAGAGAATTCGGGGTCCGGAGGCGGGTGCTGGTGTATTCTTCGTAGGAGCGTCCTCCCTGCTTTCAGAAGACCTCACCCCCGCGGCAGGCGAGTCATTCTCATTTCCAACAACATTCATCAAAAGGTCAAATAATTTGGATTTTAGCAAGGGTTTCGAAATTGTCTCGAAAGAATCTGGGCTCGACGGAACAACGTCGGCTTGCGCATACCCTATCGGCACCATCAGTATAATCCGTGTTCGGGACAGCCTTGAATCCAACTTTATTTCCCTGGCGAGAGCAAGCCCGTCCAGATCCGGCATCTGTTGGTCCACCAGGGCAATCTCAAACGGCTTTCCGTCCGCGGCCGCCCGTTGCAACGCGCGCATTGCTTCCTTGGAATCCCCGACCGAATCAGCCCGCAGGTTCCAGGAACCGAACTGCTGTTCGAGCATTTGGCGGTTCGCCTTGTTGTCATCCACAATCAGGATGCGAAGCCGATCCAGCTTTTCAGAAAGGCACGGCCCGGTTTTCTCCCCCGGGCTCTGCTTTTCGAAGCGCGCTTGAAACCAAAACTTGGAACCTTTCCCGACCTCGCTCTCGACTCCAATCTTTCCGCGCATCAGCTCCACCAATTGGCGCGAAATCGCCAATCCCAAACCAGTGCCGCCATGCTTCCGAGCTGTGGAGGCGTCTGCCTGGCTAAACTTCTCAAACAAGCGCGCGCGCGCCGCGTCGGGAATTCCAACTCCCGTGTCCGTCACTTCGAACCGGACAACCGTCTCGGCGGGGGTCTCGGAATCCTTCGTCACTCGCAAGACAACCTCGCCCGTGTCGGTAAACTTGACCGCGTTATTCAACAGATTCACGAGCACCTGTTTCAGGCGCCCGGAGTCGCCTCGCAAACCCGCGGGCACGCCGGGATCAACATTCGCCACAAGCTCGATGCGTTTGGCCATCGCACTTTCCGCAAGCAGGCGGACACTGGTTTCGACGACCTCCCCAAGGTCAAAATCGGCAATCTCAAACTCCAGTTTGCCGGCTTCGATCTTTGAGAAATCCAGAATATCATTAATCACCGTTTGCAATGCCTGCGCACTCGCGAGGATCGTGGTGGCGTAGTCCAATTGCGTCGGATCTAGGTCAGTATCCAAGAGAAGATCGGTGATGCCCAATACCCCGTTGATCGGGGTCCGAATTTCATGGCTCATGTTTGCCAAAAACTCCGATTTCAACCTCGTCGCTTGCTCCGCTTCCCTTCGAGCCTCCCGAAGCTCAATCTCAGCTTGTTTTCGATCGGTAATATCGCTTGCAACACCGAGAAAACCGACCTGCTGCCCGTCATCTGCCAAGAGCGCGGTCACTGAAAGGAGAACCGGAAACCGGTGTCCATCCCTGCGAATGTAAGTCCATTCGTTTTCATCCGGTTCCCGGAGGCGCGCTTTCGCGACAAACACATCGAATCCAGGCTCCACTACGCTGCCAATTTCCGCGGATAACGTTTTGGCACGATCCGACACTTCGCCAGGGTCGTGAAAAAGGGCGGGGGTCTGCTTTCCGACAAGCTCTTCCGCGCTGTAACCAAGCCAGCGCTCGGCGGTTTGATTGAAGGTGCGAATGGTCCCGTCTGTGTCGGTTGAAATAATCGAATAGTTCGCGGAATTCAGAATGGCGCTTTGCAGGAGATTTCCCTCCCGCAGGATCTGTTCGAGCCTCTTTTGCCGCTTGAGCGCTCGGCGCAGTTCCAGTTGCGCAACCACTTGCCGGCTCAGCACCCTCAACGACTTCTCCTGCTCGGCGGTCAATTTTCGCGCGGAGCGATCAATAACACAGAGCGTGCCCAAATGAATTCTGTCTCCGGTAATCAACGGAGCGCCCGCGTAAAATCGTATTTTTGGATCAGAAACGACCAGCGGATTCGACTTGAAACGCGGATCTGCTGCCGCGTCTGGAACCTGCAAGAGGTCGCTCTGCAGAATCGCGTGCGCGCAAAACGCCCAATCTCGAGGGGTCTCCGGGGCATCGATTCCCACCTTGGATTTGAACCATTGCCGGTCCGAATCAACGAGAGAAACCAAAGCGATCGGGGTCTGGCAAATCGCGGATGCCAGGAGTGTGATATCATCAAAAGCTTCCTCTGACGGCGTGTCCAGGATTTCATAGCTCCGGAGGGCGGCCAACCGTTCCGATTCATTTTCCGGAATGGCAGCGGCAGACGCGCCATGCGCGTCCGCCCCCCGTGCGCTTTCATTCTTAAGGTTGTCCATGCGCTATAAAAGCATCGCAACGTTCGTCAATCGCTCGGGGGTCAGTGAGCCGGAGTTCTTGTGTTGGCGCCGGGCGCTGCTCGTGAACCGTATGGTGTCCCGGCCTTGGCCGGTTTGCGAGCTCCAACCGAACGGAACCGGAACTCCATACCTGTAAAATTTAGAACAGCGAGTCAGTTAGAGTTGCCTGATTCGCAAAAACTGACAAGCTCAATCCGCCTTTCACGAAGGGCGGCACGAGATTCGCATCTTAACAAAAATGAAAGCTCTGGTCACCGGCGGCGCCGGATTCATTGGTTCGCACATCGCTCAAACCCTTTGCGGCAACGGCGCGAAAGTCATCGTCCTGGACAAATTGCAGTCCGATGCGCCGCCAAATCTCGCATGGCGCAAGAACAGCGACGACCTGGACTGGGTCCAAGGCGACATTACCGATGCAGATCTCGTGAAAAAGTTGATCTCCGGCTGCGACTGGGTGTTTCATCACGCCGCCATCGCCTCCGTGCCGCACTCGGTCGAACAGCCGATCGACAGCAATCGAAACAATCTGGACGGGTCCCTGGAACTCTTGGTCGCCGCCAGGGACGCGAACGTGAAACGCTTTGTGTTCGCTTCCTCATCCGCCATTTACGGCGACGACGAGACTCCGGCCAAACACGAAAGACTCTCCCCTGCTCCACTGTCACCCTACGCTTTGCAAAAATACGCCTCTGAAAAGTACGGCCAGATGTTTCATCAACTCTTCGGACTTGAAACGGTGAGCTTGCGCTACTTTAATGTCTTCGGCCCGCGCCAGGCATTTGACTCTCCTTACTCGGGCGTGATCGCCAAGTTCTGCACGGCCATGCTTCAAAATCAAAGACCTCGCATCTTCGGAGACGGACTTCAGTCTCGGGACTTTGTTTTTGTCGAGAATGTGGTTGCCGCGAATCTCCTTGCTGCATCGGCGGCGTCCGGCAAGGTTGCCGGAAAATTCTTCAACGTCGGAGGTGGCAATAGTATTACACTCTTGCAACTCGTCGCGGAGCTAAACCGCTTGACGGGTCAAAACCTCGCGCCTCAGTTCGAGCCGCCCCGCATGGGCGATGTGCGGGCCTCCCAAGCGGACATAACGGAAGCAAAAACCGGCTTTGGATTTGATCCAAAAGTTTCCTGGCAGGCGGGCTTGGAGCAGACTCTGAACTTCTACCGAGCGTAAAGGTAGAAAGACCCAAAAACGTGCGTTCATGAATCGCTGGCGAACACAGTTTTCATTCGGTCCTTACGTATTGCAGGATTCCGGCCGAATTGCATCGAACGTTCACTCCTCGCAGCGTGGATCAGCCATACCATGTCAGCCTTAGCCTCCTCCGATTCTATCGCCAGCGAAATACTCATCGTAGAAGACAGCAAACCTCAAGCGTTCGCTCTGCGGTTGCTTCTCGAGAAGAACGGTTATCCGGTAGCTGTTGCGTCGAATGGCAAAGAGGCTCTCACTCAGCTTCGGGAACGCCCGTTTCAAATGGTGATCAGCGATATCGACATGCCGGAAATGAACGGTTTCGATTTGTCGCATGTCATCAAACGCGATCCTGTTCTGCGAACGATTCCCGTCATTCTCCTCACCACCCTCTCGACCGTCGAAAACATTCTGGAAGGATTGCGGGCCCGGGCAGAATACTACATTACGAAGCCGTTTGAGCCCGCCTACCTGCTGGACCGGGTGAAGAATCTACTCGAATCTCCAATCCCCATCGATGGATTGGACGAATCCAGCGGCCTGGCGATTACGGTTCACGGCCAGGAGCATTTGGTGACATCCAACCGCAAGCAGATACTGAACCTGCTCTTGTCAACGTACGAGAATGCGGTTCAGCAAAACGAAGCCCTCCGAGCAGCCCAGATCGAACTCAAACAGCGGAATCAGCAACTCCTCGAACAAGGCCGCCGGCTTAAGGTCTCGGAGAGGAACTTTCAGGCATTGCTGGAGAGCGACACGGATGGCATCGCCGTGGTCGATCAAAAGGGCCTTGTGAGGTTTGTGAATCCGGCCGCCCAAAGCCTCCTGCGGAAGCCCTCCGACGAACTGCTCGGAAAGCCGTTTCCGTTCGCGCTTGTCCCAGACGAAACACGCGAAGTGCGCAACCCAATTTCCAGAGAAGACGCAATCATATTTGAATTGCATGCGGTGGACACGAGTTGGGAGGGAGAACTCGCCAGCCTCGCGTTGATTCGGGACATCACGCAACGGAAACGCGACGAAGAGAAACTCATCAAAGCGCGGGCAGCCCTAAGCGAGCGAAATCAAAAGCTCCACGAACAAGGCCAGCGCCTCCGCGCCTCCGAAAGGAACCTTCGGGCGCTGCTCGAAAACAACGCGGACGGGATGATTGTCATCGATCAGGAGAAGCGGGTGCGTTATATGAATCCAGCATCGGAGATGCTGATGGGCCGCTCGGCGGACGAATTTCTCAGCCGGCCATTCGAGTTTCCTTTCCAACCCGATGAACCCTCCGAGATTGAGATTTCCCGCGCGGAGAATGAATCCATTATTGCCGCGCTGCGCGTGGCGGACACGGCGTGGGACGGCGAACCCGCTTTCCTGGCGACTCTGCAAGATATTACGCAGCGGAAAAACGATGAGCTGCGATTGATCAAGGCGCAACAAACGCTAAGCGAAAGAAATCTGAAACTCCGTGAACAAGACCAGCGCCTGAGAGTATCCGAACGGAATTTCAGGGCGCTGCTTGAAAACGGCGCGGACGGGATGATCGTGGCGGATCAGCATGGAGCCGTTCGATTCGTAAATCCATCGGCTGAAATTCTTCTCGGACGTCCCTCTCATGAACTGTTGGGCAATCCGTTCGAATTCGCATTGGTTCCGGATGAGACAATTGAAATCGAGATTCCTTCGGCAGACCAGGAAACCCGCATCGCCGAGCTTCATACTGTCGATACAGTCTGGGAAGGCGAACCCGCGTATCTGGCGTCGATTCGCGACATCACACAACGGAAAAGGGACGAGCAAAAGATCCAGGATCAACAGGCGCAACTTGAGGAGGCAAACGCCCAATTGCAGGCATTGGCCATTTCCGACGGCCTCACCGGTCTGAAGAATCACCGCACGTTCAAGGAGCGCGTGAGCGAAGAATTCCAACGGGCCATCCGATTCGAGCTTCCACTTTCGTTAATCCTGATCGATGTCGATCATTTCAAACAATTCAACGACGCGTTTGGACACCCGGCAGGCGACGAGGTCTTGAAACGCGTGGCAAAGATCCTCGAAGATCAGGCGCGAACAACCGATCTGGTGGCCCGATATGGCGGCGAGGAGTTTGTCGTCGTTCTTCCCTACACCCCGCGCGAGGAAATATTGGGAACGGCGGAGCGATTTCGCGAGGCAATCGCGTCGACGGATTGGGTGGAAAGACCAATCACCGCAAGCTTTGGAGCCGCGTCAATCAATGCCGGCATGGGCGCCGTCACGGAACTAATCGCCGCAGCGGATGCTGCGCTTTACGAGTCCAAGCAAAACGGACGAAACCGCGTGAGCCTTTCCAGAGACTCTGGCGCGTCCGATCCGTGATTGGGCGCATCTCCGAGTCGTTCGTGGAATTGCATCGTGCAATTGGACCGCGGTTTGAGACAAGCAGCGGGCCGGTCGCCGACAATGGGAGCGTGAAGCTCCAGTCGAAACTATTCTTCCGGGAAGTCCAGGGTTCGGCGGGAGCCTCACACTCCCACGGAAAGCGAAGTGCGTGCGGTGAACCGGCGGTTGTTACTTGAGCTTTTCCTCCAGGATTCGGTAAGCCGCCTCGCGCATTTCGATGGGGAATTGATGCGCGGTTTTAGGATGCTCGATTCTCAGATTTTGGGGTGCGCGGTAGAGATTGTAGATCTTCGCCGCAGCCTCTTCGATCTGGAAAACGGAGCGCCATTTGAAGTTGTCGTCGTAGAACGGAGCATTGACGAAGCAGGACCTTGGCGCGAGGGCACCGATCAACCCATAAAAGTCGAACGGAATCTCTTCTAGCTTGTAGTTCAGCAACTTCGGCATGTAACGGTCGCTGGTCCAGCCTCTGATGTCTCCCCCTTTGTAATCAAGAAACGAGTCGAACCCGCAACTGGAAACAATCACTTTGATTCGTTCGTCAAATACCGCCGTGAAAATCGCATTGTGTCCGCCCAGAGAGTGGCCGATCGCTCCGAATTCGCCCTTCTTTACAAACGGAAGGGATTCCAGCAAATCCAGTCCTCGAATGTTATCCCAAATCGCCTTCATGGTTCCGCTTTCGTATCCAAGCGATTTTAGATTTGGCTGGTAGTTGGCCAGCCGGGGATAAGCGGGTGCAAGGCAGACAAATCCCCGTTTTACTAAATCGACCGCGTATTCGTCGGTTGGGCTGTTTCCCAAGCCGACGACAACCTTGTGTCCGAGCGGGTGAGTTTGGTGAAGGCACAAGACACCCGGGAATTGTTTTTCGGAGTTAAGCGCTTCCTTGGGGATGAGAAGATACGCGGGAACGATGCTGTTGGGTTCGGGACTGTAGGTGATCAATCTCCGGACGTAAGAGTCTTCCACGGTTTGTTCGGTCACCTCTATTTCCAAGGGGATCCGTTTCTCTTTCCCGGGGAGTGGTCCCGTCACTTGTTGCATTCCATCGAGAATCTCCTTTCGCCGATGAAGCCATTCCTCAACGGTCGTGGCGGTCTGAATTTCTCCTTTTGCCGTTCGATAGAGAAGGAGGTTCTTTCGGTCGAGTTGAGTAACCTTGGCGGCGTTTTCATCATCGGCCAGGAGTCCTGCCGCCAATTGAAAACCTATCATCAGCAGTATCCACCGTGGACGAGCCAAGGCCCGAATAACAGACGTTTGATTCGATTGAGTCGGAAGAAGCATGTGAGATTCTCGCGGCAGCGGCATACGATTAACTTGGAACAAAGCACTCGATCGTGAAAGTGGATTCTTCGAAATCTTTCCGCTCGGACCCGCGGTATTCCTTACTAGAATCGGTTTCCCTTCGAATCGACTGCAGCACTCTGAATCGTGGGCCACTCAGACTCTCCTGTTTTCGAAGCAAGCGTAAATCGCATCGGGATCTGATCGCCGAACTTCGATAGACTTGTTTTTGGTCCCAGCACGAAACAAGCGGTCGCCCAGGCGTCCGATTCCATGCAAGTCTTGGCGATGACGCTGCAGGCGGCGATTCCTTCGACCGGATATCCACTGCGCGGATCGAGAATGTGGCTGTAAGTGCGGCCATCAATCCGGAAGAAGTTTTCGTAATTGCCAGACGTTGACAGCGCCGCATCCGTCAATTCTAGGACAACCCGATTTCCCTGTTTATTTGGGTCTTCGATTTGAATTTCCCAACTGCTGCGACCCGGAGGATGGCCCATGACGCGGACGTCTCCCCCGGCTTTCACGAGAGCGTTTGTGATTCCAGAAGCGCGCAGCGTTTCAATGGCACGGTCCACACAGTAACCTTTGGCGATTCCTCCGAGATCGACTGAAATATTGGGTTTCAGAAAACGCACCGTTCTGCTTTTGGAATCGAGTTTGACCAGATTGGCGTTGACACGTGGCAGCACCTCCGCGAGTTCTTCGCGCGTCGGCAGCCGGTATTCCTTCCAGATAAAACCCCAGAGTTCGGCGAGGGGGCGAATGGTCGGATCGAACGCGCCGTCCGTTGTTTTGGCAATCTCCTGTGCTTTCGAGATCACCGAGAACAACTCCGGGGAAACGGAAACAGGTTCTTGAAAAGCCTTCGAGTTGAGAAGGCTCACTTCGCTTTCCGGGCGATGGATGCTCATCAATGTGTCCATCCTCTGAATTTCCTTGAAGGCGAGGGAGACTGCGTTGTTGAGATTCTCCCGCTCGGGGCCGTAGGCGGACACCGTCACGAACGTCCCGAGAAGAGGCTGGCTTCGACGAACTGCCTCGGAGTGTGAATCCGGCAGCGAACTCTGGCTAGTCGCCAGCGCCAAAAAGATGCGAATGCACCAGAATCTCATAGGTTGCCAGGACGCGCTTGATACCTTCTGTAATGCTTCGGCACGAAATCGTGGCCCCGCTAATATTATAGATGTCTTCGGTAAGTTCGAGGGGTGATTCGTGTGTCTTTCCCTTGAATTGGGCTCTCCATTCCGGAGTTCGAATCTCGTGTCCGTATCGTTCCCGATAGTCGAGAATCTCGACCTGGGTAACCGTTCCGGAAGGAGTGAGCGCGACTACGTAGTCAATTAGATTATGTTTGCCGGTTACTTGATCCACGATCAATACACCGATCGGTTTATTGTCAAGGCGCGCGACGATCGTTCGGCAAATCTTGCTCCGAACACGCGATCCGGACTTTGCTCGAATGGCCCGGGCCTCTTTGACAGGGATCGGAATGTCCCGCTCTTCGAACCGATCCGCGGCGGGGAAACAGAGTTTCTGCGCTTCTTCGACAGACAAATAATGCTCTGCGAAACCAGGTGTTGGTAAAATGCAAAGGCCGATGAGGATGGCCGCAGTCCAGATTGCGGACATCCTCGAATGCGGCGAAATTCCATTCATCAAAAGCTGATGGAAGCGATCAAACGAACCTCGACACGCTCATGCGCATCGAGATTCAAACCGGATCCTGTGTCGGGGCTTCCGGCCACTTGAGGCAGCACAGTCAGCGTCGCCCACCACTTCTCGGTTCCGTAATGAACATTGGGACCGATGAAGTAAGCGTTGCTTTCGCGGTCGCCGAAACTGAAACCGTGAAACTTCCGAACGTTCAGTGCCTCCAGTCCGACCGACCATCGCTGGGTTAGTTTGTAGGAGAGTCCAGCTGTCAATTCCAGAGCAAGTTCTTTCTCAGTTTCATCCGCTTCGAATTCCCATTCTTCCTCAAGGACCAGGTTGAACGCGGCTGTCCAGTCCTCGGCAAAATGCTTCGAGAGAACCAGCTTCTCTTCCAGTTCGAGCTCTTTGCCGTCGGTTGTGATTTCACCATAAAGCAACAAACCGATTGGATCAGTATAAGGGCTCAGAAGTTGGTATTTGTTTTCCGAAGAGATTCCTTTGAATTGGAAGCGATCCAAGTCTGAAGAGCCCGGAACGCCGTCGCTGTGGGTGTTCCTCAGGTTTAGGTAAAGCGCGGTTGTGTAGCGATCGGTGACTCCGTATTCGAACTCTTCACGGATATCCCAGCGCGCAAAAACGCCATCCTCCTTTCCCCCTTTGTAGGTGATCCATTGTTCGAACTCCATTGCGCCTTTCGGAAGGATCGAATCCGCCTCGTAACTGTAAGTAAACACCCGTTCGTCCGCGCGAACTGTGATGAAGGAGGCGAGGAGAATCGGAGTACACAGAATGGCGCAGAGTCTGGAAAAACTACGGCAAGGAGATTGCAGCTTGCGGCTTCCGTTGAGATCCGCGCAGGAATGAAGAGTCGGGTGCAATTTCATATCAGAATTCAGTTTATTATTTCTAGGTTGATTTATTAAGAACCAATCTCAACAAGAAGTTATTGAGAATAGGTCTCAGTTGCAAGTGGATTTTGAATCTTTTCTGTTGGAGCTTCGTTGCGCTGAAATCTTTGCGACCTTTGAGGTTGAATAAATGCCATTTTCCAGTTCTCACGTCCTTTGCTTGGGGCTTCGCCGCGCCGGGAATCAGCGGCAAAACGGATTCGAAGGATTGTGTCTCGCCACGCTCAGATTGCGGTCTTAAACCCGAATTCGCTTGCCTCCTGAGGTTCTTTTCCCTACAGATACAAGGCCACTTTCTTGGCCTGTCCATTCAGCACCTTCACCCCGATCTCAATAGTTTCATCTCCATACCACGTCGAGGCCAATCGACGGCTCGCGGTCTCCCAGCCCAATCCCCGCCCGTCTTCGCCATCGTACGCGACGGAGACCTCATATCCCGCCTCAACCAACGCGCGGGACATCACCCTTGTAATCACCCGCACGTCATCGGCGACTCAGGTTCGTTCTTTGGATTCAGGATTCATTTTGAATAGACTTGATTCTCACGTTTAGAACACGACTCCGCCAAACTTTTTTGGAACTGGGTCGCGTCCATAAGAATCTCAACCGGAAAAATCCGAAGGGGAACACTGTCCCAGAATCATACATGGATGCCCTATTAGGGAACATGTTCGACCGCTCTCAGGTAGAGGAATCAGGGTAAAAACACGTTCACTCAGACAGAATTACTCCGTTTGGAGCACTTCCCCTAATTCAGCCACGACCTCTCGGATACTACTATGCGCTTGTCAATCAATGGTCAGTGCTGCGTAATGCAGCCACAGTGCTTTTGCAACCAGAAATAACCTAAACCGTTCTCCATACACTTTTTACCCACGCTGAGCCGAATTGGCATCAAAGATGCCTTAAGCGTATGGCTTTTCGATATCCACGAAAAGCAGATCCAAAAGCACGATTGCCAGAATCATCGATCCGCAGACATTTTATGCCCAGTATTCCGCTCCTCAGTAAGGCAGAAACCGCCCGCTCGCTTAGAGCTCCTTCGTCGCGGAGTTCCCATCGGTTAACATCATTTTTAGCAATCGGACTCTTCTTCGCAGGCCATTTTGCCACCCGCGTGACCGATGCCGCCACCATCGATCTCACCGGATCGACCGCGAATTGGAAAAAGGTGAGCTGCGGGAATCAAGGCAATTCTGATTTCAGCAACGATCAACAGTCCAGTGCAGAGCTAGATCTAGTTGGAAACGGAAGCAATCCACTGCTTTACACTCAGTATGATGATGGCGGGACTGCCCAAAACCGAACTGCGGAAACTCATGTTTTTTCTCTTTCTACTGCGGGCCACTCCGGCAGGGGCGAGTTACGATCACCTTTGAGCTGCCCTACGGGTTTTCAAGTAGGGAGCGCCGAACTCGTCGGGCTGCAGGTTCCATGGTTGCAAAATCAAAATGACGCGCTGATTGTGGCCGACCACTCTTCGGAGGAAATCCGTGACTTGCTGCGCGCAGCGACAGTTTCTGTCGCCGAGCAGGACGGGAGCGGAGACCCGTTAGCGTCGATTACTGCCGAACTGATCGCCCACCGGCCTCGCGTTTTGCATTTGGTGGCTCACGGCGAATCGGGACGAATCCGTTTCGGCGACGCCTGGATTGACCGGGCGGCTTTGATCGGCCACGCGAAACAACTGCGGCAGTGGAATGTCGAAACCATTGCGCTATGGAGCTGTCGGGTTGGACAGGATAAAGAATTTGTTGCTTTACTGGCGGAATTAACCGGCGCGTCGGTAAGCGCCTCTGCTGAAGACATCGGACATTCTGGACTTTCAGCAACCTGGGAACTAAACAGTGCGGAGGGAATTGGCGCACATGTGCTCCCTCCTTTCAATCCCCAAAAACTGTCCGACTGGAATTACACTCTCGCCACAATTTATTTCAACAAAATCTACAAGGGCACAGGTACCCTCTATGGATTAAACTCAAGCAGCATCGATATTACGACCCCCCTGACTGGAAGCTCGTTCAGGTTTACTTCGGCCGACCCGAACGATACCGTTTTTGTAGAGAACGGGAATAACACAGGGGGAACTATCAAATACCTGGATTCTTCGGGAACTCTTATAACGATAAAAGGTGGAATTTCGCGCCGGAACAAAGCGGCTCAGAACAATGGCTCTTCGTGTACTCGAGTGGGTGAATTGGGGCCATTTTTGGGCCAGGGAGCGAGTTAAAACTAG
>JAQBVM010000224.1 GCA_027623095.1 Verrucomicrobiota bacterium
GGATTTTGGATTTCGAAATTGAAAATCTTGCGGTTTCGGTCGGACCACGACAACTCATACTGCAACAATGCGTTGCGTGAAACAAGGAGCGCTGAATGGGCCTATGGGCTGATTTTCGCGGTCCGAAAGTAGATCATAGGCTTTCCGAAGCAACCAAGTTCCGAGTTGCTCCGTCGTGTCGATTCTCTGGCGGGTCCGAATCCTTTGTTCAATCAAATAAACGAATGGTTCGCAGCCAATCGCCAGGGCTTTGGTCCATTGCTCCTGACGCTTCAGGTTTTCGTTAGCGATTGCATTCTCCAGAGCCGTATCAAAGCAAACTTGAACTTGAACTGCACTCGGTGGTCCGACCAGGAGTCACTTTCAGGGTTCGGCTGAGCCTCACCCTCCCGTTCGTGGAGAACCGACACCGGACTCTAGCGCCGGACTGTCGCTCATCCTACAGTTTCCTCGATAATTGCGAAAACGCTGATAGAACAGATCTAAAAAGATTTGCGGGCGCCGATTGAGAGGCGTAACCTCGCACACACACAAAAAAACACATGCTGACTGGCCGGCGCGCAGCCGGTCCAATTATTAAAAAGGTGATGAGCAATGATTAAAGTCACTGGAAAAGGTTCGGTCACGAGCTGCGACGGCATCACGCGCCGTGATTTTCTCGAAGTGGGCGCTTTGGGCGCCCTCGGTTTTTCGATGGCGCAGTACGCCCAGCTTCAGGCCAAGGGCGCCGTGAGCCCCGGACGGGACGAGCGTTCGGCAATCATGATTTTTAATCTGGGCGCCCCGAGCCAGCTCGACACGTGGGATATGAAGCCGGACGCGCCCCGGGAAGTGCGCGGACCGTTCCAGCCAATCCGGACGCGTTCGCCCGAATTCGAGGTTTCCGAGATTTTTCCCGAGCACGCGAAGGTGGCCAATCATTTTTCACTGGTGCGCTCGGTTTACCACACCGCCGCCGCGGTGCATGACACGGGGCATCAGATGATGCAGACCGGCCGACTTTTCACAGGCGGGGTGAACACGCCGCACGCAGGGTGCGCGCTCGAGTTTTTGAAAGGCAGGCGGAGCGAGCTGCCGGCTCATGTGATCCTGCCGGAACCTATGGGGCCGACAGGAGGAAACCTGCCTCACGGTCAGGACGCCGGGTTCCTCGGCAAACCGTTCGATCCGTTTGTGCTCAATGGGGATCCAGCGCAGCCCGATTTTCAGGTGCCGGATCTCCTGCCTCCCGAACAGATTGGCGAAGCGCGGTTAAAGCGACGTCAATCGCTGCGGCAAGTGGTCGAGGATTCGATCAAGACGTTTGAATTTAGTGATGCCGCCCAGTTGATGGATTCGAACTTTGCCGCGGCATACCGCCTGATGACGAGCCAGCGCGCGCGCGAGGCATTCGATCTTTCCCGGGAACCCGTCAAGCTTCGCGAGAAGTACGGCATGACCCGGTTCGGTCAGAGCTGTCTTCTGGCCCGGCGATTAGTGGAAGCCGGGGTGCGGTTTGTCACGATCAACACATTCATCACTGTGTTTGACGAGATCACGTGGGATATACACGGATCGGCGCCATTTACTTCGATTGCGGGCATGAAAGACATTGTTGCGCCGATGTATGATCAGGCGTATGGCGCGTTGATTCAGGATCTGCACGAGCGGGGGTTGCTGGAAAACACGCTGGTGTGCAATCTCGCCGAGTTTGGCCGCACGCCCAAGATCAACCCTGCCGGCGGACGCGATCACTGGCCGCAATGCTGGACGGTTTATTTCGCCGGAGGCGGTGTGCGCGGTGGCCAGGTCGTGGGCAAGAGCGACGAGATCGGAGCTTACCCCGCCGAGCGTCCGGTCACCCCTGGTGAGATCGTCGCCACCATCTACCAAAGTCTTGGTCTTGACCTGGAAACCCATCTGCCAGGGCCAAATTCCCGGCCTTTCCCGCTGGTAAATTTCGGCACCAAACCCATCTCTGAATTGTTCGGCTAATCTCAACATTCGCCGCCACGCCTCGAAAAACGAAGCTATGAGGTTCCTCCCAATCCTTCTGTTGGCCCTGTTGCTCGCGCCCTTTTCCTCGCGCTCCGCGTCCGCACTCAAAATTCTTCCTGAACACGTCCGGCTTTCGGGTGCCACCTCGCGCCAGAGCCTGCTGTTGGGACGGATTGAAAACGAGCGTTGGCTGGGACATTTTCGCGAAGGGGTCACATGGGAGGCCAGGGAGCCCGGCATCGTCGAGGTGTGGGATGGCGTCGCACTGCCTCTTGGCAACGGTACGACCCTGCTGACCGCAATCGTGGGAGGAAGTGAGGTTTCGGTGCCCGTCGAAGTGGTGGAGTTCGATCGGCCGGTCGATTATAGCTTCCGCAACAATGTGCAGCCCATTCTTGCCAAGGCGGGTTGCAGCGCGGGAGCCTGCCACGGTGCGGAGGCCGGCAAGAACGGGTTTAAGTTGTCCCTGCGCGGCTATGACGATCAAGGCGATTACCTCGCGCTGACACGGCATGCATTCGGGCGCCGCATCGTTCCAAGCGATCCTGGCCGCAGCTTGATGCTGACCAAGCCCACCGGCGCCCTGCCACACAAAGGCGGAACACGGTTTGAGGTGGATTCCCCGGAATACCGCGTTCTTTCCCGCTGGATCGGGGCCGGCGCTCCCGGCCCGAAGGATTCGGACTCGCGCATTGAACGCATCGAGGTGCTCCCCGGCAAGGTGACCCTGGGCATCGGAGACAGGCATCAGTTCCTGGTGCAGGCGACTTTCAACGACGGCCATGTCGAAGATGTCACGCGCTGGGCCAAATACACGTCGGCCAACGAGTCGGTCGCGCGGGTCGATGAATCGGGTGAAGTCGAGGTCGCCGGTTACGGCGAGGGCGCCATCACCGCCTGGTACCTAAGCCGCATTGCGGTCGCCACGGTCACCATCCCGTACGCCAACACTATCGAACCTGAGGTGTTCGCCAGGGCGCCAGGGCGAAACTTCATCGACGACATGACCCTGGCCAAACTCAAGGAATTGAATTTGCCGCCCTCGCCGCGTTCCTCCGATAGCGAATTCCTGCGCCGCGCTTTCATCGATACTATCGGCACGCTTCCCACGGCGGCGGAGGCACGGGGCTTCCTTGAATCACCTCTCGGAGACAAACGGGATCGCCTAATCGAATCGCTGCTTGGACGCGAGGAGTTTGTCGATTATTGGAGTTACCGGTGGTCGGACCTGTTATTGGTTTCGAGCAAGAATCTCCCCAACGAAGGGATGTGGTCCTATTACAGATGGATTCGCGAACAGGTGCGCGGCAACGTGCCGTGGGACAGGCTGGTCCGTTCCATCGTGACGGCCAAAGGCAGCACACTCAATAACGGCGCTGGCAATTTCTTCATTCTCCATGATGAACCCCGTCTCATGGCGGAGACCACTACCCAGGCGTTTTTGGGCATGTCGATCAACTGCGCCAAATGCCATAACCACCCGATGGAGAAGTGGACGAACACCCAGTATTATCAGATGGCCAATCTGTTCGCTCGTGTGCGAACCAAGACCGGTTCGGCCAGCGGCGAGAATATTGTCTTTGGCTCGCCCCAGGGCGAGTTGATTCAGCCGTTGACGGGCAAGCCACAACCGCCTGCGCCGTTGGATGGCGAGACCCTCGCGTTCGACGCCGGGATCGACCGCCGCGAGCATCTGGCGGATTGGCTGGTGTCGCCGGACAACCCTTACTTCGGCCGCGCCATTGTGAATCGTATCTGGGCCAACTTTATGGGGGTGGGCCTGGTTCAGGCCGTGGACGACATGCGCGGGACAAATCCGGCGAGCAATGAGCCGCTGCTCCAGCAACTGGCCGGTTACTTGGCAGAGCAACAGTATGATCTCAAGGCGTTGATGCGATTGATCCTCCAGTCCGAGAGCTATCAGCGCAGCAGCCAGCCGCTTCCAGGGAATCAGGAGGACATGCGGTTTTATTCGCACTATTACCCCAGGCGATTAATGGCGGAAGTGTTGCTGGACGCGTTCTCGAAAGTGACAGGGATTCCAACCACCTTCCACGTGGACCGGCGCAACGAGAATCGCGGGATTGGCGAGGCTTACCCCGTCGGGTTGCGAGCCCTGCAGCTTCCGGACACCAAAATCGCGTCGTATTTTCTCAAAAGCTTTGGGAGTGCGGCGCGCGAGCAGACTTGCGCCTGTGAGCGCACCGAGGATCCCAGCGTCGCCCAGGCCCTGCACCTGGCCAACGGCGAAACGCTGAATGCGAAACTGACGGCCTCAGGCGGTCGCATTGATGAGCTGCTAAACGCGGGCCACCCGGCAGGTGCCGTTGTCGATGCGCTTTATTTGTCGGGATTAGGCCGCATGCCCGGCGTTCGTGAAAGAGAACCTTTTGAGGCGGCCCTGCGTGAAGCTTCACCCGAGAATTCCCGACTTGTCCTGGAGGATGCTTTCTGGGCTGTGCTCACAAGTCGCGAGTTCCTGTTTAATCACTGAACCGTTTTCAATTGAATGAAACCCCCAGTCCTTCGGATCGCCAAATCGGATGAAAACGGGTCCGCAGCCCAGCGGATACGATCCTGTGGGAGGGTGAGGCTCTCGCCGAACCCTGTATTCCAATCAAACGTGCCTATCCGGTTCGCAGACATTTCGCGGACGCTGCGGGCCACAGACCCGCGCTCCGGAGCGCGCCTCTGTGAGGCGCAGCACTGCCAATCAACGCAAGTGCCGATCAACCTGGTGATCGGCATGCAATCAAGTTTGGGTTCGGCGGGAGCCTCACCCTCCCGTTTTTGGACCTCCGCTTTCGCGGGAACTTCTCGAACATTTCGCAGTCTCCGAATCGCAGCGGCGGTTGCTTGGGCGTTCTGTTCAGCGGTTTGGACGTTTGGCCAGGCGGCCCCATCATACCCCGCCGTCGATGGGTTGTTTGCCATGCATTGCCTCGATTGTCACAGTCATGACGAACCCGAGAACGATCTTGTTCTGGAGACTTACGCCGATCTGCTCCACGGAGGCACGAGCGGTTCGGCGATTACCTCTGGTGATGCCGCGGGCAGTCTGTTGGTGCGTTACCTGGAAGGTCGTGTTGAAAAGGATGGCAAGGCGCTCTTCATGCCTCCAGGCAAACGGAAGAAGCTGCCTCCGGAGCAGATCGCTCTGATCAAGGCCTGGATCAATGGGGGCGCACAACCGCCTCCCGACGGTTACGCGAGGGTGCGCACGCTGGACGCCCCGAAAATCAAACCGACCGTAGATACGCCGCTCCCGGTGCATGCGATCGCCTATGAGCCTTCGCGCAATCTGCTGGCCGTGGCGAAGCACGGTGTAGTGGAACTGATCGATGCCGAGTCGCGCCAGAGCGCGCGATCATTGGCTGGGCATGCCGGCGCGGTAAACCGTGTCGTGTTCGCCGCTCAAGGAGCCCGACTGTATGCCGCCTCAGGCGAACCGGGCCTGGCGGGAGAAGTACGCGAGTGGAATACCGACGATGGCGCGCTCGTGCGCGTGCTCACGGGGCATGCTGACGCGATTTACGCCCTGGCGATTTCTCCCGGAGGCGCGAGGATGGCAACGGGAAGTTACGATCAGACCATCCTCATTTGGAATCTGGCGGAAGGGACGATCGAACACACCTTGAAAGGGCACAACGGCGCGATCTTCGGTCTGGCATTTAGGCCGGACGGCAAAATACTCGCGAGTGCCAGCGCGGATCGGACGATCAAGCTTTGGGACCCGGCAAGCGGTCAGCGCCGCGACACGCTCAGCCAGCCCCTCAAGGAACAGTACGCCGTCGCCTTTCGCGCGGATGGCCGGCGGCTTTACGCGGGCGGCGTCGATAATCGGATCCGGATTTACGAGATTAGCGATGCGGCCTTGGAAACCACGAATCCGCTTTTGGAAGCCCGCTTTGTCCACGAGGGCGCCGTTCTGAACATTGCGGTCTCGGGCGATGGCAAATCGATCGCCACATCGGCGGATGATCGCACGGTGAAGCTGTGGGAAACGGAAGGATTCAAGGAGCGCTCGGTCTTGGAGCCGCAGCCGGATTGGGCGTCGGCGCTGGCTTTTGCTAACGATGGGAAAACGCTTGTCGTGGGGCGATTGGACGGTTCTCTGGGTTTTTACCAAACTGCCAATGGCGCGCCCGCCTCGCCGCCGCTGCCACAATTGACCCGTCTCGAGCCTCGCGGAATCGAGCGTGGCAAACGCAAACAGGTCAGTTTGATCGGCAAGAGCCTTTCGCAGGTCACCGAATTGAAAGCCAGCGACGCGCGTATCGAAGTCGTCTTGGTTCCCAGCACTCCGCAGAACGCGACCGGGCGCCGGGAGATCCAAGTTTACGCTCCGCCAGAAGTTCCGCGTGGCGCGTATGAACTGACCACGGTCCCCGCCGCCGAAAAAGGAACGAAGGTGATGTTGCACGTGGACACGGTTCCGCAGTTGTCAGTCGCGGACGCAGGACCGGGAAGCGAGCTCAGGGCGGAGCAGATGCCGTCCGATGTTTGGGGAGTCTTCAAACCAGGCCGCGACGTCCACACAATCGCGTTCGAAGCGAGGGCCGGACAAACACTGGTCTTTGACCTGCGCGCCCGTGAGTTAGGTTCCAAAGCCGCGGCGCATTTAACTTTGACCGACACCGCTGGCCATCCGATCGAGTCCGCCGCTTCCTATGACGGAAAACCGGATCCGCTCCTTGCTTACACGTTTGACACAGGAGGAGATTACCGGATCGAGGTGCGCGAGCAGGTTTTGGCCGGATCAGAGGATCATTTTTTCCGTCTCACGCTTGGCGCGTTGCCGTTCGTGACAGACATCTATCCGCTGGCGGTGAGTGAGGGCAGGGAAGCTCCGGTTCAGTTGGTGGGGTATAATCTGACGGACGCCGATACCGTGGCGGTTCCCGAGGGCTCGAGCCGGCGGCGTGAGATTGCTGTTGATATCGAGCGCTATTGGAGCCGAAAAAAATTCATGCTCACGGTCGAATCTTGGGCGGTGGCGCTTGAACAGGAACCGAACGATCGTCTTGGTGAGGCTTTGGAGCTGGCGGTGCCGGGATCCGTTGCGGGCCGAATTGCGGCGACAAGCCAGGCAGACACCGATGCGGATCTGGTTGCGTTTGAGGCTGTGGAAGGGCAGACGTATGTAATCGAGACAGAGGCCGCGTCTCTTGGTTCGCCGCTGGATACCCGGATTGACGTGCTCGACACAGACGGACATCCAGTGGAGCGCGTCCGGTTGCAGGCGTTTCGGGATTCGTCCATCACATTCCGGGCGATCAGTTCGGGAGCGGGCGGTGCCCGGCTGGTTAATTGGGAGGAAATGGACTTGAACGATTTATTGTATCTCAACGGCGAGGTGGTGAAACTGTTTCTAGCTCCGCGCGGACCCGACTCGCAATGGGATTTTTATTCGCTGAACGGTGGGCGTCGGAACTACTTTGACACTTCGGCCACAGCGCACGCACTGGGCGAACTTTGTTACATCGTGCGCCCGTTGGCGCAAGGAACCCAACCCGCGCCAAACGGACTACCGACATTTCAAGTTTATTTCGAAAACGATGACGACTCGGAGAACTCGAAAGGCTCCGATTCCAGGCTTTTTTTCGAATCTCCGGGATCGGGAAAATATCTTGTTCGAGTGACCGACACTCGGGGGCGTCAAGGAAGAAGGTTTGCATACCAACTCTCGATTCGGAAGGCGCAGCCCGATTTCGACGTACGGGTGACACCGGACTCGCTAACGCTGCGCCGGGGTAGCGGTCAATCGTTTACCGTGGCACGGCGGCGAACCGATGGCTTCGATGGGGAAATCGAAGTGACACTAGAGAACATTCCCAAAGGTCTGGTGGTCTCCTCGCCATTGACAATCGAGGCCGGACACGAGAGTGCGACAGGCACGATGTTCGCGACCGAGGAGGCGGCCGATTTGACTGAATCAGATTGGAAAGGAATTCGAATGACAGCTTCGGCACGTGTAAATGATCGTGTCGTGATCAAGGAGATCGGAAATCTCGGTCGCATTCAAATCGACAAGCTTCCGCAATTGGCATTGAAACTGGAGCCCACGATTCCCTCATCCGCTGCGCAGGCGGCGGAAATGGAGGAGGTGCCTGCGATCACGATTTATCCGGGCGAAACTGTGCCGGCTTGGATTCGCGTGACTCGCCAGGGCCACAAGGATTTGGTGACCTTCTCAGTGGAAAATCTGCCCCACGGCGTGATTGTCGATAACATTGGGCTGAATGGTGTGCTGCTTCCCGCCGGAGAAACGGAGCGCGAAGTTTTCCTGACATGCGCCAAGTGGGTTCCACCCATGAACCGCCTCTGCTTCGCCCGCGCTAACCAGGCCGGTCAACCCACGTCGATGCCGGTGTTGCTGCGCGTGGTTCCTCAAAAACCGAGTGTCGCCAGCAAGTAATCCCCATTCATCTTGGAGATGAAGCTCAGGTTGATTTTCTTGGGGCAGACCGCTTCGCACGAGCCCGTCACCGAACAGCTTCCAAATCCTTCGGCATCCATCGCCTCAACCATGTTAAGGGCTCGTCGATTTTTCTCAACTTTGCCCTGGGGAAGAAGCCCGAGATGTCCAATCTTCGCGGAGACAAACAACATTGCGGACGCGTTCTTGCAGGCCGCCACACACGCGCCGCAACCAATGCAAGCCGCCGCGTCCATCGCCAATTCCTGGTCCACCTTGGGAATCGGCAGCGCGTTGGCGTCCGGGGTGCCGCCCGTCGAGACCGATACAAATCCTCCCGCCTGAATGATCCTGTCAAACGCGCTTCGATCGACAACCAAATCCTTTACGGGTGGAAACGCCCGCGCCCGCCACGGTTCGATCATGATCGTCTGTCCGTCATGGAAATGCCGCATATGAAGCTGGCACGTCGCGGTGCCCTCATGCCCGCCGTGAGGCACACCGTTAATCACGAGAGAGCACGCGCCGCAAATCCCTTCGCGGCAGTCGGAATCAAAAGCGATCGGATCTTCACCCCGTTCGGCGAGATCTTCGTTGACGACATCCAGCATTTCCAGGAACGACATGTCCGGAATGACATTCTTCGCCCGATACTCGCGGAATGCGCCCGGAGTTTTTCCGTATTTCTGCCGCCAAACTTTCAAACAGAGATTCATTTGTAGCTTCGCTGCGTCATTTTCACCTCTTCATACACCAAAGGCTCCTTGTGCAGGACGGGCGCTTTGTCCACACCTTGAAACTCCCACGCAGAAACAAACGAAAAGTTCTCATCATCCCGTCTTGCCTCGCCTTCGTCCGTCTGGAACTCCGTTCGGAAATGGCCGCCGCACGATTCACGGCGCGACAACGCGTCGGTGCATAGAAGTTCGGCGAACTCCATGTAATCGGCGACCCGTCCGGCGTACTCGAGCGCCTGGTTAAACTCCCCGTTCTCACCCGTCACTGTCAGGTTTTCCCAAAACTCCTGCCGAAGGGCGGGGATTCGCTTCAACGCCTCTTCTAATCCCGCCTCGTTTCTTGCCATGCCGCATTTGTCCCACAGAAGCTTGCCCAATTCGCGATGAAACGACGTCGTGGTCCGCTTGCCTCGAATCGACAGGAGACGGTTTGTGAGATTACGAGTCTCCTCTTCGGCCGCCTTGAATTCGGGCCGGGAGACAGCCGGTTTCAAGGGTTTCGTGGAGGCAAAGTAATTCCCGATCGTATAGGGGAGGACGAAATAGCCATCCGCCAGGCCTTGCATCAGCGCGCTTGCCCCGAGCCGGTTCGCGCCGTGATCCGAGAAATTCGCCTCGCCCAGCACAAACAAGCCCGGGAGGTTGCTCATCAGGTTGTAGTCCACCCATAGTCCGCCCATCGTGTAGTGAAGTGCCGGGAAAATCCGCATGGGAGTTTTGTATGCGTTCTCGCCCGTGATGGTTTCATACATTTCGAACAGGTTGCCATACCGCTCGCGAATACGGTCTTCACTCAGCCGCTTGATCGCATCGGCAAAATCGAGATAAACACCCAGCCCGCTCGGGCCGACCCCGCGGCCTTCGTCGCACACTTCCTTCGCCGCGCGCGATGAAATGTCTCTGGGCGCCAGGTTTCCAAAACTCGGGTATTTGCGCTCCAAATAGTAGTCGCGCTCGGGCTCGGGGATTTGGTGCGGCTGGCGTTTGTCCCCTCTCTTTTTTGAAACCCAAACCCGCCCATCGTTTCGCAGCGATTCGGACATTAACGTCAATTTTGATTGATGCTCGCCGCTGACGGGAATGCAGGTGGGATGAATCTGCGTGTAACAAGGATTGGCAAACGCGGCGCCTTTTTTGTAAGCGCGATAAGCCGCGGTGACGTTGCATCCCCGGGCATTGGTGGAAAGGTAAAACACATTGGAGTATCCTCCGGTCGCCAGCACTACCGCATCGGCCGCATGCGATGTTATCTCGCCGGAGATCAGATCCCGAACGACAATTCCTTTTGCCTGATCCTCAACCAGGACAAGGTTTAGCATTTCCGTTCGCGGGTACATCCGCACCGTGCCGGCGGCGATCTGGCGGCAGAGGGCTTGATACGCACCCACGAGGAGCTGCTGCCCCGTTTGGCCGCGCGCGTAGAACGTCCGCGAAACCTGCGCTCCCCCGAACGAGCGATTTGCCAGGAGCCCGCCATATTCTCGCGCAAAAGGAACGCCCTGCGCCACGCACTGGTCGATGATGTTGACGCTCAATTGCGCCAAACGGTAGGTGTTGGCTTCCCGTCCACGAAAATCGCCACCTTTGATCGTGTCGTGAAATAGACGGTAAATGCTGTCGCCGTCATTCTGGTAATTCTTGGCCGCGTTGATCCCCCCTTGCGCGGCAATGCTGTGCGCCCGGCGGGGACTGTCTTGAAAACAAAAGCACTGAACCTTGTAGCCGAGCTCTCCAAGTGTGGCCGCCGCCGAAGCGCCCGCCAAACCGGAACCGACCACAATAACATCGAACTTCCGCTTGTTGGCGGGGTTCACGAGCTTCATTTCAAGCCGGTGTCGGTCCCACTTCTTCTCGAGCGGTCCGGAGGGGATTTTAGCGTCTAGATGCATGAGCCAGTTCCAGCGTCAATTTCCGTATCCCAACAACACAGCGATTGGAATCGAAGAATTGCCAGCAAAGATGATTATCGCGAACGCGAACGCGAATCGGTCGATGCATTTCCCGCAGCAGCCGTGCTTGATTCCAAGCGACTGAAACAGGCTGCTCACGCCGTGACTGAGATGCATGCAGAGCAGGGCCATGCCGACGATATAGAATCCGGAAACCCAAATGTTCGAGAAGCCGAGCACCAGCATTCGAAAGACATCCTGATGCCCATGCGCATCCTGTAACTCCAAGAAATTCGCATTCGGAAAATCCGCGGATTGGGCGAGCAAATTGACCCCGGGAACAGCAACCGTGAAATGAAGCAGATGGTAAATGAGAAACGCCAATACGATCAGGCCGCTCATCAACATTGTTCGAGACGAATAGCTTGCACCTGCGTTTCGATTCTCCCCATACGGGACAGGGCGGGCCGCTCGATTCTCAATCGAAAGCTGAATCGCCGAGCCGATGTGCAGCGCCACCAAAGACAGCAGCCCGATTCGCGCAAACCATAGAAGCCCCGGTTTCGACTTCAGGAACGCCGCGTAGCCATTGATCACATCCGCGCCAAGAAAGATCTGGAGATTGCCCAGCATATGAACGACCACGAATCCAAAAAGCAGGATGCCTGTGACCGCCATCACATATTTCTTCCCGAGGGACGATCGAAAGAATTTTAATATCGTATTCATTGGCGCGGCGCAGCGCGGCAAACATCTGATCCAGGATCACAACAGGGAGTCTCAACACTTGCGCCCCTGCTTAAAGCAGGCGCAGCGCTCGATCTTTCGTAAACGAAATCCCGGATGCGCCCCAGAAGCGTGCATTTAATAAGGCTCGGCGACAATCGTCAATCTATCCATCCAAGCCCAAATCCTCGCCTAAGCGGCGGGGTGAAAAAAATTCCGAAGGAGGGTGCCTGGAGGGGGCATTTAG
>JAQBVM010000225.1 GCA_027623095.1 Verrucomicrobiota bacterium
TGAAGACACTTAGGTTTGTTACATTCCTTCCATCGTTGCTCGCGGCTGCCTCACTGTTGGTTGGTTGCGGTCATAAAGAAGACGGCGGCCACGGCGAGGAAGCACCCTCCGGGGCGTTCTTCAAGGCGGGCAAGGGGGTCATCATCACCGAGGAAACAACCAAGATTTTAGGCGTGGAAATCACGGATGGGCTGTTGGCGGGCGACCAGGTCGTGACGAAGCCGGTCGAAACGCTCTGGCTCATTGAACTCCGCGCCACCAAAGGCGGCGGGCACTCACACTGATGATGCTCAACCGCCTCCTTGAATTCTCCGTCCGCCAGCGCGTGTTCGTGCTGCTCGCCACCGTGGTCATGGTTGGCATCGGTGTTTACTCCGCGTTGCGCCTCCCGATTGATGCCGTGCCGGACATCACCAATGTGCAGGTGCAGATCAACACCGCCATCCGCGCCCTCGCCCCGGAGGAAATCGAAAAGCTCGTCACGTTCCCCATCGAGAACGAGATGTCCGGTGTGCCCGGACTGCCGGAGCTGCGCTCGCTCTCCAAGTTCGGGCTGTCGCAAGTCACGCTCGTCTTCGAGGAAGGCACGGACTTGTATCGCTCGCGCCAGTTGGTCAGCGAACGCCTGCAAACCGTGATGGACGCGCTCCCACCGGGACTCACGCCCAAGCTCGCGCCCATCAGCACCGGCCTCGGCGAGATTTATTACTACGTGGTCGAATACGCGCCCAACGCCACCAACAAGCCGCCGTTGCGCGAGGCGCAGTTGATGGAGTTGAAACTCATTCACGATCACATCATTAAGCCGCGCCTGCGTTCGACGCGGGGAGTGGCCGAGGTCAACGCGCAAGGCGGCTACGAGAAGCAGATCGTCATTCAGCCCAATCCCGAAAAGCTCAAGAGCGTCGGCATGTCCTTCAGCGAAGTCGCCGAAGCGATTGGCGAGAACGTCGAGAACGCGGGCGGCGGGCTGATTCAACTCGGCGGCGAGCAACTTGCCGTGCGCGCGGCGGGCCGCGTGCAGACGATCGAGGATATCGAACGGCTGCCACTCAAGTTCGGGTCGCGCCCGACGGCGATGCGGGTGAGGGACGTGGCCGATGTGGGCATCGGCAAGGCGGTCCGCACCGGCGCGGCCACCTACAACGGTGAGGAATGTGTGCTGGGCGTGGCGCTCATGTTGACTGATGAAAACAGCCGCCTCGTCGCCAAGGCGGTGGACGCGAAGCGCAAGGAGATTCAGACCAAACTCCCGGCGGGTGTGCAAATCATCCCGGTATATGACCGCACGGTTCTGGTGGATCGCACCATTCGCACGGTGGAAACCAGTTTGTTCGAGGGAGCGATTCTGGTGGTGGTCGTATTGCTTATCATGCTGGGCAACTGGCGCGCGGCGCTCATTGTGGCGCTTGCCATCCCGCTCTCGCTGCTCTTTGCCATAACCGGCATGGTGCAGGGCAAGGTCAGCGGCAACCTGATGAGCCTGGGCGCGATTGACTTCGGCCGCATCATTGATGGCGCAGTGGTGATGGTGGAAAACATCATCCGCCATCTCGCGGAGAAGCAGCACAAGCTGGGACGCAAACTCACCGCAGTCGAGCGAGCGCACGAAGTGCTCATTTCGGCCAAGGAAGTCGCCAGCCCGATGTTCTTTGGCGTCATTATCATCACGGTGGTCTATTTCCCGATTCTTGCGCTGACCGGCATTGAGGGAAAAATGTTCAAGCCAATGGCCATTACCGTGATTTTCGCGCTGGTTGGCGCATTGGCGCTGGCGCTGACTCTCATGCCCGCCATGTGCTCGTATCTGCTCGGCGGCAACATCAGCGGGAAGGATTCGTTCCTGGTGAAGCTGGCAAAGAAGATCTATTCGCCCTTGCTGAACTTCTCGTTCCGTGCGCGGTGGCCCGTTACCGGTGCGGCAGTGGCGCTGCTCGCACTGGCGGCCCTCGTGTTCACCCGGCTGGGAGCGGAGTTTGTGCCGCAACTCGACGAAGGCTCGTTTGCCACGCACATGATTCGCACTACGAGCATCGGCCTTGACGCCAGCATTGAAATGCAGAAGCGCGGCGAGAAGCTGCTTTTGGAGAAATTTCCGGAAGTCATGTACACCTTCAGCCGCATTGGCACGGCGGAGGTCGCCACCGACCCGATGGGCGTGAACGTGGCCGATACTTATATCATGCTCAAACCGCCCGGCGAGTGGCGCAACGTTGATGGGAAGCCCGTCACCAAGGAGGCGCTCGCGGGCTTGATGACCGGGGAACTCGGCAAGCACATCCCCGGCGAAGGCCACTTGTTCAGCCAGCCGATTGAAATGCGCTTCAACGAAATCCTCGAAGGCACGCGCGCCGACATCGCAGTGAAGGTCTTTGGCGAGGACTTCAAGGTCATTGAAGATATTGCGAGCGAGGCCCGCGAGATTTTGGAAAAGATTCCCGGCGCGGCGGATGTGGAGTTTGATGCGCTGGGCAAATCGCCGTTGCTCGAAATCGTCCCCAAGCGCGAGGCGATGAGCAAATATAACCTCCACGCCGCCGAGTTGAATCGCGTCGTCGGCACGGCATTGGCTGGCGAGGAAGTGGGCAAACTGATCGAGGGCAACCGCCGCTTCGACATCGTGGTGCGTTTGAACGAAGAGTTGCGCGCGAAGATCGACGACCTCAAGCGCCTGCCCGTCCGGGTGGACGGCCAATCACCCGACCGCTGGGATTTTCTCGGGGCGGTGGTTTGCCTCAGTGGCGCCGCAATTATTTTGCTTCCCCATATCAAAACTATAACCACAAACTGAAACATCAGTCACAAACATGAATACAAACCTCCGCCTCCTCACCCTGGCCGCCGCCTTGTGCGTCGGGTTATTCACCGTTAATGCCGCCGACAAACATGATCACAAGGCCACGCCGAAGGGCGGACGCCTCCTTGAAAAGACAGAACCGCGCGCCGAGTTCGTCGTTGAAAAAGATCGCAGCGTTTCAATCCATTTCTACAGTGAGGACATGAAACCCGTCGCCGCCAGCACGCAGAGTGTGACCGTCATCGCTGACGCCGCAAGCGGGAAAGCCACGCTTCAATTCGAGAAGAAGGGCGACTCGCTCGTGAGCAAGACGAAGATGCCCGAAGGCGATGGCTACAATGTCGTTGTGCAATTCAAGCAGACAGCAAACTCCAGACCGCAAAACCTGCGGTTCAAATTGGACATGCACATCTGCGGCGGGTGCAAACGCGCCGAATACGGCTGCATTTGCGATCATTAACCTGTTTTCTGGTGGTAATCGTCGCGCACGATCCCACACTCCCAACCGAGCGACTTACTACTGCCATCGATCGTGTTCGGCAGGGCGATTTCCTGTGGAACATCATCGGCGGGACGCTCTGGACGTCGTTCGGAACATCCGTCGCGTTTTCGCAACAAGCACTGTTGCTTTTGGCCGGAGCAGCTCTTGTCGTGCGGCTTCGCACGTCTACTCTCACCCGACGCGCCTCATTGCGATGTTTTCAAGCTCATTGTTGACAGCACGGACTTGCTTTCCGATAATCATTTCGTTGTATGGCGAAATAAGGAAACAGACTATGCGCGAGTTCATGAACCTCACCAAGGCGCTGGCGGATGAGAATCGCGTTCGCGCGCTGCTGGCGTTGCGTCAAGGCGAATTGTGCGTCTGCCAGATCACCGAACTGTTCGGCCTCGCCCCGTCCACCATCTCCAAACACCTGTCCATTCTGTTTCAAGCCGGACTGGTGGAATCGCGCAAGGATGGCCGCTGGATTTACTACCAATTGCCGGCGAAGAACGCCCCGGCGGTTGTGCGCGAAGCCCTGGAGTGGATCGAGAAGGCCCTCGCTGGCAACCCGTGCGTTCTGGATGACAACACACGACTCAAGACGATTCTTAAGCAAGACCCCGCTGAATTATGCAAACGCCAATGCAAAAAATGAAGCCTACCGTCCTCATCCTTTGCACCGGCAATTCGTGCCGCAGCCATCTTGCCGAAGGCATCTTGCGCGCTGCGTCTGGCGACACGCTCAACGTCCAAAGCGCCGGGTCGATGCCCGCCGGCTATGTCCATCCGCTGGCCATTCAAGTGATGAAGGAAATTGCCGTTGATATTTCCACGCATCACTCCAAACACATGAACGATTTTTTGCGGCAGCCTGTGGAAACCGTCATCACCGTCTGCGGCAATGCGGACCAGGTTTGCCCGGTATTTCCCGGCCAGGCGAACCGCCACCATTGGGGCTTTTGCGACCCGGCCAAGGCTGAGGGAACGGACGAGGAGAAGCGGGCGGTGTTTCGCAAGGTGCGTGATGAAATCAAAATGGTGTTCGAGGCTTACGCCGATGGTCGCCGTGATCAGGCGAAAGCGGCTCAATCCGCATGAGCAATCCATCTACCGCTGCAACGGTTGTTCCCGCCGCTCCGCCAAAGCGATTGCCATTCTTCGAGCGACACCTGACGGTGTGGGTATTGGTCTGCATGGTCGTGGGCGTAGCCTTCGGCAAACTATTTCCCAGCGCCACAGCGATGTTGAGCAAACTGGAGTTCGGCCAAGGCTCACAGGTAAACGTGCCGATTGGCATCCTGCTCTGGTTGATGATTTATCCGATGATGCTCAAGGTGGATTTCGGCGCCATCGGCGGAATCGCGAAGCGGCCCAAGGGACTCATGGTGACGCTGTTCGTGAACTGGCTGGTCAAGCCGTTTAGTATGGCGCTGCTTGCTTGGGTGTTCATGCAGCATGTGTTTGCTCCCTGGATTGACCCGGAAACGGCGAAGAATTACACCGCCGGTCTGATTATCCTGGCGGCTGCGCCTTGCACAGCGATGGTGTTCGTCTGGTCCTATCTCACGGATGGCGACCCGGTTTACACGCTCGTGCAAGTGGCTGTGAACGATCTCATCATGCTCGTGGCATTTGCGCCCATCGTCATGTTCCTTTGCGGTGTGGCGAACGTCGTTGTTCCACCAAGGGTGCTGATAACTTCCGTGGTGGTGTTCATTGTGATTCCGCTGGCGGCCGGCTGGCTAACTCGAAAGCTGTTAATCGAGTCGCACGGCAGAGTCTGGTTCGAGAAACACTTCCTGCCGAAGTTCCATCCTCTGATGATGTGGGCGTTGCTGCTGACGCTGGTCCTCATCTTTGCGTTCCAAGCCGAGAACCTGACGACGAAATGGTTCGCGGTCATTCTGCTGGCGATCCCGATTTTGATTCAGGTCTATTTCAATTCCAGCCTCACCTACCTGTTAATGCGTCGGCTCAAAGTGCCGCACAACGTGGCGTCGCCCGGCGCGCTCATCGGAGCGAGCAATTTCTTTGAACTCGCCGTCGCCGTGGCCATCACGCTTTTCGGCCCAAGTTCCGGCGCGGCATTGGCCTGCGTGGTCGGCGTCCTGGTGGAAGTGCCGGTGATGTTGTCGGTATGCAAGGTCTGCAACAACTCACGGGCGTGGTATCAGGGGGAGAGCCGAGCGGCGGACTGAATTCTGGACAACAATTCGCTCACGCGCCGCGCCCCACGATGTCGCCCAAAGATCCGCGCTATGAAACTGCCTTGCGAGAAAGCGCGACCAAGACTTTCCAGGCCGCTCCGCTGAAGTAAGCCGTGGCAGCAAAGCGCCAAAGTGTTAAGTGCAAATTAAGTTTCCAACTCTCACGCGAAAGATCCTCTCGGAGATATACAGATCGTTGCTCGAACGTGAATTTTGCTATGTGGTCATCGGGCAGAACATCTCGATCTCCTGCTTAGTGCCTCAGCTCGTCAAGCGTCTGTTTGAGGCTGGCCATACGGTTGCCGCACTCGACCTCGGTGCTCTGGGGCAAGCTTCAACACTCGAACGGTGGTATGGAGCGATGTTGAAGCGGATGGCAGAGCAACTGGGCCTGGAGAAAGAAGCGAATGCGTTTTGGATAGACAAATGCCACCTCAGTCCACTCCAGCGTTTCTTTGGCGCCATCCGTGACGTGTTCTTGGTCAAATGCAGCGGACCCTTGGTCCTCATTGTGGAAAACCTGGATGCCGTTCGCGGTCTTCGGTTTTCGACGGACGAATTTTTTGCTGCGATTCGCGCGTATTACAATGCTCGAACCGAAGACCCCATATTAGGCCGGCTGAGTTTTTGTTTGCTGGGAATGACTCCGCCAACCAGCCTCTTGCGCGACCCCCGCACCACCGCGTTCAATATTGGACGGAGAGTGGATCTTACCTGTGCTTAGAGCCGATCAATCAAAACAAAAGAACGACCCTTGAATGCGATCAACTTGATTGAATTTGTCACCATTGATGAACACGCCGACTCGATCAACGACGGCTATTTCATCAACGGGTTTAATGTGGGCCAATGGGGAGATATTCCCGCATCCTATCACAACGGCTCCGGGAGTCTCACCTTCGCCGACGGCCATGCTGAGCTCCACAAATGGCTCAGCCGGACTACTAAAGTCCCCGTCAAGACCCAATATGGGACACTGCCGTTCGATGCGCCTGGTCGCCAGGACTTCAAGTGGTTGGAAGAGCGCGCCGCACTGCGTTTGAGGTAAATGCGTGCGCGCGAAATGGACGACGCTGGCAGTCGGTTCAATCAAGGCAGCGAGTACCGACTCAACTCGCACAGCTGCCAAAATGAGTCCCTACGATGAAACTCAATAAACTAACCCTGTTCCGGAAGAAGTGCGCAGTCGAAAGCGGAGAGTGTGTGCTCTCAAACGCACGCCCGGCGACGTGATCTTCCTGGAATTTGCCGGCCTCCAATCTGTCATATCAATGATACATAAATAAACCTAAGAGGCCATCCCGGCCGGAGAGAAGAATGCAAACATCGGCGACACTGAATTCCGAATACGGCGCAGGCCCGAAGCTGGAAACCCGTGAAAACCGGCGGAACTTGCAGATGGTGGCTTGCCGCGTTTGCGGCGCGAAGAATTTTGTTCCTTTCGATCTGCTGCCGTTGACAACAGTCCCGTGCGGCCGATGCCATCATCCCATTTTGATGCCAATGCAGTTGCGCCAATATCAATTGCACACCCTCATCGGAACGGGTGGCATGGGAACGGTGTATCAGGCGGCGGATCTCCTCCTGCAGCGAGTAGTCGCAATCAAACTGATGAACCCGCAGTTTGCCGGTAATGCCAACGCAGGAGATGACTTTCGCCGCGAGGCGCAGACTTGTGCCGCACTCAATCACACCAACATCATTTCGATTTACAGCTTTGAGCAGTTTGCAGGGCAGTCGTGGTTGGTCATGGAATTGGCCGACCGCGGAAGCCTTCTGAGCCGGATTGAAGAGGAACAGCGTCTCCCGGAATTAGAGGTGCTCGACATTGGTGTCAAAATTGCGTCAGCGCTGGCTGCTGCGCTAAAAATGAATCTTCTTCATCGCGACATAAAACCTGGGAATGTTTTGTTTAACGGAGAAGGCGAGCCCAAGCTGGTTGATTTTGGCCTGGCCCGCGCCGCCCTCAGCGATGCCGAGCAAGAACCGACGTTGTGGGCCACACCGTATTACGTGGCTCCAGAAAAAGTGAAACGAGAGCCGGAATCGTTTTCCTCCGATCTGTACAGCCTCGCGGGAACTCTGTACCACGCTCTGACCGGCCGCCCACCTTTTGAAGGACCCACCCTTGAGCACGTGCTTCAGGCACATCTGTTCACGCCTCTGACTCCGCCCGCAGAAGTGGTTGACGGGACCACCCCGCCCACCTGCGAAGCGCTGGTCCGTGCCCTGGCGAAAAGCCCCGCCGAACGGTATCTGAGCTATGATGAGTTCATCATGGCTTTAACGGCAGCCCGAAGCCAATTACTGATTGAGAAATTCACCCGGCAGACATCTCTGTCAACCCACCACGTTAATGGAAAGAACGCCAAGCGGTGGTGGCGCTTTGATTGAGCTTTACCGACCCGCCAATGAATCCTCCCTTTGAAATTGCTATGAACGAACTCACGGCCTTGGAAAAAGACATTCTCAGCGGCGCCAGCGGCGACGGCTTGATCCATTTCCCGCAAGGAACGGTGCGAAGCATCGAAGGTACCTTCATAGTCTTGAAGGGCCTGGCCAAACGCGGTTTCGTGCGGCGGCTGAATAGAACCGGATTTCGCGCTTTTTGGCTCACGGTCAAAGGGCGGCGTTGCGCTCGCGCCCTGCAAATGTTTCCACGCGAAACGCTGGCTCAAGCGGCTTGAACTATTTGGAAGGCGGGCCCCGAAAGCACCGGCACCTTTCTTAACCAGTGAATTTGAATACCACCATGAAGTCTTTTCCCGATCAATCCGACTTAACTTATTATCCGCAGTTCGCTCCCGCGCCAGATCGATACTCCGCCAAACAGATAGTCAAGCCCGTCAACTTTGTTTGCGTGGCTCCGAACGCCCATCGGGTGTTTTTGATCGGTGACTTTAATGATTGGGACCCGAGCTCACACCCGATGAAGCGCCGACCTGACGGCATCTGGCTAATCCAGGTTGCGCTCAACCACGGGCATCACCACTACCTGTTTCTCGCGGACGGAAAACCAACGCTCGATCCGCGGGCACACGGGATTGCGCGCAATCACATGGACGAAAAAGTCTCGCTGCTCGCCGTGAGTTGACTCAGCGAAACGACTTTCAAGAACGCGTTGTCGTAGATGGGTTTCATTTCGCCGCGCTCGTTTTCCATGAGCAGATGGCCGGTTTCCGTCGAGCCATACAGGTTGAAACCCGGCACGCCGAAGACGCGTCGAAGGATGCGCCGATCACGCCGAAGTGGAGGTATGAGAGCAACACGATTCGTTCCGGCGGAGACAACCTGGCGACGGCGTCCGCCATCCGCGCGGACCGAACGAGTGGGACAACCGGAGGCGGGGAATTTTTTGACTCCATGGCGGTTCTCACCTTTGACGACCCGCCTGATCCTTTAACTGGAGCGAGTCGCCAGCTAAACGCATGAACAACGAAGAAAGGAATCATCATGTCACGCAAGCAGCGTATCAAATCAACCAGACAGTACCCGAATAATGGGTCGCGCGCGGTGGAGTTTCGCTACGAAGCGCCGATGGCCAAACAGGTGCATCTGGCCGGCGATTTTAACGACTGGAATTTTGACGGCATGCCGATGCACCAGGACGATCGTGGTGTGTGGCGCGCCTGCGTCCCGCTGTCGGCGGGCCGTTACGAGTATCGATTCATCGTGGACGGCGACTGGCAGAATGATCCGCACGCCTGCGGGGTCGTGCCCAACGAGTTCGGTTCGTGCAACTGCGTCGTCGAGGTGGGGGCATAAAAACGACCTCGTTCGAGGCAGACCGCGCGTTTGACCCGCCCGCACAAGTCAAATCATCCATCGCCATCTGTGGTGTTTTTGATGACGATCTCACCAAGTTCCGTGCGCAGCGTGCCGTGCCGCATCTGCTGAGTGAACTTGGCGACATGCTGGAGGTTACCTTTTCGTGGTGGCGCGCCAAATTCCTTTATCACCCGCGCGCTCTTCAAATGGCCAGCGACGCGGTCGCCCACTCGCACGTCATCCTGTTCTCCTGTCGTTCGGGCCACGATGTGCCCCTGGTGATCACTAACTGGCTCGACGAGGCGCTGGCCCGGCGCGAGAAGGGCGAACGAGTTTTGGTGGCCCTGCTGGAAAGCGGCTCGGCTGGTTCACCTCAGCCGTCGCTGGCCGAAGCTTGCCTGCACCGCATCGCACGGAAGGCAAAAGCAGACTTTCTATTCCACGCCGAACCCGTGCAGGCGGGCCAAAGCAACTCTGATTTTCCAATAATACCAAGTCGGCAAATTTTGATCGGGGACCGTGTTCCATGTTCAACTACATCAATCCATCCAAAGAAAACATTATGATTAGGCAACGTACTAACTTTAAGACGGTCAAGTCTGCCACCCAAATTTCCGAAGCGGCGGCTTTCTCTCGACACGAATCGGTTTGCCCCGACAGTTCCGGATGCCCTCGCGGAAGCGCGGCGGGCGGCGCGGGCAAATACCACCGGGCGCGGCTTCGGTCGCTCGTGCGTTTTCTGCCGGCGGCCGGATTAGCCCTTACGCTGTTGCTGGCGAGCGGGTGCGCGCATCTGGCGATTGACCAGCAAGGCGCCTGGACCGGCCCCTTGCCGCAGCCCGTCACGGTCAAGGAGGCGGCGCGGATCGAGCCTCCCTGGTATGGCAAAGTCGTGGCGCCCTTCTTCATCACTCTCTTTTCCGGCAGCCGGATCGGATTGGAATACAACGAGGGGCGGACGGTCCGCACGACCGAGTACATTCGCGGCATTCCCTACGCCGGCATGGTGGTGCTGCCCTACTTCTGCTATGAGTCGCTTACGAAGGAAACGATGCAAGGCGTGGCCAACGACAAGGGCATTGACAAGCGGCGTGAACGAAAATACCGGGCCGTCATTCGGCGATTGGAACACGATGGGCGGGGCGAGGAGGCGAACTTTCTCAAGGTCCACGACCCCTTTGACCCGGTGAATCATCCGCCAAACCCGCTGGCGCGGATGCCCCGGGAAAACCTCAAGGGAACCAAGGGCGTGATCAAGACGCTCTGGGTGGAGCTGGCCATCGGCCACCGCAACAGCCTCGAGCGCAATGAAAGCCGCGGCGTGCGTAAATTGGAATACTGGCATCCCCTGATCCTGACGCGAATTTACGAGGCCTTTGAAGCGGGAGCCGGCCGGCGGATGGAGGACGTTGCCGAGAAAGAAGGCCTGGACGAACGCTGGCTGCCTAAGCCGGCCAGTCAGGCGGAGTTGCCAGACCGCATCAAGGAACAAGCTTCCCCCCGAGTCACCGCGAATTAACCGTAGGACGCGGCCACCGGAGGCAACGCGCCCTGCTCCCGCAACGAACGTCCCCGAACGTTTCCGGCGGATATGAGCAACCTTCAAGGAACTTAACGGGTGCATGTGCCTCTTGTCTCGCGTAGAGTCGCGGGGACAAGTCCGTTTCGTCCAGGTTCTACATATGAGTCTTGCGGAAAAAACCAGCCATGCCGGGATGGCAATGGAGGCCAGGGCCGCTCAGGCAACGGTGGACACGGAACGGAGTGGAAGCGCCTTGTTGGTCAAAATCAGCGGCAGTTGGAGCCTGCTGCGGGAAAAGCCGGAGTGGAACAAGCTGGTTGAGAACCGGGAGGTGACGCGCATAAAAGTGATCCAGGAAAACCTGGCCGAGTGGGACAGCGCGCTGTTGCTGTTCTTGCTGCACGGACAGTCGTGGTGCGCCAAACACAAGGTGGATTTTGACATCGACGCGCTGCCAGAAGGACTGCGAAGATTGGTGGCTCAGGTGGCGGCCGCCAGTGTTGCGGCGCCGCAAAAGGATGAAACCCCGGTCTCGTTTCTGACGACGACCGGATTGGCCGCGAAAAAGTGGGGCGCCGGGGCCGGACAAGTCGCGCGGTTTGTCGGCGACTCCACCCTGGGGCTGTGGCATTCGCTCCGGTGGCCCCAATGCTTTCCGTGGAAGGATTGCCTGAGGCAGATGCAATTGTGCGGAGCGATGGCCCTGCCCATCGTGGGATTGATCAGTTTTCTCGTGGGGGCTATTGTCGCCTTTCAGGCGGCCCTGCAATTGCATCAATTCGGAGCGGATATTTTCATCGTCAATGTGGTCGGACTCTCGGTGGTGCGGGAGATGGGGCCAATGATGGCCGCCATCGTCGTGGCGGGGCGGACCGGCGCGGCCTACGCGGCCCAACTCGGCAACATGCGCGTCGGCGAGGAAATTGACGCCCTGCAATCCTTGGGCATTTCGCCAATTGACTTTCTCGTGATTCCCCGGCTCCTGGCGCTGCTGGTGATGATGCCGCTGCTGGCGCTCTACGCCGACTTTTTGGGAATTCTGGGCGGCATGGCAGTGGCCTCCACGGTGTTACGTCTGTCAGCGTGCGGAGGGTTAAAAATTCCCGGCGAACGGCGTTCAAATCGGTGATTGAG